>NZ_CP071448.1:3915000-4260000 GCF_017352115.1 Flavobacterium endoglycinae
CAAAATATATTGACGGAATTATACTTGTCAATAAAATAGGAAACAATTTCGAACTAAAAATCGAAGGCGCTACAGTGAGAGAAGCGATGCAGAAATTCTCGTTGGTATCATTGTTTTCGCATTTTACAAACAAATATGCGGTGTACACTTTTATCGATGATCATTTCATTCAGAAACATATCACAATGTTTACCAATCTTACTGGAATTCCGTATTTCGTATTTTACCTTTTTATAAAAAGAATTATGCGTTCTCCAAGTCAGTTTGAGAAATTTAAACCTCAGTTAGAAGCCTATTTTAATAATGAAGTTCAGTTTGTATTTACAGATACACATCAGTCTAGAAAAGAATTTATTTGCAGTAGAATCAATTTTGAAGAATCTGTTTTAGACTTTGGCTGTGGCGAATTGCAATATTACAAACAGCTTCATAAAAAAGGATTTAGAGAAGAATATTATGCTTACGACGAAGTTGATTTTAAACATATTGCCTATAAAATTCAGGAATCAGAAAGAACAGAAAATCTAATCTGGGTAGAAAGCTTAGAAGAAATAAAAGACTTTGAAGGTCAGATTGTTTTAAGTGAAGTAATTGAACATAACTCATTGGAAGAAGCAAAAAACATCTTGATTTGGATAAGAGACAATACAAAGTTCACCAAACTTTTTGTTACAACGCCAGACAAAGACTTTAATGTAAATTATGAATTGACAGAAGAATTCAGACATGATGATCATGATTTCGAATTATCAAATGCAGAGTTCGTATCGCTTATAAATGAAATTTTTCCAAATCCTAAAGAATTTCACGGAGTGGGAGATTGTGTAAAAGGAGTTTATCCGACAAGTGCGGTAATCATTCAAAAAAAGTAGAAAATGTTAGACTTTAGAGTAAGAAATAGAATAGACTGGTTTTGTGAAAACAAAATCAATGATTTTTCGCCAACCATTTCGCCAGCACCAAAATACAAAGCAAAAAACGAAATAGAGAGTATCGAAACGGCGATTCATTATTATATGGAAAATGGTGTGACCGAATTTGTAGTTCAAAAGAAATACATGGGATCTTACTGTACCATTTATTTGAAGAGAAATATTGAAGAAACGTATTTTGTTTCCCGAAACGGTTTCAAAATGGATCATATCGATACTGAACAAGCCATTGAAAGTTTGAGAGATTTACATGCTAAAATGCTCGTAGATTTCCCTGAATTCGAAACCCTTTTAATTGCTTCTGAATTATTGCCTTGGAAAGTGCTTGGAGGAGGATTAATCGAAAAAGAATTCACAGGTTATTACGACGCTTTACAGACGCAAAATTTGTACTTGAAAGAATCTGGATTGATTGAAAAAATAATCAAGGTCAAAAATGACGAAGCGTTTACAACCTATGTTTCAGATAAAGAGAAG
This sequence comes from Flavobacterium endoglycinae, assembly GCF_017352115.1. Classification (NCBI taxonomy): domain Bacteria; kingdom Pseudomonadati; phylum Bacteroidota; class Flavobacteriia; order Flavobacteriales; family Flavobacteriaceae; genus Flavobacterium; species Flavobacterium endoglycinae. The sequence goes on from NZ_CP071448.1 coordinate 3,916,410, forward strand.
CTTTCTAGAAAAGAATTTGCTGCGAAACATAAAACGCACATTATACGTCAGTATGATGCTTTGCAGGCGATAAGAATTCCGGATTTAGAGAAACAGCAAGAATCATTGAATGTATTTAAAAATCAGATCGATACCTTTGGTATTGATGGTGAAATCTATTTTAAACCTTTTACAATCTTAAAAGAAGTAAAAATTTCTGGTGAAGAAATATTGCCAAACAGCAATTTGACTTACGAATTGATAAACAACGATCCGTTTTTGCATTTAGAAATTAATGCTTCAAACAGAGAAGAAAAGCTAAAAGAAATTTATGCCTTTTTTGAAAAACTTACCGAAGCAAACGAAGAAGGAATCATGATAAAACCGGTTCAGAATTACATTAAAGGTTTGCCACCCTGTTTTAAAGTCAGAAACAACAATTACCTGACGATGATTTATGGAGTGAATTTTCATCAGGATTTCGATTATTATTTAGATAAAAGAAACGTAAAAAGAAAATTAGAACAGTCTATAAACGGCTGGGAAATCAATCAGAAGATGCTTCAGATTCCGTATAAAGATTTAGGAGATGAAAATTATTTAATGCGTTTGCTTCTTTTGAAAAGAATCAACAATGAAGAAATAGAAAAAACATTAGATCCAAGATTATAACATGATTATAAAATGAAAAAGACACCAACATTAACGATATTAGTCGGATGCCCGGCATCAGGGAAAAGTACGTTTGCCGAATGGAAAGTGAGAACTGAAGCCAAAACCATGCGAATTAGTCGTGATGAAATCAGGTTTTCTCAATTTCAGGAAGTAATGGATCCATCTGTTGAAAGTATGATTTCTAAAATTATCAACGTGCAGATTAAAACCCTGCTTTCAAATGGATGGAATGTAATTTTGGATACTTGTAATGCTAAAGCAGAATATCTGAAACAACCTGTAATCGAATTTTCTGAAATGGCAAATATTGAATTCAAAATGTTTGATTTACCATTGGAAGAACTTTTTACCAGAAATGACAAAAGAGACCGAAAAGTGCCAAGAAAGATAATCGAAAAGATGTATTACGAATTGAAGAAAACCAAAGAAAAATTTGATTTCAAACCTATAAAAAAAATCGAAAAAAACTTGGAATACTGTGATCAAAACCCAGATTTGCCAAAAGCAATTATCTGCGATCTTGACGGAACTCTGGCTTTAATGAACGGAAGAAACCCTTTTGATGCCAGCAAATGTGATGAAGACGAAATCAACAATCCGGTTGCAAACATATTGAGAAACTATAAGAAATTAGGATATGCGATATTACTGGTTTCTGGAAGAGAAGACCGATACAAAGACCCAACCTTGCGATTCCTTCAAAAACATGAAATTGAATACGATGATTTAATCATGCGTAAAACCAAAGACAGCCGAAAAGATTCCATCATCAAAACTGAAATCTATAACGAATTTATAAAAGATAAATACTTCGTAGAATTTGTTCTTGATGATAGAAACCAAGTTGTCGATACCTGGAGAAATGATTTGAAACTTCCTTGCTTCCAAGTATATTACGGAGATTTTTGATCTTGAAAGGAACAAAGGAACAGAGCAACAAAGCGGCAAAGGTTTTTTAACGCATCAATTGTAGAGACGCACTGCAGTGCGTTCTATAAAGAAATTAAAATATCCAAAAGACGAGGGTTCAAATTCTTCCTGCGCCGCCAATAAGTCGCGGTAGTTTAGCAAGGGAAAATAATTGGGTTTTTATTAAGTGTAAAGTTTGTTTCACTAAGATTGAAATCATTGTTAATCTACGGCAAAAAACGTAGCACCTTAATGGCAAAATAAAAATAATAAATAAAAAGCACAAAGAGGAGAAAACCTCTGAACCTCTGCCTCTTTGAGCCTTAGCAACTTAAAAAGAAATGAACAAATATGAGCGACTGAAAACAGAATTAGAAACAGTCGGAAATGGAAAGATGAAAGCGTTTGGAGATTCAATGCTCCCGATTCTAAAAAATGGAAGTCTGCTGACTTTCGAAAAAAGCGACGATTATCAAATAGGCGATATCGTCTTCTGTAAAGTAAAAGGCCGATATATTGACGCCCACAAAATTATAAAAACCGATAAAAGCAAAGGTTTCCTAATCGCCAATCACCACGGATTCGAAAATGGCTGGACCAAAATTATCTACGGAAAAGTGATCGAAGCAGAATTTAAAAACCAGATTATTTACGGGAAGAGAGAATAGAGAATGAGAGAGTGGGATAGAAGCAAGAAGCAAGAGGAAAGACTTTTGAAACTTCTGTAAAATTTAAATAAGAAAAAATTAAAGACTCAAAGAGAAGAAACCTTTGTCACTCTGTCCCTTTGAGCCTTTGTAACTTTAAAAAAAATGACATATATAGACATAGGAATCAACCTAACCAACAAACAGTTCCAAAACGACATAGACGATGTTGTACAAGACGCTATCGATGCCGACGTATCGCAAATGATATTAACTGGTACAAGTGTACGAAATAGTGAAGAATCAGCTAAAATTGCGCGACAATACCCAGGCGTGCTGTATGCGACGGCAGGAATTCACCCGCATGATGCGAAGAGTTTTGATGCACAGAGCATTTCGAAATTAAAAAATCTATTACAACAAAAACACGTAATTTCCGTTGGAGAATGTGGACTCGATTTCGATCGTGATTTTTCCCCTAGAAACAAACAAGAAGAATGTTACAAAGCCCAGTTAGAATTGGCGATCGAAGTTCAGAAACCTTTGTTTTTACACGAAAGAGCCGCTTTTAGTTCTTTTATGAACATCACAAAAGAGTATCTGCCGAAACTGCCAAAAGGCGTTGTACATTGTTTCACAGGAAGTCTGCAAGAAGCCAAAACCTATCTTGATAACGGATTTTATCTGGGTTTTACGGGAGCGATTTCAGATACCAAACGTTTCAGCCATTTAAAAGAAGTCATTCAGTACGTACCGCTCGACCGAATGATGATTGAAACCGATGCGCCATTTATGCTTCCTAAAAACGTTCCGAACAGCCTTTTAAAAAAATACCACGAACGACGATGCGAACCGTCTTTTCTGCCTTATGTAGCAGGAACAATTGCGCAGTTTAAAGGAATTGCTTTGGATAAAGTAGCGACAGAAACAACTAAAAATGCCAAAAGCTTTTTTGGGATTTAAAAGAATCCCATGGGGATGAAATATTTATAGAAATTATAAGATTATGTCGATAGAGCCCCATCGGGGTGACATATTATACATTTGCAAGATCATGACCAATCTTAAAAACCGAGGAAAAGAAGCCAGCGACGACGCTTTATTCGGAACGGCAAAAATGCAGTTCAAACTGAAAGAAGCCGTAACCGATATGCATTATTTTTTGAGCAGAGGTTATGGCGAAAAATCGACTTTAACCTTAGTTGGAAACCGTTATCGCTTAAATGCACGTCAGCAGCAAGCGGTTCGTGGCATGAGCGCTTCTGAGCAGCAAATCGAAAACCGAAAATCAAAAGAAATCCAAAGCCAGGATTTGGAAGGAAAAGAGATTTGTGTCGACGGATTTAATGTTTTGATTTTACTCGAAAGTACGTTGTCGAATGCTTATGTTTTTAAAGGACAAGATGGTTTTATCCGCGATTTGTCGAGTGTTTACGGAACGTATAAAAAAGTAAATCAGACTTCGCAGGCAATTGAAATTATAACCGACTTTTTTAGAAAGGAAAAAATTAAAAAAGCAGTCTGGTTATTTGATAAACCCGTTTCAAACAGCGGAAAGTTAAAACAAATGATAGAAGAAATCGCTCTAGACAATAACTTAAATTGGGAAGTACAATTAGTAAACAATCCCGATAAGGTAATTGCCGAAAGTGATTATATTGCCATAACTTCTGATGCTTGGATTCTGGATAACGCTTCTGCTAATTTCAATTTAATGAAATATGTTTTGGCACAAATAGATGCAAAAGAAACGGTAATAGATTTGTAGAATATGTCCCATGGGGACATTTCGTTGGTAAAAAATATAGGTAAGGTATTATGTCCCATCGGGACATTTGATTAACACAAAAAATGAATTCAAATCTTCTTTTTAATGAAATAAAAGCAGTAATCCCTCTTTTGAATAAAAGCTGGAAAGAAAGGTATGCTAGATTTTTAACAGACGAAAATCTGTGTCTTTTTTCGGAAAATCTGATTTTATTTTATAATCAGAAAACAGAAATTTCGAGATTGCCTTATTTCAAAGAAGAAATTATCGTTTCATTGCAAGATGCTGTTTTTTATTTTAAAACTGCGCTGGAAAATTTTGAAAATGAATCAAATGAGTTTCAAACCAGTTTAATTCAAGCATTCGAAAAAACACCTTTCGAAAGTATTTTACTTATTTTAGGACAGCGTTTAACACCAGCGAGTGTGCGTGATGAAAACGGAATTCCGCCTGCAAAAGAAATTCTTTTAGAAAGTTGTTTTCAGCCTTATAATAAAGAAATTTCGATAGCAGTGAGAGCTTGGGAAAAACACGTGGGAAGAAATAAAAACAGTATTTTCGGAGAAATAAAAGGAAATACAATCCAGAAAAAAGAAAAGGTAGAAAACCTCATTCAGTACATCATCAGCCATAAAACGTGGTGGAATATTTTCTACCATTACAAACACAATCTCGTATACGAAATTCGAGTAGAAAACGGACAAGGACTACGCTGGACTTCCGACGGAAAACAGTTCATAGGATTTTTAGAAGACTTTTTAGAAGAATAATTTTTCTAAAGGTTCAAAGGTACAAAGGTTCAAAGGTGCAAAGGTTTATTTTTCGCGAAAAAAAAAAACTTAGCGACTTCGTGCCTTAGTGGCATTCAAAAAACAAAACAATCATGAAAGAAAAAATACTTGAAAAATTAAAACAAATTGAACTCGAAAAAGACGTAGAAATACTCTTTGCCGCAGAATCTGGAAGCCGTGCCTGGGGATTTGCTTCTCCAGACAGCGACTATGATATCCGTTTTATATACAAGCACAAACTTGAATATTACTTATCGCTTTGGGAAAAAAATGACGTAATCGAATTCATGACCGAAGACGATCTTGACGGTTCTGGATGGGATTTACGGAAAACCGTAAGGTTATTAGCAAAATCTAGTGCATCTTTGATGGAATGGTTGTTTTCGCCTGTTGTGTATTTTGAGAATGAAGAATTTACAAAACAAATGCGTGAGATAGCCACAGAATGTTTTTCGCCAATAGCAGTTTTGCACCATTATTTAGGAACGACAAAAAACTTTATGGAAGTCTGCGAAATGCAGGAAGTAAAACTAAAAAGTTATTTCTACGCCTTACGCACCGCTTTAGCCGGAAAATGGATTATAGAAAACAATACTTTTCCGCCCGTAGCTTTTGCCGAACTATTGCCAATTGCACCGAAAAACATACAAGAAAAAATACTGGAATTACAACAAATAAAAGCCTGTCAAAACGAAAAATACCTGCACCCAAAAGAAACTTTAATAACTGATTTTTTATTGGAAACGGTAAAATTTAATCAGGAAAATGCGAGTAAGTTAGGAAGCGGGAAAAAGTTGAATGAGGAGTTGGATTTGTTTTTTAAGGGAATTGTTAAAGATTAAAACTATGGGATACAGCATTATATTTAATGATAGAAGCGTTGGAGATGATTTAAATAATTATTTTATAGATGATGAATCTAAATCACTTCTTTATTTTCCAAATTCGAATAAAATAAATATTATCGTAGGAGCTAATAATAGTGGGAAAAGTATGTTCATGAGATCCTTTATGTGTTCTGACATTGTTGGAATAGATATCAATAAATTTGAAGAGTATAATACAGCTCTTTTAAAAGCAATGGTATATATTCCACGTAATATTAATAACTTATTAGATGTATTAGAATTTGAAAAAGATGTAGCTGATAAAGTAAAAAATAACCTTGATGTGATAAATGGAATTAGACATAATTTACCTGTGGAAAAATACGATGATTTTATAAATGCCAATGCCAATTTAATTAAAGAATTTAAAAATGTGAAACGCTACTATATTCCTACATTGAGAACAGCTCATTCATTATTTAAATTAAATAATTCAGTTTATCAGAAAATAGAAAATGATATTTTTTTAGAAACACTTACAAATTACTATAAGTTAGATAAGAAAAAAGTGGATGTTTTTACAGGAATTCATCTTTACAAAGAAATTCTTAATAGTAGAAATTCAAAAAGAGAAATCAGAGAATCTTTTGAGAAGTTTGAAAATTTTATTGGAAGATACTTTTTTGATAATAAGAAAATCGATATTGTTGCTGAGTTTAATAAAGATGAAAGTTTAGCAGGAAATAATAATCTAGAAAATATTTGTGTTCACATTGAAGGAGAAAAAGATAGAGATTTATTTAGATTAGGTGATGGCATACAGGCAATCATTATTTTGATGTATAAGATTTTTATGGCTGAGGATAATTCTTTGATATTTATTGATGAACCAGAATTAAATCTTCACCCTGGAATGCAGCGTTTATTTCTAGAACAAATAACTAATAATGATGATTTAAAAAAGAAAAATCTAACTTATATAATTACTACACATTCTAATCATTTTTTAGATTTAACTATAGAGAAAGATGATGTTTCTATTTATTCATTTACTCCAAAAAAAACTAAAAACGTAGAAAAACAATTTAGTATTAAAAATGTAAACCGAGGAAATAACAAATTGCTTAAGGAATTGGGTGTAAATAATTCTTCTGTTTTTATGGCAAATTGTAGTATTTGGGTTGAAGGAATATCAGACAGGAATTATATTAAAGCCTTTTTAAAATCGTACTGCGATTCTACTAAAAAATCTTATCCAAAAGAAGATATAGATTTTGCATTTTTTGAATACGCAGGTTCTAATATTGATCATTATATTTTTGACGACAAAGCAGAAAAGGATGATGTTGAAGTTATTTTGAAAGATATAAATTCTTTGGCAATTAGTAATAGAATTTTTCTTTTAGCAGATTCTGATGCTTCTGAAGAAGATATTAGTAAAGCAATTAGATTAAAAGGATTACAAGATGCAGAAAATGATAATTTTATTCCTAAGATTATTTGGAATGTGAGAGAGATAGAAAATCTTTTGACTAATGAAATGTGGAAAGCAATCTTAATTGAATTTTGTAATAAGAAGTTAGTTAAGTCACACGAAAAAGACATTTTTTTGAAAATTGAAGAAGCATTAGCAGAAGTCAAATATTCTGATTATGCAAAAAAATATGTTGGAGAATTTTTAGAAGAAATAAGAAATAAAATGGGAAAAATTTCTTCAACTTTCATACTTAATCAATCTACATACGAAGTAAAGTCAGACGGCTCTTTTGGAACAATAATTAATAAACGAGAACTAAGTGAGTTAGTTTTTAATCAAAATTTTTCATGGGAAGTTTTATCTGAAAATAAAGAAATTGAAACATTGACAACCGAAATTTATGATTTTATCACACAGAAAAATTAATGTCATCATAAACAAAAAACGCGCAAACATCTATAAAAAGTTTGCGCATTTCCATTTTATATAAAAAAAGAAAAAAACAGTTATTTCCCTTTCATCAACTTTTCTAAATATTCAACTTTATCTTTTTCGGCTTGAACCAAACGTTCGTAAAGTTCGACAACTTTATCAAGAGGATTAAAAGTAGCATTCATACCTTGATTAAAGCTATTTCCTTGACTTGAACTATTATCATAAAAGTTATTGAAGAAATTAAAAACAGATTCTTCAGTAAAATTTTCAATCGCTTCTACTGTCACGCCAAGTGCTTTTGCAATTAGTACCAGTTTTTCGAAATCAACAGTTTCGCTGGTTTCAATTCCGGAAATAGTCTGCTGGCTTGTGCCAATGGCATCAGCGAGTGCTCCTTGTTTCATTCCGCGAAGCTCTCTAATTCGGCTGATATTTCTACCGATATGTTTGGGTTTAGTTGCTGTACTCATACTTCAAAGGTATTTAAAATTTTTAATAAAAACAGCAATCCGTAAAATACAAGATGATTTGGTAGAAAACCGTTTTTGTTGTTTTTTGCAAACCGTAAATATATTCTTTTTCTTACTTTATTAAGAGTTATTTTTGAAAAGAACTTCGGTTATCGAAACTTTTATCTTCTATATTTACAGTATTTAAAAATACATAATAATTTAAAAATGACCATTCAAGATTTAAAATCCCAAAACCTAATTCTTTTCGAAGCCATTTCGGGAAGCAGGTCTTTTGGGCTAAACACACCAACTTCGGATACTGATATAAAAGGCGTTTATTATCTTCCAAAAGAAAAATTCTTTGGTTTAGATTATATTCCGCAGATAAGTAATGAAACCAATGATGAGGTGTATTACGAAATAGGTCGTTTTGTAGAATTACTGCTTAGAAATAATCCTAATATTCTAGAGATTTTGGCTTCGCCAGATGATTGTATTTTGTACAAACATCCGTTAATGAATCATTTGAAACTAGAAAATTTTCTGTCGAAACTCTGCAAAGATTCTTTTGCCGGTTATGCCGTAACGCAGATTAAAAAGGCGAGAGGTTTAAACAAAAAAATCGTAAATCCGCTGCCAAAGGAAAAGAAAAGTCTTTTGGATTTTTGTTATGTTTTGGAAGGGTATAAAACGGTTTCTGTTTCAGAATTTCTGCAGGAGAATAATTTTCAACAAGAACAAATTGGTTTGGTTGATCTGCCCAATTCAAAAGGAATGTTTGCAATGTTTTACGATCAGGAAAAATCGCTGGGTTATAAAGGCATTATTCAGAAAGAAAACTCTAACGAAGTTTCGCTGTCGTCGATTCCTAAAACCGAAAAACCAATTGGATATTTATCCTGCAATCAAGACGGATATTCGAAATATTGCAAAGAATACACCGAATACTGGAACTGGATCGAAAAACGCAACGAAGACCGTTACAACACGAATCAGCAGCACGGAAAAAATTACGACAGCAAAAACATGATGCACACCATTCGACTTTTGCAAACGGCAGAACAGATTCTTTCAACTGGAAAATTAAATATCAGAGTTTCAAACCGAGAAGAACTTTTAGACATAAAAGCCGGAAACAAAGAATACGAGGATTTACTCGAAATGGCAGATGCATTAATTGCTTCAATCGAAAATTGTTATTCGATATCAACTTTGCCTGAAAAACCAGATGAAGAAAAAGCAATTCGGACTTTAATTCAAATTAGGGAAGAATTATACAATCAGAAGTAAATTAATACTGGAACGGATAGGTAAACAATAAACGTGTGCCTTTTTGCACGGGAATAATTTTAAAAGTTCCGTTTATGTTTTCCATTCGGGCAGACATATTAGTGAGTCCGTTTCCTTTTTGAATTTTCTCAGAAAGTCCAATTCCGTCATCGATTATGTTAATGGTAAAAGAGGTTTCGGTTTGTTGAAATTCAATAAAAAGATGATTCGCCTGGCTGTGTTTAAAAACGTTATGTACGGCTTCTTTAGTCACTAAAAAAAGATTTCGTCTTGCTTTAACCGATAAATTAGTTTCGGTTTCTAAAATACTAGAATTGAATTGCAAATCGATTGTCGTTTTATTTAAAAAACGCTTGATGTACAAAGTGCTGTATTCTATAAAGTTGTCAATAGTATCATTTTGCGAATCCAAACTCCAGAGAATTTCCCGCATAGCGAGATTCATATCTTCAGAAGTATTGATAATAGCTTCCAGATCTTCGGAATAACTTTCTTGCGGAATTTTATATTTTAAAAACTCAGCCTGAAGTTTTATAGCCGAAATCCCAGCGCCTAAATCATCGTGCATATCCTGAGAAATGCGTTCTCTTTCTAACTGAATTGCTTTTTGTCGTTCTAACTCTTTCTGTAATAATTGATTTTGGAATTCGCTTTCTTTTATTTGGTTTTCCTGCTGCTGAATGAGTTGTTTTTTGTTGTAGATAAAGACTATCATAACAATGAAACATACAAAAAGAAGCATCACAATAATAGCAATTATATACGTGAGTTTTATTTCATGTGGAAGCTCTCTCATTTGTTTCGTTCTTTGGCTATAGCTTCGTATTTTAAGAGAGAAAAATAAAATAAAGCGTACATGATAAAGTTTACTACAGAACCAATTTTTCTTAAAATGTTTAGAAAAATCTGATCTTCTTTTTCAAACAAATACATTGGTGTAAACCTAAAAATTATGTAAGTACTCCAAAAAAGTAAAGCAGTCGAAATCCAAAAGTTGGGATCATCTGTAATTTTTCCTTCCACAGGAAGTTTCAATTTTTGAAAAAACCATAAGATGGAATTAAAAATGTAAAATAAAGCGACCAATATCCCAAGCTGAGGTAAAAATTGTTTGCTTAGAATTTCAACAAAAAATAAAAGATAAAGCAGAAGACCCGAAGTTGCGAAAATTCCAATTCGTTTAAAAGTTCTAATGTAAACTCTAGAAAAATAAACTCCAAAGAAGAGAATACAAAACACTGCATAAATATTGAAAAACACTGCAAAATTAAATTGTTTTAAAAGAGTTTTAATGCTACCATAAAATTCTAGACCAAGTGTACCAATTAAATAAACAGCCAAATAGTTTTGGAACTGGAGAGAATATCTCCAGCCCAAAACTGTTGCTTTAATTGTTGCTGCTACTAAACAACAGATGTACAGAATTTGTAATACCTCCATTTTTTATGGATAAACGGTTCCGAAGTCGTAAGCATCGCCTTTATTATCTATAAAGATGTCAGTACCTTGCGCTCGAACTACTAAACTCAATTTATTTCGATTATTTTGTTCCTCAGTAGTTTTTTCAAATTGAATCATTTGAAAATATAATTCAGTGTATTTATAATTCTGTCTGATTAAAAAATGTTTAATAATAAAAAAATAAAGATCTTTAAGTTTATAACTAATTGTTTCTGTATTTCTCATTGGAAGACCATTAATCATGGTTTGAGAATTAATTCTTGGAAGTAATTTGTTTTGATAGTTTTTAGTATATTTTATAAATTCATTTACATCCATTTTTTCTATTTCTCTACCATTAATTTTAAAAAAGAAATCATTGGTTACAGACTTTTCGGTTTTTTCAGAAGATAGAGCAAAGCAGATTGAAAAGCGATTATCATCATCCTGTATGAAATAGATCTTGAAATATTCTAATGTCTTCTTTATTTCTATAGGCATAGAGTCATAAAAAACGAATATTTCATATACAAAACTTTTTGAATTAATAAATATATCATATTCCATATCTTCAAGTTCTAAACTTTTCAGATTAGCGATTCTGGAGATGACTTGATCTTCTTTCATAATATCAAGAACCTCGATTTGAGATATTAAATCTGGTAAAAGTGCTTTACCATTAATTTCTTTTTGTAATTCATCTGAACTCATAATTTTTTAGTTTTTGGTGTTAAACTTATTAATTGCTTCAATTTTGTTGCTTACTTTCAGTTTTCTGTAAATATTGCCAATGTGTTTTTTTACGGTGTCGATTGTGACATTTTTTTTATCGGCGATTTCTTTATAAAGCAGACCTTGTGCCAGCAATTCAAGGACTTCTTTTTCAGTTACTGTAAGTAAGGCTAAACTTTGTACTTGTGCCTTTGATTCCTGAAAATGCTGTAAAACACGCTTTGCAATGGAAAAACTCATTGGGGCACCTCCATTATAAGCTTCGGTTATGGACTGAATAATTTTAGCCAAAGGATCACCTTTTACAAGATAACCGCTTGCACCAGCCCTCAAAGCCGAAAATATTTTTTCGTCATTTTCAAAACTGGTGCACATTATAAAACTAGTTCCAGGCATAGCCTCAGTTAATTCAGAAACGATATCGATTCCTGATAAATCCTGAAGATGAATGTCCATTAAAACCACGTCTGGTTCTATGGATTTCAACTTCTGCATTGCGCTTTTCCCATTAAAAAACTGAGCTGCGCATTCCATGTCTTTTTGAAAGTCAATGATATTTTTCAGCGCTAGATTGTAATTCTTATCATCTTCTACTATGGCAACTTTTATTTTCATGGTCTAAACATTTTCATTACAAAGTTGAAGAATAGAACAATTGTCTGCAATTACCCTTTTGGGTGATTTTGCTGTTTAAGCTTAACGTGGATAAACTTACAAAAAAAAGATATAGGATTTTACAAAATAAATATCACCCAAAAGGGTAATTGATTGATATACTGTTCTCAGAATACATTTGAAACGTTAACTAAAAAACATAAAAAAATATGAAAAAACTAATGACAACAGTACTTGTTTTTCTAATGAGTATTTATCTGCTAAAAGCGCAGGACAAACCTACGAAATGTGAAAATTCAGTAACACCTTTTGATGCCAGTATGAAAGGTAAAATAACGAGTCAGGTGAGAACAGCTCATCAATATTATATTTTTAGCACTGACCCAAATGCAGGAAATACTTATGAACAAAGAACTTTAAATTTACAAAACGAGATAATTAAAACTTTCCAAGCTTTTATGAAAGTTCGAAGAGAAGAATATAGAAAGACGATATGTTATTACTATAAAACAGATTGGAATAGGGGAGGAAGCAGCAGTTATAGAACACTAACAGTTCAGCCTGGATTTTATTTATTAACAGGTACTTTAAAAAGAACAATGAACGGAGATTGGAAAAGAGGGCCGTATTGGCTTCCAAATGGAACTAGACCAACATCAATAAAATGGAAAACAGGAGGACATAGGAGAAATGAAACATTTGTTGATATCCAAGCCGTGTATAATGAAGATTTTATTAAAAATACTATAATAAACGAATTAAATCAAGCAAGAAAGGAATTGAATGATTTAGGAATCCCTACAGAAATACCACCATTTTTAGAAGAATAAAATTATCTGTAATAAAAACAAAAATGTACAAAGTCTAAAAATGATTTTGTGCATTTTTTGTAAAATTTCTGTTTTTGAGACATTTAATATACTTGAAAAATATCACCCGAAAGGGTAATTGATTGATATATAGTTGTTAAGATACATTTGAAATGTTAACTAAAAACATTAGAAATCATGAAAACAACCTTATTTTTTTATTTTTTATTTTTTGGATTTATAGGCTACAGCCAAGTAAATACCAAAATTATTGAAGTTGATTTGGGAACACCTCATAAACACAGTATTCGAGTTTGTAAAGATGCCGTATGTGATTTAGTAAAGACCAGATGGCTTTCTGTAAAATCGAAAGACATGGTCTCCATTAGATTAATAAATGGAGATTCCTCTAAATATACTTATAAAATTGACACCAAAAGTATATCTCTATTTAATGATACTGATGGAAATAAATTTAAAGGAGCTATTGCTGATGCCGAAAGAGGTATGTATAGTAATAATAAAATGCCGAGAACAATTGAGGATATTTTTAAAGAAAGTGACAGTTTAAGTGTAGTGATAAGTTCTTTGGATAGTAAATTACTAGATTTTAATAAACAGGAAATGTTAGATAGTGGTGTTTATGTAGAAAAGAAAGATTCATTATTAGAATCTGCAAAAGAAAATTATGGTCTTAATAATAAATTATTGAGCCAGTTAAATCAATTTAAATATGATAGAAAATATGCACAAGTTGAAAAAAAAATAAATGAAACTAAAGGAAAGGCTGAAAATAGTATTAGGGAAGTAATTCAATATTTTGATACAGTAAATTCAAATGCGTATACTTTGCCAATTGATTTACAAGGAAAAAATATTGATGTATTAGAATTTAAAATACGTAGGTTTGATAAAAAGACAAACGAAGAAGATACCAAATTTGCCCCGAATCCTTATAACGTTTGGATAAAAAATGGTTTAAAAATAGATGTGAGTGCTGGATTATTTGTTACGTCACTATTTGATGATGAATTTGATAAATATGATGATACTGCAATACCGGGAAACAAAATCATAACCTTAAAAAATAAAGGAAATTATGATTTAGCTATCGGAACGACCATTAATACCTATATCAGAATGAATTCTTGGATTGTTCCCACCATTAATTTTGGAGCAGCATTTACCCAAAACGAAAAAATACAAATTATGTTAGGCGGCGGGGTTATATTAGGAAAACAAGAACGTATTATTTTCACGGCAGGTTTAACTATGGGGAAAGTAACCAGAATTGCAGATTCGTATAACGTTGGAGGCTCGTATAATTTAGGCAGTTCTGGAGATGTACCAACACAAAGCCAATTCAAATTCGGTCATTTCTTCGGAATAACTTATAATTTATCAAAAGTTAAAAAAATAAGCCTCGATAAAGGAATCGAACAAAACTAGATATAGAGATTTTATGTTTTGTTAAAAAGAAATCTCTACCAATAAAAATCAAAACCCTGCAAATACCAATTTGCGGGGTTTCACTTTTTAGACAGATCGTATTTTTATGTAAACTTTATTTTTGTCCTAATTTAATACGATAAAGACATAATTTTCCTGTTCTTACTGTTTAGGATTTATTATTTTGCAAGTTGGAAATGTTTATACGATATATAATGAAAAAAAGTCTCAAATACATCGAAGGAAATTCAGATAAATTCTGGGAAATCGAAGTTACAGGATCAAATTATACGGTAACTTATGGAAAAAACGGAACATCAGGAACAACGCAGACCAAAAGCTTTGCTTCTGACGAGGAATGTTTGAAAATGGCAGAAAAAATACTGGCCGAAAAAGTTAAAAAAGGATATTCTGAATCTGGAGAAGTAAATATGGCTTCGATTCCAAAATCGGCTAAAAGTAAAAATTCTGATGAGGTTATTGAAGAATATGACGCTATTATAAAATCAAAAAATATTGATTTGTTGCTTCCTTTCCTAAAAGAAAAATCAAAAGGAAATATTGAAGCTTTAAAAAAGCACATCAAAAAATGTAAACGTTATTGGATGACGTATACAGATTTGAGTAAAGATCCAGGTTATGTAAAAAAAGACAAACATGATTACGGATGGGGAACAAGAGGCGACCAAAAACAAAAAGAAATCATTACTCTAAGTGCGATAGCTTTATTTGATAAAACGGATATAAATTCGTGGGATGAAGCACTTCAATTACTGGACGAAGCCAATCAGAAACCTTTGATTTTAGAAACTTTATTGTGGGCAAAACCAAACTGGCTGGAAACTTTTATTCTCGAAAAAGTAAAAAGAGACGACTGGCAAAGCTTTAACTATCACATTTTGCGTTTATTTGAAGAACAAGGTTTAATACAATTCAATCCTGAATTGTATGCTGTTTGTTTGGCTTCTATAAATGAATGGCGTACTAAAATTAAGACGAGAGTTTTTATCCAAAAAGTATTAGAAGATAAAATAACATTGCAGAGAGATATTCCTGAGTTATTTAATTATGAAACAGTACTTCATAATATGTCTTTTACTGAGGATACTAATAGAAATGAAGTATTTACTACTTGGGCTATTATTTATAAAGAATTGGTAGATCAGAAAAAAATGGGTCGTGCTTTCTTTTTTGAAAATGCGATTCAGATTCAAACCAAAGAATGGAATAATAACATTAAATCGTTTTTTAGAAAAAGAATCGAAGAATTTAATGCTACAGAAGACGAGTTAGTTGTGTATCAGGAAAATATATTTTCGCTTTTACATAATGCTTATCCACCAGTTACGAGTTACGGAATTGAATTGGTGAAGAAAATTTATACACATCCGAAATTTAAAACCAAATCATTTTTAGAATGGCTGGAGCCGATGATGATGCGAAGCGACTGCAAAGCAGGAATCAAAAGTGTCTTGCCGATTTTAGAAAAAATAAGCAAGTCAAACCCAAAATTGAATAATCAGATTGCTTCAATCATGGCTGATATTTTCGTAATTGCCGATTTAACATTGCAGGAGCGCGCCAGCAAAATCCTTGTAAAATTAGGTTCTGCGAAAGATAAAGTTTTGAAAGAGAAACTATCTTCGTATGCCTCATTAATGCAGGGAAATATCAAATCGGGTTTAAGTCAGTTTATGGATGAAGATTCATTGGCTGTTGATGATTCTGGTTTTGAAGAATACCAATTCGCACCTAAAAAAGAATTGTTATTGACAGAAGAAGTTCAGTTGCCAAAAGACTGGAACGAGATTTTGTTTCAGTATGGAAATTTTATTAGTTCAGATGAAGCTTTAGATACTGAAATCTTAATGAATACCTATATTCAGCAGAGAGATTTATTCCCTGTCGATTATAGTACACAATTACAGCCGTATGAAAAACAGCTTCAAAAACACTATTTTGAAAGTGATCATAAAAATGTGATGAAATCATTTTTATCTCAAAAAATAGTAAATAGTAACGGAGGATTTGATAGTCGCTTCAAACATTATTCAAAAATAAATACCAATCTTCTAATCAAACCTTTATTAGAAAAAGTACAGCAGAAAATTGAATCCAATTCGAAACTGCCAATGCTTTCTTTTCCAAGCCATAAACCGTATTGGGTTGCGCCGAAAGTTTTGATCGAAAGAGTAATAGCCTATCAAAAAGTAAATGAAGAAATTGATTCTCTAGATTTAGCTATTGCGATTGCCAGAATGCCAAGAGAAAATACCGAAGAAGCGATTCTGTTATTAGATCAGGTTGAAGGCGAATTAAAACCATTATTGTCATTTGTTTTAGGAGTTGAAGACAAACTAACGATTGATTCTATTTCATTAGTTTCTAAATTGTTGGCAACATTAGGTAAAACAACCAAAGAAACCGGAAACCTATCTTTATGGGCGGTTGCTGCAAGAACTTTTTATCCAGATAACACATTCTCTGAATTCGAAAACACGTATTTAAAAGATGTTGCGTTTGTAGTTTCGCCATATACGCCAGAGATCAAATTTAAAGAACAATGGAATGAATGGAGAAATTATCAAACCAAAGAAAAAGAAAGATCGCCATCTTGGTATGAACTTCGTTTTGATATGCCAAACTATACGAAAATTCCAAATTATCTAATTTATAGCCAAGACATATACACCAGATCGAATAGCTGGGATCATAATTTAAATTATGCTGGAAATACCTATTATTGGTATAGTTTGACACCACAAAACTCAGATGCTTTAGCACTCACTTTATTGAATAATTGCAGAATTCCAGATGGCTCAAAACCAGAATTACGAGGTTTTCTAGATGTCATGAATAGACCAGAATTTAGATTTTCTGAAAATGCTTTGACTTTATTTGCAGCGTGCTTCTTCCAAGAGAAAAAAGATTTACGTTTATTGGCTTCTGAAACATTAATAAATCTTATAGAAAAGCAAACTTTAGATATTGAGAAATTTGCTCTGAAAACAGCATTTTTGGCTTCTGAAAAATACGGTGCTTTCTCAAGATTAACTGACGGAATAATTGCTTTAAAAGATATTTCGCCTTTACATAATAGCGCTTTACTTCAGTTTTTTAATACCTTTTTTGCGAACTTAGTGGTACTAGAAAAACTACCGACTAATTTTAAGAAAATGGTAGAAAACTACGTCGATGTTTTAATTAAAACGAATCAGAAACCATCAGAAAAAGCAACTGCCTTTTTTGAGCAATGGAAAGATAATGCTTCGCTTAAATCATTAATTAAGCAAATTTTAAAATAAAGAAAATGACAGATTTAGAATATAACTATAAAGGAATTTCGACTTACAGTAAAACGAAAGGAATCAATAATCTTGTTTTGGCACATCAAACCGAAATTGAGGAAGTAAATAATATTCCGTGTTTTTTCTGGGGAAGTCTGACCGATCCGTATGTTACTGCAAAATGTTGGAGTACAATTGCCAAAGTAGTTCGTTCGAGTTTTGGCCCAGTTCCACCAAGTCTTCGTGATCCAATTGTTTCTGCAGGATCAGAAAAATTGCGTTTTGAAGGATTTTCATCTTGTAACGGAGTGTATGTAAGACTCGACATGAAACCTGAAGCAATCGACGGTGAATTTATTGCCAGCGGAACAACCAATGTCGATTTCAATGATCCAATGTTGAACGCACTGAATGCCATTCAAAAAAATGAAAAAGTAACCTTAGCTGTTGGTCAGCAGGACGTTCAAGTAATTACGAGCAAAGCAAAAGTAGTAGAGAAAAAAGTGACGTTACCAATGCGTTGGATAAAAGGTCTAACTAGCGTTCAACTGTATCTTGCCGATATGGATTTGAAATTTGAGATAAATAAAATTCAAACCATTCAGCTATTTCAAAGTCTGCCGAAAGGAAGTGTTAAAGGCGATTTCTTTATAACCAAAAGAGCTGGAAAATTTATGTTTTCGACTTTGTCCACAGCCGACAGTGTTAGAATTGGAGGTGTACAAAGATTGCGATTGTTAGAAGGAATTCTTTCGATAGTCGATAAAATCTTCGTTTACGAATCATCAGACAAACAAACGTGTTCGATTGTATGCGAATTTGGAAAAATGCAATTGCTTATGGCGTTTTCTCCAGATTCTTACCGCGGATTTTCAGGAGAAGGAAATGTATTGGAAACCATGACCGAAAATCTGCCAATGGAATGGGTGTATGGGTTAAACAGTTTATTAAAGTCCAATGAAATGTTTGATCCAACAATGCTTTCTATCGAAAATGATATTGATTTTGGAACCATGGATAATTTGACTTCTAATTTATCTTCAATGGGATTATTAGGTTATGATTTAAGTGAAAAAGCTCATTTTTACAGACGTCTTCCGTTTAAAACCGAAAGAATACTTTCTTTAAATCCAAGACTAAAAAATGCCAAAAAACTAATCGACAACGAAGAAGTAGAAATTACTGAACGAAGAGCTGATTATATCGAAGCCAAAGTAAAAGGATCTGGCGTTGTACATAAAGTGATTATCGACAACAATTCTCAAAAATGTACTTGCGATTGGTTTACGGCTTATCAAGGAAAACGAGGAATCTGCAAACATATTTTGGCTGTAAAAATGACTATTTCATAAAAATCGAAGTAGGTTCATTTTTTAAATTTTCATAAAAATTTGTTAATTTAAGATATAAAAAACTACATTTGCACCCGAAATGAAAATACAAAACCAACATATCGACCTGTCAGCAGGACTAAAAAGAAGCTATTTAATGGGAGAATTTCCACTTAATAATGCTGGACGCGATATATATTTTATAAAATAGAACCGTAATTTGTAGTTACAAATTCGAAAAAATATAAAAAGCGTCTTGATTTCAAGGCGCTTTTTTTTGTTTAGGACAGTAAAAAGCAAAACAAAAAATGAGTAAAAACACTTTTATCAAAAATTATTTAAAAAATTATTGCAACAAATGTTTAATGAGTAGTCAAAATAGTGAAATACAATCTTAAGAAGTAATCCGATGAGAGACAGTCATTTGATACGATTAAGGAATCTGCACCAGTATGCGGACAGGAATTTCTATCTATTTACTTAAGATGTAACTAATTGATAATCAATGAAATAATTTCAAAAATAATTTGGATAATTGATTTTTTCGACTTTATCTTTGCCGAAGAAAATCGGAACAAAGATTTCCAGATAAAAACGATTTCAAAATATAATACAGCATATAAAATGAATTTTGATTTAAAAATATACAGTGAAAGACTACTACAATCAAGACTAGATCTTGGATGTAACATAATACAGGTGCATGAATATGGACAATAGGATAGGTATATCTTATAAATCTTGAAGCACCTTTAATCGGGTGCTTTTTTTATGCCCTAAAATAAATGATTTTGTAGCTCAGTTGGATAGAGCGTCTGCCTTCTAAGCAGATGGCCGAAGGTTCGAATCCTTCCAAAATCACTTGTTCTCTAGAAGGAACTGGCTCATTGGGGTTACTGGCTAACCTTCCCGACTGTCTCTCGGGAGAAACGGGTTCGACTCCCGTATGAGCCGCTTTTTTTAAAGGCACTGAGATGCTAGTTGCTAAGGTACTAGGCAAAGATGTAAAGTTTAAAAGGAAAAAAACTCAGCCTCTCAGAATCTTAGTTCCTTAGAACCTTAAAAATAAAAATGAGAAGAGAACGATGGTCGTTCGTCCGCCTTATATGCGGGAGGCTGCAGGTTCGATTCCTGTTTCTCATTAAAAAAATATTTTGCCACAAAGGCACAAAAACTCAAAGAGAATAAAAAAACTTTAGGATTCTGTGACTTAGCAAAAGATTCAGTCAAAGTATAGAAAGAAAACTTGGCGCTTTAGCGTCTTTGTGGCAAATAAAAAAGCAGGAGTGGTGAAATGGTAAACACGGCTGATTTAGGATCAGTTTTTTGAGAGTTCGAGTCTCTCCTTCTGTACAAAATTTTTCTTGCGAAGATGCAGAGAGAAATTAAAAATTAAGAATTAAAAATTAAAGCTTAGCGAATCTGAGAGAGTTAGACAATGTATAGAAAGTATACAAGAAAAAACTTAGTGACTTAGAATATTAGCCGCTTCAAAAGAAGGTGAATTAAAAAAATAAAAATTTAGAAATCATGGTGTTATATGATAAAATTATAGTGATTGATATTGAAGCAACTTGTTGGGAAACTAAGGAAGAAACACTCTTAAACCAGAGAGAAATTATCGAAATAGGAGTATGTAAGTTAATCTTATCGACGGGAAAAATTGAAAATAAACAAAGTTTTTATATCAAACCAGAAGTTTCTCAAGTTTCTTCTTTTTGTAGCCAATTAACTGGAATTACAAATGAAAAACTACAGATAGAAGGAACTTCTCTTGAGAAAGCATTAAAGAAAATTAATTCCAAGTATTCGGTAAAGTATAGAACATTTGCAGGTTATGGCGATTTTGATCAAGAAATATTAGAACAAGAATGTAAAGCAAAAGCAATTGAAAACCCATTTAGAAATGATTATTTGAATATAAAGACACTTTTCAATTTAGTTTACCTTCAGGAGAAACCTCAAGGATTATTGAAAGAGCTAGAACTAATAGGAGAATCTTTTGAAGGAAAGAATCATAATGGAGCCGATGATGCTTACAATGCAGCCAAATTACTGCATAAAATTTTGCAGAGATAACAATACAATAAAAAATGAAAAAGATAAGTACATTATTTGCTAAAAACCCTGCCGATTTAGGAAGGGTAATTAATAAAATCAATATAGAAAACGATTGGGTTTTCAATGGAGAAGCCATTGCAACCAGAAAATTTGACGGTACATCAGCAGCTATCATTGGTGGCGAAATATTTAAAAGATTCGATGCCAAAAAAGGAAGAACAATTCCAGATGGTGCAATTCCGTGTCAGGAAGCAGATCCAATTTCAGGACATCACCCGCACTGGTTAAAATGCGACCGATCAAAGTCTGAAGACAAACATTTCTTCGAAGCTTTCGACCGTTTAGAAAACAAAACAGACGGAACTTACGAATTATGCGGACCAAAAGTACAAGGAAATCCTGAAAAATTTGAGAAACATACTTTGGTAAAACACGGTAGTGAAATCCTTGATTTTGTAAATCTTGATTTCGATGATTTGGAAAACTTCTTATTAGAAAATGATATTGAAGGTATTGTTTTCCACCACATTTTAGATGGAAGAATGTGCAAATTAAGAAAAACAGATTTTGGAATTAAACGCTTAAAACTCGAAGCAGTGTAGAAATAAAATAAGTAACATTAAAATTTAAAACGATGAAACAAAAATACAACCGAATTGCCCTTGTGGGAATTGAACAGGAAGAATATGATAGTATAAAAGCCCAATATCATGGACATATTATCTGGCACCAATCTATACCAAAAATTGTGGTAAAAGATGAGGTTTTGTATATGGAAAAATCGAACGGAATTGGAATGTTACCTGTAGATAAAGTTGTCTATTACGGAATTTACGATAATGATTTTGATTTTATTTCAGGTCTTGCGATCTGGAAAGGAGATTGTTATCCAAATCCAGCTGCGATGCTCGAATGCCGATTTAAGATTCCTTGTCTTGTAAAAGCGTTATCTCTTTCGAGATTCAGCTCACCGAGAGGTTTTGTAAGCGCAGGAGCTTCTGTAAATACTACAAATGATACAGTTGCAAAATGGGGTAACTGGCATTGCGGTGAAAATAAACACCGTTTTACCGGAGAATGGGAAAGTGAGTTTGCCGCTACCATTGAACCGTATTATGAAGGTGAGGCCGTTCGTATTATGATGATAGGCGATACCTATTGGCAGATTAAACTGGAAGGTGATGACTGGCTGAAATCGATTCATCCTGACAATGCTGGTTTTATGCCTGTCGATGATGATTTGCTTGCCGACACACTTCATATCAAAGAAGCTTTGAAAATGGATATGATTGGAAATGATTATATCGTGGCAAAAGACGGTTCGAAATATTTACTTGAAGTAAATCATATTCCGAATATTACTCGATTTGAAGAAGTCAGACAAGTCTATTTATCGACTGTAATTGAATGGATTAATTAATTTTTTTTACGCTGCGCAAAATAATTGCGCAGTGTAATATGAATATTTGCTCAAGAAATAAAGCAAGTTCTTTTCTAAAATGAAATCATATCAAGGGAAACTTTGATCGACAATATCAAACAAACCTTGTTGCGTGTTTCTGTATAATACCATTGTAGAAGACTTTTCGCGAAAGCGTATTATGCTTTTCTATGCAGCTTGATTTGGAGGTTTTGATGATTTTCCAAAAAATTATCACACGATCTATGGGACGTGGGTTCGATTCCCATTCGCAGAAATGCGATAGCTCAGCTAGGTAGAGCAATAGAAATATGCAGGTTCGAATCCTGCACTAATCATAAAGGTTAGTTAGACAAATTGGTAAAGTCGACAGACTGAAAATCTGTATTTCCAGAGAACATCACTCTTAAAAAGATGATTGTCAAAAGAAAACTAATTTGTCTTTGTCAATGAAATCAGGATTTTTGGATCCGAAGTTTCATACTCTGATAAAGCCAGTACAAATAGTAATGTATTTTGAAAAGTTGTTTTCTTTTTGATTTGATTGTTAAGAGAATTTGGGGATTCTCTCAATAAAAAAGAATCAGAAACAATTCAGACAGACAAAAGAACAAACTATTTGTCCTTTTTTCTTAGAGGAGAAAGACAAAGAGGTTTTTTTATTAGAAAGAAAATACAATAAGAAAAATAGAAGAAATAGAGGTTTACGGATTTAGAACCTTAAACTTCAAACAAAATATTATGATAAAAAGAATTAAAATCGAAATGTACCAAGTGGGCTTGGTATTCGAAAATAGAAAATTAATTAAAGTAATTGAAGAAGGATTGCACTGGATTCTTGGAAACAAAAATGTAATGATTTACGATCTAAACGGATCTTTTCAGGCTCCTTTTGAGTTGGATATTTTATTGCAAAATGAAGTATTGACTTCACTTTTAGAAGTGGTTGAGGTTGCCGATAACGAAATCGTATTACAATTTGTGAAAGGTAATTTCAAAGAGATTTTAACACCGGGAAAATATGCTTTTTGGAAAGGAGTTGTAAAAAACGGATTCATTAAAGCAGATTTGTCTAAGATTGAAATCACAGAAAACTTTCCAATAAACTTATTGGAAAATGTTAAAATGAGATATTTTACAAGAAAATTCATTGTAGCAAGCAACGACAAAGCTTTGTTGTTTGTGAATGGAACTTTTGTAAAAGAATTAAAATCAGGAACACATTATTTCTGGAATAATGCCATTACTATCGAAGTGAAAACTGTTGATACAAGACAACAGCGACTGGAAATTTCTGGACAAGAGTTGTTGACAAAAGATAAAGCTGGATTAAGAATCAACTTTCTTGTGAGATACCAAGTTGTGGATATTATGAAAGCTTTGGTCGAAAACAAGGACTTCGAAAAACAATTGTACGTAACTATGCAGTTGACTTTGAGAGCTTTTGTGGGCGGATTGACTTTGGATGAATTATTGTCTAAAAAAGATGCAATCGCAGAAGCTATTTTGGAAGAAGCTAAAACAAAAATCGAAGATTTAGGTTTGAAAATTTCTGATGCCGGAATTAGAGATGTAATTCTTCCAGGAGATATGAAAGAAATCATGAATCAGGTTTTGGTTGCTGAGAAAAAAGCTCAAGCCAATAGCATTATGAGAAGAGAAGAAACTGCAGCAACAAGAAGTTTACTAAACACAGCAAAGCTGATGGAAGAAAACGAAATGTTGTGGAAATTGAAAGAGATGGAATATGTTGAAAAAATCGCCGATAGAATTGGTGAAATTACCATTTCAGGAAGCGGTAACGTCATCAGTCAATTGAAGGAAATCTTCGTTAAGTAAAATAAACTAACAGCTTGTTTACTGTTGGTTTAAAATTAAAAAAATTAAAAAACAATGAATCAAAATATATTTTTTACGTCTGATCATCACTTTGGTCACACGAATATAATCAGGTTTAGTGAACGCCCTTTTGCCTCGGTAGAAGAAATGGATGCGGAACTCATTAAACGATGGAATGAAAAGGTAAGTCCGCGGGATATTGTCTATCACTTGGGCGATATTTCTTTGGCAAGACCAGAACGAACAAAAGAAATTTTAGATCAATTAAATGGTTCTATTTTTCTTATAAAGGGCAATCACGATAAATCGGCATTGAGTTATGCAAAACGATTTGAATGGATCAAAGATTACTACGAATTAAGTGTCGCCGACGAAGATGCGCCAAACGGCAGACAAAAGATAATCCTATTTCACTACGCAATGAAAGTATGGAGAAGTTCTTTTAGAGGCACATGGCACTTATACGGTCACTCTCACGGACATTTGTTCGATGATGAAACGATGCGATCTTTTGATGTTGGCGTAGACTGCCATAATTACGAACCGCTTTCTTATGATGAGGTAAAAACCCGCATTTTAGCGAAAGATTGGAAAGCTCCTTTTGGAGACAGAGAATTATAAATTTTTTAAAAATTAGAAAAAATGAAAACTACAGATAAAATTATTATTATCGATTTAGAAGCCACATGTTGGCAGGGTCCCGTCCCGAAAGGCCAGCAAAATGAAATTATTGAAATTGGTCTGGCTTTACTAGATACAGAAACAGGCCAGATTTCCAAAAATAAAGGCATATTAGTAAAACCACAACGCTCTAGCGTAAGTTCGTTTTGTACAGAACTAACAACCATTACTCAAGATTTACTGGATAAAAACGGAGTATTTTTTGAAGATGCCATCAATCAGCTTATTGATGATTACAATCCAGATTTGTACACTTGGGCAAGTTACGGTCAGTACGATTTGAATATGCTGAAAAACCAATGTAAATCATTTGGTGTTCCCTATCCAATGGCAGAAGATCATATCAACGTAAAAGAACATTTTGCTGAAAAGTTTGGTCTTAACAGGCAGACGGGTATGAACGGTGCTTTGCAAATGTTGAATATTCCATTAGAAGGAACACACCATAGAGGTATTGACGATGCCAAAAACATCGCTAAAATTTTGAATTGGTGCCTAAAAAATTAGATTTTAATTTGTTAATCGCAGTTATCAAAAGGGATAGTTGATAGCTGCAGAAGGAAACTGCATATCTTTGTATTTGCAGTTTCTGTTTTTAGATGAATTATTAAAATATTAAAAAGGCTGTCTTATAAAGACAGCCTTTCCCTTGGTTAAATTATTTTGATTTATTAATTGTTTCCGTAGATTTTAGTGTAAAGATCTTTATAGGTCTCTTTAATAATTTTTCTTTTTAATTTTAAAGTAGGAGTAAGCTGTCCACCATCGATTGACCAAACATCTGGAGTTAATTCAAAACGTTTAATTTGTTCCCAGTGACCAAATTTTTTATTGATACTTTCTACTTCTTCGTCAATTCTTTTAATGACATCTGGATTTGAAGCGATTTCAGCGTCAGTACTTCCTAAAGTAACTTTGTGGATTTTAGCCCATTCTTTTACAAACTCAAAATTTGGCTGAATAAAAGCAGCTGGCATTTTTTCGCCTTCACCAATAACCATAATCTGCTCAATAAAACGAGATTGTTTCATCGCATTTTCAATCATCTGCGGAGCGATATATTTTCCTCCTGATGTTTTGAACATTTCTTTTTTACGGTCGGTGATTTTTAAGAAACCTTCACTGTCAATTTCTCCAATATCTCCCGTATGGAAATAACCGTCTTGTAAAGCTTCAGCTGTTTTTTCAGGATCGTTATAATATCCTAACATTACGTTTGGTCCTTTACAAAGAATTTCTCCATCTTCAGCAATTTTCACTTCAAGATTACGGATTGGTTTTCCAACAGTTCCAATTTTAAAACCTTTATTTCTTTGATCATTTACCGCAATTACAGGAGAAGTTTCTGTTAAACCATAACCTTCCATAACCGGAATTTCTGCTGCAGCAAAAACTCTAGACAAACGAGGCTGTAAAGCGGCACTTCCAGAAACCATTAAATCTAATTTTCCTCCCAAACCTTCTTTCCATTTACTGAAAATTAGTTTGCGGGCAATTTTTAATTGGAACTCATACCAGAAACCGTTTGCTCCGTATGGCTCGTATTTTAAACCTAAATCAATAGCCCAGAAAAACAGCTTTTTCTTGATACCAGTTAATTCGGCTCCTTTGGCATAAATTTTATCGTATACTTTTTCAAGAAGTCTAGGAACAGCTGTAATAACTGTTGGCTGTACTTCTTTTAAATTGTCGCTGATTTTGTCGATCGATTCTCCAAAATAAACCGAAACACCATAATATTGATAGATGTATAAAATCATTCTTTCAAAGATATGGCAGATAGGAAGGAAGCTCAATGCAGTACTGTTTCCCGCATCAAATGGAATTCTAGGTGCGCTGTCTAAAACATTCGAAACAATGTTTTGGTGTGAAAGCATAACACCTTTAGGCCTTCCTGTAGTTCCAGAAGTATAAATAATCGTTGCCAGATCATTTGTATGAATACTTTCTTTTCTAGCTTCAACTTCATTTTGGTTGCTTTCGTCTGCTCCCAAATTCAGTAATTCTGACCAGTGTTTACAGCCCGAAATTTCATTAAAAGAATATACCTCTTTTAATGTTGGCACATTCGCTTTGATAGCATTTACTTTCTGAAGTACTTCTTCATCAGAAACAAAACAGTAAATACTGCCGCTGTGGTTTAATATATATTCGTAGTCTTCTTCAGCAATTGTTGGGTAAATAGGAACATTTTGAGCTCCTGTCTGCAAAATTCCAATATCCATTACATTCCATTCCGTGCGGTTGTTGGAAGAGATCAAAGCAATTTTGTCATCTTTCTGAACCCCCATACGCAATAATGCTCTTGAAATAGCATTAGCTTTTGCAATATATTCCTGGCTAGATGTTTTTTCCCAGACTCCATTTTTTTTTGTTGCTAAAGCAACTGGAAGGTTGTAAGTTTCTTGTTGATAATAGGGAAAATCAAAAAGTCGAGTGATTGAAATCATGTTTAATATATTGAATTATATTGCAAATTAAATAAAAATTGGGAATGATTTTTAGTTTTCTAAAATTAAATAGGAAATTTTATGACAACTATTAAAATTTTACGAAAACGTTTTCTTTTTAGTAGAAATTCTTCCAAAAACCAATAAATATTTAATTTGAAGCCTGCTTATGACTGTTATTGTACGTTGTAATCTTCGTATTCTTTTACTCTTTCGCCCATTAAAAACATTTTTTTCTTAGCAAAATGAATGGAGAATTGAGAGTAAAACCATTCATTGCTGTCATTTGGTCTGTACCAAAATGTATAGGATTTACTATTGAAGCCTTCTTTGAAAATAGGAGTTCCTTCTTCAGTACATTCAATTCCCCAGTTGATTTTCTGTTTGCTCAAATCATCGGCTTGAATGGAACCTGTTCCATCAGGATTTAAAACGGTAATAGGCTGTTTCATGCCAATTGGGGCATAAGTTCCCTGAACAGGATAACCAATAGTTGTAGTGATGTAGCGTTCTTTAGAATTGTGGGTAATTTGATCTACTTGTACTTGAGAATAGGATTGAAAGGAAATAAAGAATACTGTTGCCGCTAATAATTGTAAAAATTTCATCTATGTAGGATTAAGTGTTTTTTGTGACTGAAAAAATCGGTTGGGGCGATTTCTTTCAGCGAATATAATTCAATTTTTCAATAGAATTATAAAGTGCCTTAATATACTAGTAAATTAAATTTAGGGTAAGTTAACAGTCTTAAGAAAACGAGTAGAGAAAAAGGTGTTTTTAACATTAAAAACAGGAAAAAGCAAATTAGATTGAACTTAGAAGACTAATAATCTACACTTTGACATCTAGTCATTTTTAAAATATGATTTTCAAAATAAGTTGCTGTATATAACTTTGAATCCGAATAAAATGCAGATTACAGAAGAAATTACGATTAACGAATATTGAAGTTTTTTAGACCCCAAAACATTTTTTGTAAAAGGAATGCTGAAAAGCCCAGCAGCAGCAAACATTCCTAAAATAGAACCAATTCCAAAAATTAAAATATATACTAATCCTTCTAATGGTGTTTTCATTTGAGAGATAACCAGTATAACCAAAGATCCGCTGCCTGCCAATCCGTGAACTAATCCTACCCAAAATGCCGTTTTATAATTAGCAGTTTCAGAGTGATTATGCGGGAAGATAGCTATAGGGTGAGAATGGGTGTAGGTATGAGCGTGCATATGAGTATGGGTAACACCATTGGTATGCGTATGCTGATGGCTGTGGTAATAAGTATGAGAATGTTTTTTCTTGTAAAATAATTTTGCCATACGATAAACTCCAAGAAAAACAAGCATTATACCGACACCAGCTTCGAGATAACTAAAAATATTTTCGCTAATCGAAATTTTAAAACCAATCATAAATATGCCCACAATAAATATGGTTGAAGTATGGCCAACTCCCCAGGATATTCCATCTTTTAAGGCATCTTTGATCTTACTTCTATTGGTAACCAAATTATTTACTGCTAACAAATGATCGGCCTCAAAAGCATGTTCTAATCCGGCATAAATTGTAATTAAAAATCCAATCATAGTTTTACAAATAGTTGAAATATGCGGCACAAGCACCTTCAGAAGATACCATTGGCGCGCCTAAGGGATTAGACGGCTTGCATTTTTTTCCAAATTCAGGACACTCATTGGGGCGTTTGTGTCCCGTTAAGATTTGTCCGGCAATACAAGATTGGTCTTCTTCTTTGTTTAAAGTTGCTATAGCAAATTTTTGGCTGGCATCATACATTTTATAGTCTTTTCTCATTACAAGTCCACTGTTTTTAATTGCACCAATGCCTCGCCATTCTTGAGTTCCGATGGTAAAAACAGTATTTACCACTTCTTTTGCTTTTATATTGCCTTCTTCCTTAACTAATCTTGTATATTGATTTTCTACTTCATATTTTCCTTTTTCTAGTTGAAGTACGGTATGGTAAATTGCTTGAACCATATCCGTAGGTTCAAATCCTGAAACTACGATTGGAATTTTGTATTTTTCGGCAATGGGATAATATTCTTCCAATCCAACAATAGTGCATACATGGCCAGCTCCTAAAAAAGCATTTATGGTGCAAAACTCATCAGATAAAATAGCTTCCATTGCGGGCGGAACCAAAACGTGAGAAACCAGTAAGCTAAAGTTGGCAAGTCCTAATCGTTGGGCATAAATAACGGCCAAAGCATTGCTGGGTGCAGTAGTTTCGAAGCCTACAGCAAAAAAAACGACTTCTTTGGACGGATTTTTCACGGCAATATTTACTGCTTCTAAGGGAGAATACAAAATACGAAGATCGCCGCCTTCGGCTTTGGCTTGCAATAAACTTTTTGACGACCCAGGAACACGAATCATATCTCCAAACGAACACATTATGACACCTTTTTTCATTAGCTCAACAGCTTTGTCGATTAATGAAATAGGAGTTACGCAAACAGGACAGCCAGGCCCATGAATCATTCTGATATTTTTTGGCAATAAATCTAATAATCCGTTTTTGACCAATGAATGGGTTTGTCCGCCACAAATTTCCATGATATTCCACGGTTTGGTCGTGATTTTATGAATTTCATTTATATAATGATTGACCAATTCTGGATTACGATATTCAGACATGTATTTCATTTTAAACAATATTTACGAGTTCAATAATAAATATCAAAGTAGAGTTGGGCTGAATCATTGGTGGCGCGCCTATGTGAGAATAAGCCAAGTCATGCGGAATATATATTTTCCAGCGAGAGCCTTCGGGCATTAATTGCAGTGCTTCCTGCCAGCCTTTTAAAGTTTGTGCAACCTGCATTTTTTGGGGTCCAGTTTCTTTTGTAGAATCAAAAACACTTTTATTAAGCAGAGAACCTTCGTATACAACATTTACGGTATCTGTAATTTTAGGCAACTTCCCGTTTCCTTCTACCAAAACTTCGTATTGCAAACCAGAAGGAAGTGTTACAATGCCTTCTTTTTCAGCATTTTTTTCTAAAAAAGCTCTTCCAATTTCGGCATTTTTTACTTTTAGTTCTTCCTGCAAAAGAGCAACGTAATTATTGAAGATTTCGATTGAACGTTTAGGAGAAATTTTTTCAGAAGTCTTTTCGAAAACAGACTTCATACCATCTGTAAAATCTTCGTACATTATTTCTTCAAATCCAATATCTTTTAAGCTTAATGCCATAACAACACCAGCAGAATAAGAGATTTTGTCTTTTTCTTCTGTTTTTCCTATATGTCCTAATAATTCAAGAATGTCCATAAATTATTTTTTAAAATGTAAATAATGATTAAGCTGACCAAACGAAATGTTTTCATCGTTGGGCGAAAGCATTTTATGAAAATGTAATTTGTATTTTGTTTGCAAATGATCTTTTATGAGATCGATAAGAACGGCATTCTGAAAAACGCCACCGCTAAAAGCGATTTCTTTTGATTTGGAAAAAAAGGCAATCTTCTCAACGCATTTTACCAATGTGTAATGAAAATTTAAAGCAGCAATTTCTAGATTGGTATTGCTTTTTACTGCTTTGACCAGATTTAATAAAAGTTTTTTTGTCGGAATCGTATTGGTTATTTTTTCGTTTTGCAAATAGTCTTTCAATTTTACATTAGAGCTGTTGTAAGCTTTTTGAGCAAGATTTTCTAAATACATACCTGCTTCGCCTTCAAATAAAATAGGACTTTTAAACCCTAGTGTAAAGGCTGCCGCATCAATCAATCGTCCCACAGAAGAAGTTCTGATCGAACTGTCTTTAATATACTTGGAGTAAATTTTGATTTCGTTTTTGTCGCAGTATTGCTGAAAATATTTGTGATTCCTACTAATTGAAACTGCAGCGATTTTAGGATTTTTAGACATTTGATCGCCTAAAATCCATTTAAAATACTCTAAATGTCCAAGCCTTTCTATTGGTTTATTAATGCTGTATGCAAAAAATTCTCCACCCCAAATCTCTGTTTCATTGCCAAAACCCATTCCGTCCCAAATAACACCTAAGATTTTTGATTTTTTCCATAATTTCTTTTCACTTAAAATGGCCGCAAAATGCGCTTCATGATGCTGAATTTTAAAGGCCTTTACTGTATTATTCTGGGTGGTGAAATCAATAATTTTTTTGGCGTTTTCGTAATCGGGATGACTGTCATAAATAATGGTTTCGGGAATGAACCCGAAAAAATCCTGATAACGGCTTATTTTTTTATCAAATCGGTTATAAGTATCGTAATTGGATAAATCGCCAATATATTCGCTCGTGTAAATTTGTTCGTTTGGTGCAATAGTGATCGTATTTTTTAAATCGGCACCTAAACAAAGCAAGTGATCCGCTTTGGGAGCAGAAAAAGATAAATCAAGATTTGGCGCAAATCCTCTTGCGCGACGCAGTATAATTTTTTGTTTGTGCTTTCTTGAAAATTTAATGACAGAATCATCCTGCGAATGTTGAATGTCTAAATTATGATGCAGATAAAAATCAGCCACAAAGCGTAACGTTTCCATTACTTCATCTTGATCTGTACATATGGTTGATCCGTTAAAATTGCCGCTGGTTGCTACAAGCGGTTTTTGGAACAGATTTGAAATTAAATGCAAAATACCTGAATTGGGCAGCATGGCACCAATTGAATTCAGGCTTGGTGCGATTTGCTGTACCGCCAGATTGGCTTGATTTTTTAAAGGTAAAATGACAATTGGCGCTTGAACAGAGCTGATTGCTTTTTTTTCTGTTTTGTTGCAGAATAAAAAATTGTCAATTTGATCCAAATCTGTAAATAAGACTGCAAATGGTTTTGTGAGACGTTTTTTTCTGTTTCGCAATTCCTGAACAGCTTCTGGATTTGTTGCATCACATAAAAGCAGATAACCGCTGGTGTTTTTTACCGCAACTATTTTTCCGTTGTTTAGTTTCTCCGAAAGTGCTTCGAAGATTTCCCTGTTTGTTCCGGAAATAACTGCTCCTGAGTTATCTGTAAGTAAAATTTTTACTCCGCAATCCGTACATGAATTGGTTTGAGAATGAAAGCGTATATCTTTTGGATTATGATATTCTTCAAGACAATTTTCGCACATTTCAAATTCTTTTAAACTTGTATTTTCTCTTTCAAAAGGAAATTTGTGTGCAATTGCATATCGAGGTCCGCATGAAGTACAGCTTATAAAAGGATAGTAATAGCGATTGTTTTCGGGATCGAGAACTTCTTCTTTGCAATTTTTACATATCGCAAAATCAGCAGTAAGCTGCGAATTGATAGAAATGTTTTTGTCGGTGGGTTTTATAATAAAATCATGATACTCTTCCTCAATTAAAATTTCCGAAATTTTGATATTGCTTATTTGGGCATTTTTAGGATGTTTCTTTTTAACCTCTTTATAAAAATCAGCTATAATTTCCTTTTTGTTCTGTGCTATTATAATTACTCCAGATTCAGTATTGGAAACATAACCCTTTAAATCGTAGTTAAGAGCTAAATTGTATATAAAAGGTCTAAAACCAACGCCTTGCACAACGCCAAAAATTGTTATTTGAAATGTTGGAATCAAGAAAAAAGGAATTATATATTTTTAAAATTTTCAATCTGAGAAATGATTTTTGCGGTGACTTTTTGTATCGCTTCGTCTACTTTTGGCGAAAGATTGAGTGACATTGGCTCCATTTTTAATATTGTAATGGTGTACAGATAGATTTCGGGCATGGCGTTGAGCATCGACAAAATATCTACCATGTCTTTAAGTCCAAAATTATGGCCGCTTAATGATGGAGGAAAATCTTGCGTAAAACGCGGTTTTAAAAGTGTAATTGTTCCTTCTGGTTTGCCATCCATAGTAGCATCTACAATAATTACTTTTTTATGATTTTCGATATACGGAATTAAAGTAAAACCGCCAGTTCCTCCATCAATAAAGGTAATATTTTCAGGAAATTGAGTTTTGTCGATTCTATTTATAAAATGTACGCCAACACCTTCGTCGCCCATTAAATAATTGCCAATTCCGAGCACTAAAATTTCATTTCCGTCGGTATGAAACTCATCTGTTTTTTTCGCAATAATTTCTTCTTGCATATCATTTTATTTTCGAAACCTATTAAACAATTTACGTGCTATTGCTGCTGCGCTATTTGATCCTGTTTCTCGAGATTATCGTCTTTTTTAATTCTTTCTGTTCGTACAAACTTATAACCGCTTACCATGGCCGATGTTTCGCCTAATCCTTCCAGCCAATCATGAAAGAAGACCAAGTAAATGTGAACAATGGCAAACAAAATAAAAGTCCAAGTGGTAAAATGATGAATCGTTCTAACATTAAAATCACCTCCAACAAAATTGGTTACCCAAGCAAACATTTTAGGAAAAAACCATGTTGAAGTAGGAGCATACATCGCAAATCCTGTAGCAATCATGATAAGTGCCATAAAAAACATTATTAAATAAGAAGCTGCTGCCACACTATTGTGACCAACAGCACCTGTTGGTGAACCATTTGTATTTTCGTTTTGTAGAAAAATATCATATTTAATAACATGCCACATTCGTTTGAAACCTTCCTTTTTGAAAGGAAAAAACACGCGCCAGTTAGCATATTTATTTCCTTTGAAAGCAAAATAAACTCTCAAAATCATCACTGCTGTTAACAAATAAGCACACCCAAAATGGATTTCTCGAATGTATCCAAACCAAAACTGATTTGTTGCTTCTTTTGTCGAAATGATGCCAGGCGGATGGCCAATCATAAAACCTGTTGCAACCAGTCCTGTAATAGCCCAAGCATTAACCCAATGAAAAATGCGTATTGGCAGCTGCCATATATAAGCTCTTTTATAATCGTTAGTTTTTGTTGGCATGTTGTACAATGTTTAAATTAGACAGTACAGATAGAGATGTCGTTTACTTCTTTGATAATACTGCCATTTTCATCATATAAATGCACTGCGCAAGCAATACATGGATCGAATGAATGTATTGTTCTAATGATTTCTAAAGGAAGTTCAGGATCTGCGACAGGAGTATTTAATAAACTGCTTTCGTAAGGCGAACGCTGTCCTTTAGGATCTCGAGGCGAAGCATTCCATGTAGAAGGAACCACCTGCTGATAATTGGCAACTTTGGCATCTTTTATTACAATCCAATGGCTTAATGCTCCTCTGGGTGCTTCTACTAGTCCTACGCCTTGTGTTTCTTTTGGCCAAGTTGAAGTTTCCCATTTTTCCATATTGGCCATTTTGGTATCTCCTTTTTTAATATTTTCAATTAATTGGTCAAAGAATTCCAGGTTCCAGCCTGCTACTAATTTTGATTCTAAAGCCCTGGCTGCAGTTCTGCCTAAAGTAGAAAATAAAGCTTCGGCAGGAATTTGCAGTTTTGACAATGCCGAATCTATAGTATCTTTAAATTCTTCTCTTCCAGAGGCATATCCTACGAGCATTCGCGCAAGCGGACCAGCCTCCATAGCATGGCCTTTCCATCTTGGCGTTTTAATGAAACTGTATTTTTCATCCACATTCAAATGAGTATACGGCGGTTTTGGACCTGTATAATTTATTTTGGTTTCTCCGCTCCAAGGCTGTCTTCCGGTATTGCCGTCTCCTTCATAATCATACCAAGAATTGTTTACATACTCTTCAACTGTTTTTAAGTCTCGTAAATCCAGATCGTGAACTTTTGTTAAGTCTTTATTCAATATAACCCCAGATGGAAATTTGAAGGTATTGTTATTGGTGTTGTTGTACCCTTGAGTTGGAAAATCTCCAAAAGTCATGAAGTTATGAAAACCTCCAATTGCACCCCAATCTTTGTAAAAACTCGCTATGGTCATAACATCTGGAAGATAAACCTGTTCTACAAATCGTTTTCCTTCTTCTAGCAGCTGTCTCACAAAAGCTAATCTTT
Organism: Flavobacterium endoglycinae; assembly: GCF_017352115.1. Classification (NCBI taxonomy): domain Bacteria; kingdom Pseudomonadati; phylum Bacteroidota; class Flavobacteriia; order Flavobacteriales; family Flavobacteriaceae; genus Flavobacterium; species Flavobacterium endoglycinae. The sequence continues at coordinate 3,951,691 of NZ_CP071448.1, forward strand.
CAGCATTTAAACCACTGGCATCATCAAGATTGATGGAACAAGCCATTCCTCCAACAAGAAAATTAGGATGCGGATTTTTACCGCCAAAAATGGCATGCACTTTTACAATTTCTTTTTGCCATTCTAAAGCTTCCAAGTAATGTGCCGTGGCCATTAAATTGGCTTCAGGAGGCAGTTTCATTTGAGGGTGTCCCCAATATCCATTTGCAAAAATTCCTAATTGACCGCTTGCTACAAACTTTTTTAATCTTTTCTGCAAATCAGAGAAGTAGCCAGGCGAACTTTTTGGCCAATTGGATATAGATTGTGCCAATTGAGATGTTTTTACCGGATCTGCATTTAAACCGCTCAATACATCGACCCAATCAAAAGCATGCAAATGATAAAAATGAACTACGTGATCATGCAGGTATAGCGAACCTAACATAATATTTCTAACAATTTCAGCATTAGGCGGTACAACAATACCAAGTGCATCTTCAACAGATCGTACAGATGCTGTAGCGTGTGTTGAAGTACAAACACCACAAGTTCTTTGCACAAATGCCCATACATCTTTTGGGTTTCTGTCCTTTACAATATTTTCTAAACCTCTCACCATTGTAGAAGACAAAAACGCTTCTTTTATCGTACCATCAGAAATTTCTACTTCTGCTCTAAGATGCCCTTCAATTCTGGTAATTGGATCTACAACTATTCTCTCTGCCATGTTTGTTTTTATTTAGATTATAAATCCTCTAAGTGTTTTTCGTTTTCAGTTCCCTGATTGATTCTTTGTGTAAGCTCTTTTCTTTTGGATACATTAGAAAGTATAGCATGAACTCCGATGCCTGCAGCAACACTTCCTAAAGCAATTTTTCCTAAAGTATCTGCATTGGCTTCAATATTTCCTGGATTTACAGCTGTATCTCTAGAATAAAAACTTCCTGCATCCCAAAAATCCTTCGCGCTACAGCCTATGCACCCGTGACCGGATTGAATAGGATAACTTACGCCGCCGTTCCATTTCATATTACCGCAAGCGTTGTACGTACTTGGGCCTTTACAGCCTACTTTATATAAGCAATATCCTTTTTTAGCATTTTCGTCATCAAAATTTTCTGCAAATAATCCCGCATCAAAATAAGGTCTGCGGTAACAGCTGTCATGAACCCTTTTGGAGTAAAAGGCTTTTGGACGTCCAGAACTGTCTAATTCAGGCAGTTTTCCAAAGGCCACTACATGAACAATAATTCCAGCCATTACTTCACCGATAGGCGGACAGCCAGGAACGTTTATAATAGGTTTGTCGGTTATAATTTTATGAATTGGCACAGCACCAGTCGGATTTGGTTTTGCAGCCTGCACACAACCAGATGTAGCACAGCTTCCCCAAGCAATAATGGCTTTTGCTCCCGCTGCCGCTTCTTTTAGAATATCAACAGCGCTTCTACCTCCAATGCAACAGTAATTTCCATCGGCACCCATTGGCACAGAACCTTCAACACAAAGAATATATTCTCCTTTGTATTTGTCCATCGTTGCCTTTTTGGCCGCTTCGGCCTGATGTCCAGATGCCGCCATTAAAGTCAAAGTATAGTCTAAAGAAATTTTATCGAGAATAATATCAGCAACAATAGGATGGTCAGAACGAATAAAAGATTCGCTGCAACAAGTACATTCCTGAAAATGTTCCCAAATCACAGGCAGACGCGGAGTGGTTTCGAGTGCTTTGGCAATTTGGCCAATTGCAGAACTCTGAACTCCCATATAGGCACCAATATAAGCTACAAACTTTAAGAAATCTCTCCTGCTGTAGCCTTGTCTTTCAATACTATTATAATAGGTTTCGTTTCCTTGTTTTTTTTCCTCCATTCTGATTCTGTTTTTAATTATCGATGAAAAAACTTTTTAGTTGTTTTTTTTAGGAATTTAAAATTATCTAAACCTTTACGGTAGGAATGTGATAAATATCAGTTTTTGAGATTTATTTTATGAATATCTTGCGAGATTGAAATATACTTTGAAAAGTAGATAATTATGCATGAGCTTTCGGTAGTTACGTCAATTGTAAAAATTGCAACACAAGAAGTAGATAAAATCAAGGGAACAAAAGCGCTTGAAATCTATCTTTCGATAGGGAAATTATCAGGGGTAGAAATGAGTTCTTTCCATTTTGTATGGCCACAATGCATTGATGGAACGGTTTTAAAGGATGCCGCATTATTTATTGAAGAACCAGAAGGAAAAGCAAAATGTGCTGAATGCGGTACAGAATTTCAAATTGAAAGGAGTTTTGATAATTGCCCTGAATGTAACAGCCCTTTTAAAGAAATTACCGCTGGAAAAGAATTAAAAATCAAGAAAATAATCATAAAATAAGTTGAGTTATGTGTACTACTTGCGGCTGCAGTTCTGATGAAAACGAGATTAGATTTACCAAAATTGGAAGTAAAAATTCCTATTCCCATTACCATTCGGGACATTTTCATCACCATCATGATCACGAAGACCATCATCATGAACACCATTACGATCATGATCATGAGCATGATAGCCATGACCATGAACATAATCATGATTATAAACACTCGCATTCTCACGAAATAAATGTAGTGCAGTTAGAAAAAGATATTTTGTATAAAAACCAGCTTACAGCAGAAAGAAACAGAGGCTTTTTTGAAGCACTGAATATTTTTTCAATTAATTTGGTAAGTTCTCCTGGTTCTGGAAAAACCTCTTTGCTGGAAAGAACCATTTCGGATCTGAAAGCCAAAATAGCATTTTCTGTGATAGAAGGAGATCAGCAGACGACAAATGATGCCGATCGAATTCATAAATTGAATGTTCCGGTGCTACAGATCAATACAGGAAAAGGATGCCATTTGGATAGTGAAATGATAGCAAAAGCGGTGAAAGAATTAAAACCCGTTCAAGACTCTATTTTAATGATTGAAAATGTTGGGAATTTGGTTTGTCCAGCAATGTTTGATCTTGGAGAGTTGAAACGAATTGTTATTATATCGGTTACCGAAGGAGAAGATAAACCGCTTAAATATCCTGATATGTTTTCAGGATCTCAGGTCTGCATCATTAACAAAATAGATTTACTGCCTTATCTGAAATTTGATTTAGAAAAATTAAAAGAATATGCCAAAAAAGTCAATCCGCATTTGATTTTCTTCGAACTTTCTGCAACGTCAGGCGAAGGACTTCATGAGTGGTATGATTATTTGGCGCAATCTATAAAACAATAAATATGTGTTTAGCAGTTCCAGGCCGTTTAGAAAAAGTCACAGTAGAACTTGATGAAACTTTTAGAATAGGAAAAGTATCATTTGAAGGGATAATAAAAGAAGTCAATTTAGCCCTTGTGCCAGAAGCCAAAATAGGAGATTATTTGTTAGTGCATGTTGGTGCGGCCATCGGCATTATTGATGAAGCAGAAGCTAAGCGAACTATGGAGGTTCTAAAAGAAATGGGCGAAGAAATTTAAGTATGAAATGAATAAGAATAGCGAAGTAATTCATCTGCATCACGGCAGTGGCGGCGAGCATATGACCAAATTGCTCAATGAAGTAATTTTTAAGATTTTAAAAAATGATGTTTTAGAAGTTCGCCACGATGGTGCATTTTTAAACCTTCAAGGTAATTTGGCATTTTCAACAGACAGTTATGTGGTTTCTCCGATATTCTTTAAAGGCGGTAATATTGGCGAACTTGCTGTAAACGGAACGGTAAACGACCTTTCGATGTGTGGCGCTGTTCCTAAATATCTTTCTCTGGCTTTAATTATAGAAGAAGGTTTTGGTTTGGACGAATTCACCCAAATTATTAAATCCATAAAAGAAGCCGCTGACAAAGCAAATGTTCAAATAGTTACCGGAGATACCAAAGTGGTCGAAAAAGGAAAAGGCGATCATATTTATATAAATACATCAGGTATTGGTGTTGTGCACGAAAAAGCCAATATCAAAATTGAGAATATAAAAGAAGGAGATGCCATTATTATAAATGGAGCAATAGCCTCGCACGGAATGGCAATTATGTCTGAAAGGGAAGGGCTGGAATTTGAAAGCGATATTCTTAGTGACACTATTAATTTGAATCATACGATTAAAGATTTAATGGATCGTTTTGGAGATAAAATCCATTTTTTGAGAGATGCAACGAGGGGCGGACTAGCTTCTGTATTGAATGAAATAGCGGTTGATGCAAATCTCGGGATTGCAATTTTTGAAGAAAAAATAAAAGTAGAGAATCAAGTAAGAAGCGCTTGCGAATTATTAGGTTTAGATCCTTTGTATGTTGCAAATGAAGGTGTTTTCGTGTGTATAGCAGCCTCTGAAATTAAAGAAGAAGTAGTGCAGATTCTACAGAAAATAAATCCTAATGCTTCTGAAATAGGATTTGTTACAGCCGAACATCCGTCAAAAATAATTATTGAAAGTGCTTTTGGCGGAAAAAGAGTCATAAAACCTCTTGTAGGTGAACAGCTGCCGAGAATTTGTTAAAAGTTTTTCTTGTAAGGTTTCAAAACCTTGCGGAATTATAATAAAAAAAGCGCCCGATAACTTCGGGCGCTTTCTGTAATAAAAATATATTTTTTAGTTTTTCTCAATCCATTTTCTTGCGTTTACAAAAGCTTCATGCCAAGGAGAAACTTCGTCGTTTCTGTCTTTTGGATAATGGGCCCAGTTCCATTGGAAAGTTGAACGCTCAATGTGTGGCATCATAACCAAATGTCTTCCCGTTTTGTCGCACATCATTGCCGTATTGTAATCAGAACCGTTAGGGTTTGCTGGATATCCTTCATAAGCATATTTAGAAACAATGTTATAGTTTTCTTCTGCAAGAGGCAATTTAAATTTACCTTCTCCGTGAGAAACCCAAACTCCTAAAGTACTTCCTGCCAAAGTCGATAACATAACTGAATTGTTTTCCTGAACTTTTACAGATGTAAAGATACTTTCGTGTTTCTGGCTTTCGTTATGAAGCATTTTTCCGTGAACTTCATGCTCAGGATTAATTACTTCTAATTCCATAAACAACTGGCATCCGTTACAGATTCCAACCGATAAAGTATCTTCTCTTTTGAAGAAATTATCCAAAGCTGTTTTTGCTTTTTCGTTGTATAAGAAAGCTCCAGCCCAACCTTTAGCAGAACCTAAAACGTCAGAGTTAGAGAACCCGCCAACAGCTCCGATGAATTGAATATCTTCAAGAGTTTCGCGACCAGAAATTAAATCGGTCATATGAACGTCTTTTACGTCAAAACCTGCCAAGTACATTGCATTTGCCATTTCACGCTCAGAGTTACTTCCTTTTTCACGGATAATCGCTGCTTTTGGTCTTGGTTTAGAATTATCGATTTCTGGTTTTTTTCCTGTAAAATGTGCTGGGAAAGTATAATTTAAAACTTGATTTTTATAGTTTTCAAAACGTGCTTGAGCTCTTCCGTTTTTAGATTGTTTTTGGTCTAATAAATAAGAAGTTTCAAACCAAACATCTCTGTAAGTTGGAATATCTAAGTTCCAATTTCCAACTTCTAAAGTTGCAGTTTCTTGAACTGAACCTAATTTGAAGAATTCGATATTGTTCGTTTTTAATTTAGCTTCAACTGTTGCATCTGATTTTGCTTGGAATACGATTCCGATGTTTTCCGCGAAAAGGATTTTCAATAAGTCTTTTTCCGCGAAAGCGCTGAAATCAATTTTAGCTCCCAAATTTACATCAGCAAAACACATTTCTAACAAAGTAGTGATTAAACCACCGCTTCCGATATCGTGTCCTGCTAAAATTTGGCTTTCGCCGATTAATTCTTGAACCGTATTAAATGCATTTTTGAAAAAAGCCGAATCTTTAATAGTAGAAGTTTCGTTTCCGATTGCATTTCTGATTTGTGCAAAAGACGAACCTCCTAATTTGAAGTCATCTTGAGACAAATTGATATAATAAATTGATTCTCCGTTTTTCTGTAAAACAGGTTCAACCACTTTTCTAATATCGGTACAGTTTCCAGCAGCCGAAATAATAACCGTTCCAGGCGCAATTACTTCATCATTTGGATATTTTTGTTTCATTGAAAGCGAATCTTTTCCTGTTGGAATATTGATTCCTAATTCAATTGCAAAATCTGAACAAGCCTGAACAGCTTCGTATAAACGAGCATCTTCACCTTCGTTTTTACAAGCCCACATCCAGTTTGCAGATAATGAAACTCCTTTTAACTGATCTTTAATTGGAGCCCAGATAATGTTTGATAACGATTCTGCAATTGCATTTCTAGATCCAGCAGCAGGATCAATCAAAGCCGCAATAGGAGCGTGCCCTATAGAAGTTGCAATTCCTTCTTTTCCTAAGTAATCCAAAGCCATTACACCCACATTGTTCAATGGCAATTGTAACGGACCTGCATTTTGCTGTTTAGCCACTTTTCCTCCCACACAACGGTCAACTTTGTTCGTTAGCCAGTCTTTTGAAGCAACAGCCTCTAAACGTAAAACGTCTTTTAAGTAGCTTTCAAAATCTCCTGCGTTGTAAGCAACATCAGCATATTTTCTGTCTACCGTTTTATCGGTCATGATGGTTTTTGGAGAACTTCCAAAGAAATCTTCCAAAGCATAATCCATTGGTTTAGAACCATTCGATTTTGATTCGAAAGTAAAACGGTGATCTCCCGTTACATCTCCAACTTCGTACATTGGAGAACGCTCTCTGTCAGCGATTCTTTGTAAAGTATCGATATCTTTTTGGCCAATAACCAATCCCATTCTTTCTTGAGATTCGTTACCAATAATTTCTTTTGCAGAAAGAGTAGGGTCTCCAACAGGCAATTTGTCTAAATCGATCAAACCTCCAGTTTCTTCCACTAACTCAGAAAGACAGTTTAAGTGTCCGCCCGCACCGTGATCGTGAATCGAAACAATTGGATTATTGTCGCTTTCTACCAATCCTCGGATTGCATTTGCAGCACGTTTTTGCATTTCTGGGTTTGAACGCTGAATCGCATTCAACTCAATTCCCGAACCGAAAGCTCCTGTATCTGCAGAAGAAACTGCAGCACCACCCATTCCGATTCTATAGTTTTCACCTCCCAAAATAACGATTTTATCGCCTTCTTTTGGTTTGTGTTTTATCGATTGGTCTAGTTTCCCATATCCAATTCCACCCGCTTGCATGATTACTTTATCGTAACCAATTTTTCTGTTTTCTTCTTCGTGTTCAAAAGTCAAAACAGAACCAGTAATAAGCGGCTGTCCAAATTTATTTCCAAAATCAGAAGCTCCGTTTGAAGCTTTGATCAAAATATCCATTGGTGTTTGGTACAACCATTTTCTTTCTTCCACCGCATTTTCCCATTTTCTGTCGTCCTGAGCGGAGTCGAAAGATTTCAAACGAGAGTAAGAAGTCATGTAAACAGCAGTTCCAGCTAAAGGAAGCGAACCTTGTCCTCCTGCTAAACGGTCACGGATTTCTCCTCCAGATCCTGTAGCAGCACCATTGAAAGGTTCAACAGTAGTTGGGAAATTGTGTGTTTCGGCTTTTAAAGAGATAACAGAATCAAATTCTTTTATTTCGTAAAAATCAGGTTTATCAGCCGATTTTGGTGCAAATTGCTGCACTTTTGGTCCTTTTACAAAAGCAACGTTGTCTTTGTAAGCAGAAACAATATCGTTAGGATTTTCCTGAGATGTTTTTTTGATTAATTTGAAAAGAGAAGTTTCTTTTTCTTCGCCATCGATCACAAAAGTTCCGTTGAAAATTTTGTGGCGGCAGTGCTCTGAATTTGCTTGAGAGAAAGCAAAAATCTCAGAATCCGTTAATTTTCTTCCCAGTTTAGCTGAAAGATTGTTTAAGTATTCAACTTCTTCTTCGCTTAAAGCTAAACCTTCAACTTTGTTGTAAGCCGCAATATCATCAATCTCCAAAATTGGTTCTGGCTGAATGTTGATAGTGAAGATTTCTTGATCTAATTCGTTGAATTTTTGGAAAAGCATAGGGTCAAAATCAGTAAAATCTGCCGTTGCCGGATGAAATTCTTCAATTCTGATAATGCCCGGAACACCCATATTTTGAGTGATTTCTACAGCATTTGTGCTCCACGGTGTGATCATAGTGGCACGGGGACCAACAAAAAAACCCGTCAGTGCGGATTTTTCGATCTTATTTGCGTCGGCAAAAAGCCAGTTTAATTTTGAAATGTCTTGAGCTGAAATTTCGTTTTGCGTTTGTACGGCAAAAACAGTTTTGCTTTGGTTTTCAAAGAAATGGATCATTGTGATGTGTAGTTTGTTGTATTGAGCTGCAAATTTAGTTTAAATAAATAGCAAGCGCAAATTTGATAACAAACTCTTTTGAAAAAAATGAAATTGAACTGAAATTAAGTTAAAAATTAAGAATGTGGTTGGTTTTTGTAGAGTTGCTAAGATGATGAGTTTTGTTTCACGCAGATTTAGCAGATTTAGCAGATTTATTTTTTTTACTGAATTAAAAAACTTTGTCTGTAATATATTTTTGATCTGCTTATCTGCGGTAGAAATATTTCCCAAAAGAGGCAGAGTATTTTTATTTCACGCAGATTTGGCAAATTGTACAGATTTAATTTTTTGAGTTATTTAAAAATCTGTGTCAATTAATTTTTAAGATTTAATCTGTTTTTGATCTGCCAAATGCGTGAAAAAAATTATTCTATTACAATTTTCTTAATGATCGTTTTTGAATCTTTTTGGATTTTAACGACATAAATTCCTTTTACGAGATGAACAGCTGTAATGACAGCATCGGTACTGTTTTGTTTTTCGAAAACTTTTTGTCCTGTAAAAGAGAAAATTTCTAAGTCGTAAGGAGAATCAAAATTGTCTAAACCTATATTGAAGATTCCATTTGACGGATTTGGGAAAATCAAAACTTCATTAGATGTTTCAACCACTTCTTCTTCAATTGGGCGAGCCATTTTGCTTCCTAAATTATTGCAGGTATCTTGTGAAAACGAATCCCATTGTGCACTTAAGTTAAAAGTGGTGCTTGGAGAAGTTACGGTTGATTTTCTTCTTAAAGTAACATCAATAGCAAAATTGGCTGTTCCGCCATTAAAGGTTCCGATGATGTCAATCAAAACGCCATTTTTGAATAAACCTACGGCATCATTTCCATTGAAAGTTAATTCGGTTGCCGTTGTTGAGATATTAGCTGAACTCGTAGAAAAACAACTTGATGACATTGAACTGTTTACCACAACAAATTTGCTTCCTGTTGCTAATGTACCACTCAGAGCCAATCCTGTGCTCCATGAACCAGCACCGTTTGTCTGTTTTTTGATCGTATAAGCAGATAAGTTTACAGAACTTCCAGTATTGTTGGCAATTTCTAAAGCTTTGTTATTTCCAGAACCTTCAATGTATTCAGAAAAAAGAAGATCTGTTGCAGTTCCTGTTCCGCTGCTGTTGGTTGTAACTGAAATAGTATTGCTTGAAGCAGAAGCATTTCCAGCCGCATCTTTTGCTTTTACATAAATTGAATAAGTGGTAGAAGCGGTTAAACCCGTAATGGTAGCTGTAGTTCCAGAAACAGTTGTTTTTAAAACGCTATTAGCATAAACATCATATCCTGTTACGGCCACATTATCTGTAGAAGCGGTCCAGCTAAGCGAAATTGAAGTTGCTGTTTTTGTGGTTGAAGCCAAACTTGTTGGAGTTGTTGGTGCTTGAGTATCTCCAGAAGGAGGAGTGCCGCCCCAAATTTGATTTACATATTCAGGATGATCGATAAATGGATTTCGGTTGTTCTGACGTGCGTAAATCGCATTGTTTCTTGCAATTTCTCTTGCGCTCACAGGGTCTTGAGCGTGCCAAGCTAAAAGCATGTTTAAGAATGCTGTCGTAAAAACTTGATTGCTTGAGCCATTAAACATGGCATATGAATATCCTGCAACGGTGTTTTCATATCGTGTTGCAAAATAGAAATACATTCTGGCAATATCTCCTTTAAAAGCATTTATTGGCTCGAAAACTGTTCCCGAATATCCAGAAACGGCACTTGAACCCAATTTGCTTCCGTTTTGAGAAGTATAAGTAGCTGAATTTACATTTCCGTGAGGGTAGTTCGAACGCATTCCGTTTACTTTTCCGTCAGTTGGGGTAATAAAATGCGCATCCGCAACCATTGGGAACTGTTCATTAAAAACCGACTGTGGAATAATGTGTTCTCTATTATAGCAATCTCCTTCGGCAGAATAGTTTCCGCATCTTTGGGTTGTTCCTGTGGTGTAGTTATATGGATCTGTTCCTGATGGATTTTCAGAATACATGTCTAAAATAGTTCCGTCATTTTCATAAAAATTATCAACGTCAGAAGTTTGATAAGTGGTGTAAAGTCCGGCATAACCGTTATTGGTGTGGTCTTTAATAATGTTATACAATTGTGTTTTTAAAGTATAACCCGTTCCGGTTGCAGTGCTGTAATAACCCGAAGGGATTTGAGCAAAACCAATTGTGGCAAACATCAATAACAGTAAAAAGTAGTTTTTTTTCATAAATTAATAGTTTAAAATTTGGTTACGGTTTTTTGTTTTTAACTTTTAAATATTTGAATTTTAATTGATTAAAAACGAATTGTAACAAATCTACTACTTTTATGAATGCAATACGTTAAGCGATGTTTAATTTTAGATATATTTTCTTACGGGTGTTTTGAGGTTATTTAAAGTAACTTTTTTGAGCCTGAATTTTGTTAATTGACAATCCTCTAAATTTATTTTCCTTAATAGCTTTTTCAATGATTTGAGTAGTTTTAACGCCAAGAATAAAAGATGGACTTATTTCTCTTCCGCTTCCAAAACCTACACTCGTAGAGAATATTCCTTCTTCAATTATTTTACCTGTTTTGTGAAAGAAATCTGGAACAGGAACGACTTGATCATTGTATTGATTGCATTTATTACAAAATCTATCCTTTTGCCAAGCAGAAAACTCTAAAATTTCTAAAGGTTTCATTAAAAATAAAGAGTTATCTTCATTAAGTGGAAGAAAATCAACATTAAAATTTAATCCTTCAATGTATTTTTTAAATTTTAAAGATGAAATAAACCTACGTTCATAAGTGGCGCTAAAGTCGGCTTTATTTCTTATTTTAAAACCAGTAGGTAAATACGAAAAATCGATACAACATTCACACTCATCACAGAATACGGATTTAGGTGCATTTTCAAAAAAATACTCATGATTGTTAATACAGCTAAGATTGTATGCTATTGTAATATTCTCTTCCATTTTTTGTCTAACAATTTGTTATGCAAAAATAATATTATTTAAAGAAAAAACTTACTTTAATTGCTCAGAAAAAATAATGAGTTTATTCAAAGATTCACTTTTTTGCTGAAATCTTTTTTATGGCTTTCTGGTATTCTTTTTCAAAATTCTTTCCGTGATCATCAACTATTGTGATGCCATAATCGTAAATGCGGTTCTTTTTTATTTGGTAAAAGGAAACCCAATCTTGACCAGATGCAGCATAACTTTCTACAATATTATATTTTGGATTGTATGTCGGATTTTTGATTTCTTCAAAACCAATGACTTTTATAAAGTTGTTTGTTTTTGGATTGTAGAGATACAAGTTATACGTCCAATTGCTTCTTACATCAGAAATGTTCTGAATCAAAATATCTTTTATGCCGTCATTATTGAAATCTTGGAATTCGATTTTTTGAGTACTGCTAAAAATCGAATCTTTTACTAAAACAGAAGATTTGTTATTTGTCTTTTGAATTATACTTAAAATTGAATTTTTTTCACCATCGTAACCGTCTTTTTCAGTCTCGAAGTTCTTGAGTTGTATTGTAAATCCTTTGTTTTTATAAATAGAATCACACTGAATCGTTTTTGTATTTTGTGCAAACGTGCTCATGCAGGCTAGAATAAAAACTGCGATAGAAAGATTTCTCTTCATTTGATAATCGTTTTAGATAAAAAACTTTTAAAACTTAGAGTTTATACTCTGTATCTTTTTACTTCGGAAAATCTTTACTCTGATAAGCGCCCAAATCCGGTGGAGAAGTTCTAGTAATTCCTAAAATATCTGTTGGAATGATGAATGCCTGATTCCCTTTCGCGAAAGCGGCAGAAGTTTTATCGATATTCAGCTGATTTTTTGAAACGTTGTAAAACTTCGGATTTTCATTTAAAATGATGTTGTTGTAGTGTTCTGTATCGGTTTTGAATTGATAATCAGCATTTGTTGAACTTCCAAATTTCAGCAGGCAATTGTTTAATTGATAAATGAAAGCTGCGCCTGTATTTTTGCTCAAATTGAATTCATACGATGTTGAACCGTAAATAATGCAATTGTTGAAAGTTGCCTGAGTCAGCGGATTGGTTTCGGGTGATGCTCCTACCAGACTATTACTTAAATTAACGGCAAACTGAGAACTGCCTGACCAATTATTGTTAAAAGTACAATGCGTAAAACTGTAATTTCCGCCATAAACACAAGATAAACCTGCTAAACCAGCATAATTAATAGCGATATTTTCTCCTGTAATATGTGCATTTTGAGCTAAAATTCCGTACTCAACGCAATTGTAAATTTGAGTGTTTTTAATTTCAATCGTATTTGACGGACTTCTGAATTCTAATCCCGTAACAGCATTTTTTAAAGTCAAATGATTGATAGAATGATTGGCACTTCCTTTTTCAAAAATCACAGATTTCCATTGTCCTGGAATATCTGAGTAAAGTGATTCTAAACGATCGCCTTCAAAAATGACTTCTTTTTCAAGTTTGTCAGTTGTAGAAACCGCTCCGTTAATTTGAAGAGAAGCTTTATCGCCAACATATAATCCTGAACCGGCATGAAAATGAACTCTTGCGCCGGCTTCAAACGTGATGGTTTTATTTTCGGGAACTCCAGCGTACCCATAAATTACATAAGGTTTCGTATTCGTAAAAAGAAGTTCATTTCCGTTTACAGCATCATTCTCGTCCAGATAAAATCCATCAACAGCTTTACCGTCGATTTGGATTTTTTCTTTTGTTCCGTCAGGATTTTGTTTTGGATATAAAAATACTGCATCTTGAATCAATGTTACCAAAGCGACTTGTTGAAGATTTGCACCGCTGTCAAATTGAATTTCATCGGTATACAAGAAATCAGTTGGATTGGCATCCGTAATATCGGCAGTGGTTTCTATAAAAATATAGAGGCTGTCTTTTGCTAAAAGTGTAACATTGTTGAAAATCTTTCCGTTGTTGCCATTCATTCCGTCAACGGTCATTCGGTATTTAGAAGCCAGACCTTTTTTCAGCTGTATAATCGGAATTGAAATGTCGTTTTTGCTTCTATTAAAGACTTTTAATTGGTAAGTGCTTGAACCGATGTTTTTGAAAACAGTATCCAAATATACAGTGTCTTTTGAAAACTTTAAATCTCCAGTGCTGGCAACGGTATCAAAATCAGTTCTACAGGAACTCATCGCGATGAATAAACCAAAAATAAAAAGTATAAAATATTGACGCATTTGAATAGTTTTACCGCGGATTAAAGATTGTATTTTCTACATCATGCAAAAAAATAATCTGAGATAATCTGTTTCATCAGTGGCAAAAAAAATATTTTTCAGCCAAAGATAGTTTCCGATTGTTTTTGTAAAAATAACAAAAAACTTACATGTTTGAAGTTGAATTTTAATTTTCGAATGGGATTTTTCAATTTGTGTCAATATCTTCTTTAATTTTACGATTTTAAAGAATAATTTAATGAATCATACAAAAGAGCAGATTTTGGCGCGCTGTAATGAGTTTACAAAAAACACATTAATGGAAACGTTGAAAATAGAATATATCGATGCCGGAGAAGATTTTTTAACTGCAAAAATGCCTGTAAATCCAAGTGTTCACCAGCCAATGGGATTGTTGCACGGCGGGGCTTCGGTAGCTTTGGCAGAAAGCGTTGGAAGTGCTGCTTCTTTCTTTTTTATCAATCCAAAAGAGCAGGAGGTAAGAGGTATCGAAATTTCGGCAAATCATCTAAAAAGTATTCGTGAAGGTTATGTTTTTGGGACAGCCAGAATTATTCACAAAGGAAGAAGCCTGCATCTTTGGGAAATCAAAATTACCGACGAAGAAGGAAATCTGGTTTCACTTTGCAAACTGACGAATATGGTTTTAGACAGAAAGAAAAGTGAATAAATTATGAATCCATTTTTCTTAAAAATTAAAAATCATAAAGAACAAAATTTACCCTTTGTACTTTATTCAAAACCGAATACCGAAAACCTAATTGGGATTTTACAACAAAATAATACGTTACATACCGTTTCAGATTACAGCGAAAAAGGATTTGTTTTTGCTTCTTTTGATGAAAAACAACTAATTCTGATTCCAGAGAATGAATCGGAAATTATTACGGCGAATAAAGAAACAACTGTATTTGAACCTATTGAAATTGATGATTTAAGTTCTGATTCAGAAGCTAAATTTCAATATGAATATTTGGTCGCGCAAGGAATTCAGGCAATTAAGAATGAAGAATTCAAAAAAGTGGTTTTGTCACGAAGTGAAGAAGTGACTTTAACCGAATTTGATTTTATTGAAACGTTTCAGCACTTGGTGCAGTTATATCCAGCGACTTTTTGTTATTGTTTCTTCCATCCGAAAATCGGACTTTGGATGGGAGCAACTCCAGAAAAACTGTTGAAAGCCAATGGAAATGTTTTCGAAACAATGGCTCTGGCAGGAACGCAGAAGGATAATAATGAAACTGAAATCGTTTGGCAGCAGAAAGAAAAAGACGAACAGCAATTTGTGACTGATTTTATTGTAAAACGTCTTCGAGAATTTACAGCTTCGGTTGTAGTTTCTGAACCTTACAGTTTAAAAGCGGGATCGATCTGGCACATTAAAACGGATATTTCTGGAGTTTTAAAGGATAATTCAACTTTAGAAGAGGTGATTGATACTTTGCATCCAACGCCAGCAGTTTGTGGTTTTCCAAAGAAAAAATCGAAAGTGTTTATTATCGAAAATGAAAATTACGACCGTACTTTTTATACTGGTTTTTTAGGCGAATTAAACAGCACTTTTGCTGGAGCTGATGCAAGTTCTGATTTATTTGTAAATTTACGATGCATGCAGATTCAGGATACTAAAGCCATTTTATACATGGGCTGCGGTATTACCAAAGAAAGCATTCCCGAAAAAGAATGGGAGGAAAGCGTGAATAAATCCATGACGATGAAAAGGGTTTTGAGAGTTATGAGTTAGAAGTTATGAGTTATGAGTTGTGAGTTAAAAGTTATGAATTATAAGTTTTAGAACTGAATCTCTTTAAACAAAGTTTGAATTCGTGTGTCACCCTGAGCGAAGTCGAAGGGCACAAAGGGCTTCGACTCCGCTCAGCCTGACAACTTGAAACCTGAAACCTGAAACCTGAAACAAAATAAACAAAAAAATGAAACTAGATATATTAGCTTTTGGGGCGCATCCGGATGATGTTGAATTAGGTTGTGCCGGAACTATTTTAAAAGAAGTTTCCCTTGGAAAAAAAGTGGGAATTGTTGATTTAACGCGAGGCGAATTAGGAACGCGTGGAACTGCAGAAATAAGAGATCAGGAAGCAAAAGATGCTGCGAAGATTTTAGGGGTTCTGATTCGTGAAAATTTGGCCATGCGCGATGGGTTTTTCGTTAATGATGAAAAACACCAATTAGAAGTCATTAAAATGATTCGTAAATACAAACCTGAAATTGTATTGTGTAATGCTGTTGACGATCGTCATATCGATCATGGAAAAGGAAGCAAATTAGTTTCTGATGCTTGTTTTCTTTCGGGTTTGATGAAAATTGAAACTTCGATTGACGGAGAGAAACAAGAAGCTTGGAGACCCAAAGTGGTTTATCATTATATTCAGTGGAAAAATATCACTCCGGATTTCGTTGTAGACATTACAGGATTCGAAGAAAAGAAAGTCGAAGCGATTATGGCGTATAAGACTCAATTTTACGATCCGAATTCAAATGAACCTGCAACGCCAATTACGAGTAAAAACTTCTTTGAGAGTTTAAATTATCGTGCGCAGGACTTGGGAAGGCTAGTTGGGAGAGATTTTGCCGAAGGATTTACAGTTGAAAGGTGTTTGGCAGTCAATAGCTTAGAAAATTTATTGTAATTTTTTCATTTTTTTCTTTGTAGAACTCAACCTTTGTTCTATATTTGCACTCGCTAAGCAAAAATGGTGGTTGTAGCTCAGCTGGTTAGAGTAGCGGTTTGTGGTGCCGCGGGTCGCCGGTTCGAACCCGGTCAGCCACCCAGATTTAAAGCCTTGAAGAAATTCAAGGCTTTTTTTGTTTTCGACCGAAAACAAATTTCAATAATAGAAAATCCAAATTCCAAATTGTAAAGATTTGGAATTTGGATTTTTATTTAGAACTATAAAGCTAGCTATTTTAAGATAAGGGAAAATCTTCTCAAGAAATACTTGGAATCTTTGTCAAAGTTTAAAACTTTGACAAAGATAATTTGTAAGCATTATTATTAAACTTTATGAAAGCTAATTACGAAGATTTCCAGCTCTTTAGAGAACCGAATTTGGAATTTACAATTTAAAATATTCGTATTTAATAAAAAAAGCACAACGGTTAAGTTGTGCTTTTTGGAATAGTTATTATATTTGGTTTATGTATTATCAGATTTCCTCAAATGTAGTTCCTTCTTTAATGTCGCCAGTTTTATAACCTTTTTTAAACCAGTACATTCGTTGTTCAGATGATCCGTGGGTAAACGAATCGGGAACTATACGTCCTTGCATTTTACTTTGAATAGCATCGTCTCCAACCGCATTTGCTGCACTTAACGCTTCATCAATATCATCGGGATCTAAGTTTTCCTGATTGTAATGTGCCCAAACTCCCGCATAAAAATCAGCTTGAAGTTCTAAGGCTACAGAAAGTTTATTAGCTTCGGCCTGACTTTTTCCCTGCTGATCGCGACGCATTTTTTCAGATGTTCCTAACAATGTCTGAATGTGATGTCCAATTTCGTGAGCAATTACATAGGCAATAGCAAAATCTCCGCCTTTGGCCCCAAATTTGGTTTTAAGTTCTTCAAAGAAACCTAAATCCATATAAACAATTTGATCTGCCGGACAATAAAATGGTCCAGATGCCGAAGATGCTCCTCCGCAAGCGGTATTTACAGCACCTCTAAAAAGTACCAATTTAGGTCTTTTGTAAGTCATTCCATGTTCAGCGAATATTTTACCCCAGATGTCTTCAGTATCGGCCAAGGTTACTTTTACGAAACTGCCCATTTCTTTGTCTTCTTTGCTCAGTGGAGCTGCAGCTTCAGTTTGTGTTGGCTGACCGCCTTGCATTTGTTCTAAAGCAGATCCTACAGCTTGGCCCGTTTCACCGCCAAAAATATTTAATAGCAAAATAATGATTCCAATAACTCCACCGCCAATAGCGACTTTTCCTCCAGATAAACCTCTTCGGTCTTCAACATTATCACTTTCTCTTCTGCCTTGCCATTTCATAGTAAATAGTTTTATGCTTATATGTTATTTGTTGTACGAATTTATATATTTTTTATGAATTAATTAACATTTATAAGATTTAGTTTAAAAAATTATTTCAGCCATTTTACCAAAGTTTCTTCAACCGTTCCTTTCATAATAGGTTTTGAGATATAATCATCCATTCCTGCAGAAATACATTTGTTACGCTCTTCTTTTTCAGCCCCCGCAGTTACGGCTATAATGGGCGTATTTTTGCCTAAAACGGTATTTCGTATGGCTTTTGTGGTTTCATAACCATTCATAATAGGCATCTGAATGTCCATAAATACAAGTGTTGGATTAATAGATTCAAACTGCTGTACTGCTTCGTATCCATTTTCACATTCAAAAATAAAAGCATTATTATACAGGTTTTTTACAATAGTTTTTAAAAGCAGCATATTGACTTTGTTGTCTTCAACAATTAGAAAACGGATATTTTTATTTGCCGGTTCGTCTTCATCGTCGTCATAATCGGATTGCATGTTTTTAAATTCGGCGTTGTATTTTTCGCTGATGCTTTGATTGCTGGTTTTTAAATTCAAATCAAAGAAGAAGTTGCTTCCTTCGCCTATCGTACTTTCAAGCTGTAATCGGCTTTCCATTAAGGCTAATAATTGGTTTGAAATGGTTAATCCTAATCCAGTTCCTCCAAATTTTCGGGTTGTGGAACTATCTGCCTGCGAAAATGCTTTGAAGATTTTCTTTTGGTTTTTTTCTAAAATTCCAATTCCGGTATCAATAACAGAGAAACGTATGGTGCAATTGTTGTTTTTGTTTTTTTCTAAAACCGAAACATTCAATTTGATTGATCCTTCATTGGTAAATTTTACAGCATTTGAAAGCAGGTTGATCAAAATTTGTTTGATTCTCACAATATCGGTCCAGATGTATTTTGGAACATTAGGATCGACGTTTAGTTCCAGCTGCAGGTTTTTCTGGTTCGATTCATACACGATTAAATCAAATACTTGCCCGAGAACTTTTTTAATATCGTATAGGTCAATAAAAAGTTCTAGTTTTCCAGCTTCAATTTTAGAAAAATCAAGGATATCGTTTATAATCTCCAACAGTGAATGTGCCGACTGATTAATCGTAGTCATGTATTTCTCTTGAATTTCTTCTAATTCGGTTTTCATCAATAAATGTGTAAAACCAATAATACCGTTTAGCGGCGTTCGGATTTCGTGTGACATATTGGCCAGAAAATCAGATTTTGATTTATTGGCTGCTTCCGCTAATTGTTTGGCTTTAATAGCGTCTTCGGTTTCTTTTTTATTGGTAATGTCAAAGTAAATTCCACCCACAAATTCAATTTCGTCGCCTTTCTTAATTACGTCGCCAAATTCTTCCACCCAGATATATTCGCCTGTTTTGCGTTTAATACGGTAAACATTATGCAGAGGCATTCCGTTTTGAAGATTGTCGATTTGATTGTTAATGACTTCGTCGCGGTCGTCTTGGTGAATAAGGGATAAAAACGATAAGTTATTTTCAATAAATTCTGTTTTTGAATATCCGGTTAGGTTTTGGATTTCATCATTTAGAAAGATTTTTGTAGAAAAAGCATCAAACTTAGATAAGTAAACGGTTCCTGGAATATTGTTGGCAATAAGTTTGAATTTTTCTTCACTTTCAATGATTTTACTTTCGTTTCGGTTTCTTTCTAATGCAGATGAAATGTTGTTTGCCAAAATCTGGAAGATGTAGATTTCTTCTTCAGACCATTTTCTTTCTTCGGTACAATCATCAAAACCAATGAAACCTGTAAATTCATCATTAACGTACAATGGCAGAATCAAAATCGATTTGATCTCATTGTCAAGCAGTAATTGTTTGAAAAAGGCATTTTCGAGTTTTCGGGTAAAAGAGCTTAAAATGCGTTTGTTTTTGGCGGCATCAAAGATTTCTTGAAGATTCTCTTCGGTCATGTGTCGCAGAGGCGTAATCTGATGTCGGATTCCTTTTCGCGACCATTTGTATTTTTGGCTGACGGTATTTGTTGAAAAATCCCTTTCGTAATAATACATATGATCTGCTTTGGAAGCTTTTCCAATTAAATCGTACGTTTCCTGAAACATTTCTTCGGTTGATTTACTCAGCAGGAATTTTTCGGTACAAAGCGAAAGTGCGGAAAGCAGCTGACTCTTAAATTCCAGTCTCTTCTCGGCTTCCAAACGCATTTGAGATGAAATGGCAAGTGAAATTACGTCTGAAATAGTTCTGGCATAATTGATATCTTCATTGTCCCATTCCCGCTGTTCTTTTGTGCTTTCAAAGCAAACTACTCCGGCCAGTTGTCCGCTTAAAAATATAGGAACATCAAGCATGGATTTAATTTGGTTTTTGGTGAAATAAACTCTTTCAAATTCTGAAGTTTCCAATTTGTTAAAAACATCAGGAGCGTTTATAATGGCTTTATTCTGCAGGGTTTCAAAATAAATAGGATAGGATTCTTTACTTAAAATATTTTTATCATTCAGATTTTGATTATCCATGCTGTACAAATTTTTGCAGGTAATCAAATCCTTGTTATATTTCCAAAAACTCACTCTATTGGCTTTACTGACTGTAGAAGCTTCTTTGATAATGTAATCTATAACTGTATCTAAATTATTGTAAGTGCTGAAATCTGTAGTCGAGAGTTTTTTGGTTGAATTGTTGAAAGCTTCAATTTTTTCGAGTCGTCGTTTTTTCTCGTTTTCAGCATTTTTTATTTCAGTAATATCACGGGCAATTCCCGCAAATCCGATAGTTTGTCCCAGATCGTTTTTACGGATAATGATTTTCTGGGAAATCCATAATTCCTGACCATTTTTCTTTAATATCGGAATCTCGATGATAGGGAAATTAGCGCCGTTGCTTTCAAAATTTTCATAAAAATCAACGGCACTCAAAGAATATTTTTCATGAATAAAGTTTGAATAATGTTTGTTGATTATTTCGTCTTCGGCATACCCCAAAAGCGCATACGCAAATTCATTTATAAAAGTAAAATGACCTTCTGCATCAATTTCGAATATAATATCAGTCGCGGTCTGGATAAGGTTTTTATATTGGTCTTGAACATTAACCTGTTCCGTAACATCTTGTCCAATACTGATAATCAAATCATCAGAGAACTTTTTATCTTTCCATTGAATGTATTTGAATTCTCCGTTTTTGCTTTTTAATTTTCGGGTATACAGTTTATTTTCTTCCCGATTTTCGGGATCATTTTTTTCGCTGAATTCGTCGCTTTTAGTAAATTTCCAAAAGTTAAGTCCCATTACTTCTTCGGGTTGATATCCTAAAATTGGCGTAATAGTTTCACTGCAGAACAAGATCTGGCCTTTTTGATCTGTGGCTATAGTTAGAGAATTTCCTTTGTGAACGATTTCATTGGCAAATCGGAAATTATTTCTGTTGTTTAGTAAAACGGCATATTTTACTTGATTGATAATGAAAATCAGAATACAGAAATTGAGTAGTAAAATAGACGATTTTAACGGAATTAAATGAAATACAATCGTTGCTACTAGAAAAATAAAAATAATGCTCACAAAAGCCCAGTAAATTTTAATGGGTTTTAGAATATTGTATGAGAAGAAAAATGAAATCAAGAAAACGATAATGGGAACAACATCATTAGCTAGATTAATGATATTGAAGCAGACATAACTGATGTAAAGAAAAAAGGAGAAAATAAAAATCTGCTGTATTTTATCACGAAGCCATTTTACTTTATCAGTTATCACATAGCAGAGCAAAACTGCAAAACCAATAGAAACATTTACAATCAGAAGGCTTTTGGGTCTGATTTTGAAGATTTCATTGATGATTTCAATGACAATAACCGCTATTCCAAAAAATAAGATATAAAGCTGATATTCTTTACTAACTGTTTCGGCTTCTTTTTTCTTTTCGATGAAATTACCAATTTTTGCTTTTATTCTAAAAAACTGATACACAAGGAGTCCCAAGAAACCAAACAGCGAAAGCCCAAGAATGATAAATTTTGGATTGTTGTAGAAAATAATATCAGAATTGAAAACGTACCAGTTTGTCACAATTGATTTCAGGGTATTACCAAAGCGGGTAATTCCTGAAACCAATAAATTGAAAAAACTATAGTTCGTTACCATAGATTTTGAGGGACTTTGGTTTAGTATACAGCGTTTTGAAAATTTCTGAAGAGTTGGTTATGCTCTATAATTCAGAGATTTTCAGTTTTTATTCAAAATCCGATTTTCCGATAAAATCAATAGAATCGGGTTGTTGTTGTTCTTCGAAAATAGCATAGTAAGTTGAATATGTGATTGAAGTATTAAAAACAATTGTAAAAATTATTCCAATACAACATCCTATCACTCCAGTCAATGAACAAAGGAATCCTACTACAAATAAGGCAAATATGGTAAATGGACTTTTGCTAACTACAATAAGGCTTGATTTGATAGCTTCTATAGCTGGTAAGTTTCCAAAAATGATTAACGGTATTGTAAAAAATGTAAAATAGGAGATCATTATCGATACTCCAATTCCCACATAAGCTATTCCCAAATTATCGATAATAGTAGAAATACCATTACTTACGAGTGCCAAAATAAGCGCCGCTGAAAACAGTTGTAAAAAGTAAGGTTGTTTGTAATAGGCAAAAACACTCCCGAAATCAAATTTTTCGCCTTTGTCAGCACGATCTGCTATTTCAAGAAATCCTGCTCCTAACGGAGAAAATAAAGCTGCAAATACTGATACGAAAATAGTAGATAGTATCTGCTGGCCATAATTTAATTTTTGAAAATCTAAAACATTAGTGAAATCACTTAGTATGGCTTGTAATCCATAAAACGCGGTTGCCAATCCCATTACGGCACAAAATACGATAAAGGTAAATACGGCAATTACTAATGCTGAATAAAGTGCAATTTTCTTGTAATTTTCAAAAGCATAACCGAAAATAACAGCAAAGTCTATTGAATAACCATCTCTTTTGATGTCTTCAATCTGATCACGAGTAGATTTCATTTAAGTGTAAAGTTGTTTTATAGTATCAGGTGTTTTAATATAGTGATATCAGTCGTAAATATAATATTTTAAATTAATTCCGAGTGAAAATCTATAAAACATTACGAAATTGTTTTTCTGCTGTTACAGCCAGTCCAAAATTCGTTTTATGGAAGCTAATTTGTCTTTGTAAGGTGCGTAACGCATAGGTAAATCAAGCCAGTTTCCTTTTTTTACAATCGATTTATGATGTGAAAAAGTATCAAAACTCATTTGTCCATGATAAGCCCCGATTCCGCTTTGTCCAACACCTCCAAAAGGCAGTCTTTTATTAGAAAAATGGATTACTGTATCGTTTACGGCACCGCCTCCAAAGGAGTATTTTTGAATTAATTTCTTAGCAAACGAATTATTTTCACTGAAAATGTAAAACGCGAGAGGTTTTTCGTACTTCGTAATTATGTTATGAATATCGTTTTCAGTTTCATAGGTAAGAATTGGTAAAATAGGCCCAAAGATTTCTTCTCTCATAACAGCACTTTCCAAAGATGGTTCTTCAATTAAAGTTGGAGAAATATATAACTTATCATGATTGGTTTCTCCACCAAAAATTATTTTATCGCGTTCAATCATTTGGTCAAGCCGAACCCAGTTTTTGGTATTGATGATGCGGGCAAAATCTGGCGATTTATCGATTTTTTTGCCATATGCTTTTATGATTTCTTCGATTAAGAAAGTAATAAAATTAACCTTCATATTCTTCTGGATCAAAATATAATCGGGTGCAATGCAGGTTTGGCCTGCATTTATAAATTTTCCCCAGACAATTCGTTTGGCAGCAAGTTTTAAATCAGCAGATTCATCAACAACACAAGGGTTTTTTCCGCCTAATTCTAATGTAACCGGAGTAAGGTTTTCGGCAGCGGCTTTGGCTACAATTTTTCCAACTGAAACACTTCCGGTAAAGAAAATATAATCCCAGCGTTCTGCCAGTAATTTGTTTGAAACTTCCACTCCGCCTTCTACCACTTCAACATGGTTGATATGAAATGTTTTTTCGACAATTTTGGCAATAATGGCTGAGGTATGCGGAGTTAATTCTGATGGTTTTACAGTAACCTTATTTCCAGCGGCTACAGCAGCAATAAGCGGACATAGAGCAAGCTGAAAGGGATAATTCCACGGCGAAATAATTAAAACTCTGCCGTAAGGTTCTTTGTAAATATAATCAGTTGAAGGAAAATTTAAGAGAGAAGGGAAAACACGTTTTGGTTTTGCCCATTTGCTGATGTTTTTGATGGTATCTTTTAAATCTGAAATGACATAATTCGTTTCAGTTAAAACAGCTTCAAATTCTGGTTTTTTAAAATCATCATATAAAGCTTTAACGATTAAATCTTCGTTTTTTTGAATGTTATATAATAACTTCTTCAGCGTTTGTTTTCTGTATCCGATGTCGTTTTTATAGTCCATTTTTAAAATCAGCTTGTTTTTAGGATATGCAAGTTAATCCATAAAAACTAAAAAACGTTACATTTTAACCATAAAAGTCATATAGCATTCCAAACAGGATCATCGGGAACGGGAGCGATAATGGTAATATTTTCTTTAGAAACGGGATGCACAAAAACTAATTTTCGAGCATGCAGATGAATGCCTCCATCAGGATTGCTTCGGTCGGCGCCGTATTTTAAATCGCCTTTTATGGGTGACCCAATGGCTGATAATTGTGCACGAATTTGATGATGACGCCCTGTGTGAAGATTGATTTCTAGAGCGGTATAATTCTGAAGTTCTTTAATTATTGTGTAATCTAAACTGGCCAATTTACTATCAGGAACTTCTTTTAAATGCGCTTTTGAAGTATTGTTTTTTTCGTTTCTTTTCAGGTAATGAACCAATTTGGCAGATGCTTCTTTTGGTTTGTTTTTAACGACAGCCCAATAGGTTTTTTTAGTTTCACGATTGCTGAATAATTCATTCATTCGCGATAAAGCTTTACTGGTTCTGGCAAAAGCCACAATTCCTGTTGTGGGTCTGTCCAAACGATGAATGACGCCCAGAAAAACATCTCCAGGTTTATTGTATTTTTCTTTTATATATTCCTTTACCACATCAGATAAAGGTTTATCTCCCGTTTTATCGCCTTGTACAATATCGCCTACACGTTTGTTCACCACAATAATGTGATTGTCTTCGTGCAGGATTTGTAAATTATTTTTGTTTGAAACTATTTTCATATGAGCATTTCAATTATATGGAGAAGTTTGGCTAAAGACTTGCGAAGCCTTAAAAATAAACCTCCAGCTAAAGCTGGAGGCAATTTATTTTTTAAAACCTTGGAACCTTTGTTGCTTTGCATCTTTGAGCCTAAGAAAAAAACTTAGTATCTCAGAACCTTAGCAGCTCAGTACCTAAAAATTAATATTGTTCTCTCTCATTAGGGAAATCCTGAGATTTTACATCAGCAGCATATTGTCCGATTGCTTTTGTCATTTCTTCGTATAAATTCAAGTAACGGCGTAAGAAACGCGGACTAAATTCATTATTCATTCCTAACATATCGTGAATAACCAAAACCTGACCATCAACACCGCCTCCAGCACCAATTCCGATAACTGGTATAGAAATACTTTCGGCTACTTTTCTAGCTAATTCAGCAGGGATTTTTTCAAGAACAACAGCAAAACAGCCAATTTTTTCAAGCATTTTGGCATCTTCCATTAATTTTTCTGCTTCTTCTTCTTCTTTTGCACGAACGCTGTAAGTTCCGAATTTATAAATAGACTGAGGTGTTAAACCCAAATGGCCCATAACCGGAATTCCGGCATTTAATATTTTTCTAATTGAATCTTTAATTTCTTTTCCACCTTCTAATTTCACAGCGTGAGCACCGCTTTCTTTCATAATTCTGATAGAAGAACGAAGCGCTTCTTTTGAATCAGATTGATAACTTCCGAAAGGCAAATCAACCACAACCAAACCTCTTTCTACGGCACGCACAACCGATGATGCATGGTAAATCATTTGGTCTAAAGTAATTGGAAGAGTCGTTTCATGACCCGCCATAACATTGGAAGCAGAATCACCAACCAAAATCACATCGACTCCGGCAGTATCAACAATTTTAGCCATTGTGAAATCATACGCGGTAAGCATAGAAATTTTTTCTCCATTGCTTTTCATTTCAATTAATGACTTTGTTGTGATTCTTTTATAATCTTTTTTTGCTACTGACATTTTAATTTTTTTTGATGATGTAAAAGTATTGAATAATTGCAAATTGGGAATCAGCAATAAAAGAATATTTCGATTGCATATAGTTTACCATCTTTAAATTCGATTCTGAATTGGCTGTCTTCCAAAATGATAGAGTAGTTGTGCGGTGATTTGATCGAAGCTTCAATATAGGTTCCGTATTTTTCAATGAAAGCTTTTTCAGACAATGTGTGATCTAAAACTGCATTTGGATTGAATATAAGTTTATTGTTCTCGTTGATAAAAACCTTTACAATTTCGGCCTGATTTTTCTTTTCATCTACAGATGCTTGTAAATCTGGATAATAGTAAAATAAATCACTTAGGTAAACGCCGCATTCATCGCCAATGCTTTCTTTTTTAGTAGGTTGTCCAAATATTTTTACCAGATCTTTTTGAGTAAAATATAATGATTTGGTTTTTACACCTTTTAATGAATATTCAGCTTTTTGGGCAAATGCTGCAATTTGTTCTGGTAGTTTATGTTTGGATAAACCCTTGGCAATAGCCATATAAAGTTCAGTGTCGGCAATTAATTTAGGATCATTTATTTGCTTGACCACTTCAGAATATCTTTGATACGCCGGAATTAATTTTGAATAATCACTGTTCCAGGCTAATTCTACAATTCTTTCGCTTAGTGTTTTGCGATCTGCAAGTGCATTGACATCAAGTTTGTCAAAATCTTTGATTAAACTATCAAAATTAGGACGAAGCCCAATAAACTTTCTTAAGGTATATTTTGAATATTCCTCACTAAAATTGCCGCCAATGTTTACCCAGTCATTTTCGTTTACCGGTACATAATCAACAGGAACGGGATCACCTGTAAATAAAATTTCTTTGATTTTTGAATTTTTATCGGGTAAAGCTCTTGCTTTTAAACCTGCTGCCAGAACAAAAAAATGATTCCCGCCATAATAATTATCGCCGCCTTCTAAAATTGGATTTTCGAGATCTTTTATTTTAACGTCTTTTGCATTTAATCTTGTGGCAACAAACTTTTCCTGAACATATCCTTCATTAAAATTATCTGCTTGCACTTTGTACCAGCCATTCTGACTTTCAGATAATAAACGCACTTCGGCACCATATTTAAAATATCCTAAAAAAGAAGTGGAATTTGGGGAAGTATACAGTCGAGTATCTGAATTTAGAAAATAACGTTCCTGTGAATGCAATACAAGAGAAAGAAATAATGCAATTAGAAAGTAAAGTTTTTTCATGAAATATTTTGATTTTTTTTGCCGCGAATTTCACTAATTCCACAAATTTATGCATTTGTGTAAAAAATAAATTGTGTGAATCTGAAATTCGCGACAAAGTTTAAATGTTAGCAATCCGCCATATTAACTGCAATTGCCAGTCCGCCTTCAGAGGTTTCTTTGTATTTTGAGTTCATATCTTTTGCTGTTTCCCACATTGTGTTGATTACTTTATCAAGCGGTACTTTAGCATTTTTCGAATCGGTTTCAAGAGCAAGTTCGGCTGCGTTTATGGCTTTTATAGCTCCCATTGTATTTCTTTCGATACACGGAATCTGCACCAAACCGCCAATAGGATCGCAGGTTAAACCCAAATGATGTTCCATTGCAATCTCGGCAGCCATTAAAACCTGAGCAGGAGTTCCGCCCATTAATTCGCATAAAGCCGCAGCGGCCATAGAGGACGAAACGCCAATTTCGGCCTGACAGCCTCCCATTGCAGCAGAAATAGTAGAACCTTTCTTGAAAATACTTCCAATTTCTCCGGCAACCATCAAAAATTGTTTGATTTCTTTTTCGCCAGCATTGTGGTTTTCAATCACCATATAATACATTAAAACGGCAGGAATTACGCCGGCACTTCCGTTGGTTGGCGCTGTTACAACACGCCCTAAAGAAGCATTTACTTCATTCACGGCCAAAGCAAAACAGCTTACCCATTTTAAAATCTGGCGGAATTTAACTTCCGTTTTTCTGATTTCTTCCAGCCAGGACTGAGGATCAGTATAATTAGAAAGTCCGATAAGATTTTGGTGCATGTCAAAAGCTCTTCTTCGCACGTGTAATCCGCCTGGAAGAATGCCTTCCGAATGACAGCCAATGTACATACATTCCAACATTGTATTCCAGATACGCATCAATTCGGAATGAATTTCTGCTTCAGAACGCATTGATTTTTCATTTTCATATACAATTTCAGAAATCGATTTGTTTTCAGAAATGGTATAATTTAATAACTCCACCGCGTTTTGAACTGGAAACGGGAAAGCACATTTTATGACTTCTTTTTTCTTTGCATTTTCGCGTTCTTCTTTTACCACGAAACCACCGCCAATAGAATAAAAAGTAGATTCGTATTCCGAACCGTCATTTTTATATGCGGTAAATTTTAATCCGTTAGCATGAAAAGGAAGAAACTCTTTATTGAAAACAATGTCCTGAAGAAAATAAAACGGAATTTTATATTCATCAGCCAGATTGATTTCGTTTGTATCTTCAATTGTTTTAATAATTCCAGCGATATTTTCTACCGGAATATATTCAGGATCTTGTCCGCTTAAACCCAGCATTACTGATAAATCAGTGGCATGGCCTTTTCCGGTTAAAGAAAGTGATCCATACAAATCGACTTTTACTCTCGAAATCTGATCTAAAATAGCTTCGTTTTTCAGCTCTCCCAAAAAACGTTCTGCGGCTCTCCAAGGACCCAAAGTGTGTGAGGATGAAGGTCCAACACCAATTTTAAGCATATCAAAAACAGAGATACATTCTTCCATTGTTACAATTTTGTTATTACAAAGATAATTGAATAATGCAATGATGAATCGTTTTTGATTGTTAATGTTGCGGTTTTGTTAAAAAAGATATTAAATTTTAATAATTCGGCAACGAAATAAATTTAATTCCTTAATATGCAGATTGCGTAGAAAGTTCCCGTTTTTTCGGTATTTTTGTGAGGAAGTTGAATCTAAAAAATAACCCTTTCTGATGATGCTTTTCTTTCGTTTTAATTCTGAAAAAAGTCTTTCTACGATTATTAATACCACAAGAAGTTACCTATGATAGAATTTTTCAGACATCTATTACACGAATTCGAATTACCACTTAGCAATCCAGTATTAATTTTTTCATTGATACTTTTCATAATTCTGCTGAGTCCAATTTTACTAAAAAAGATTAATATTCCCGGAATCATAGGTTTGATACTTTCAGGAGTTGTTATTGGTCCGCATGGTTTAAATATTCTGGCAAAAAACTCAGCCGTTGATTTATTCTCTACAATCGGACTTTTGTATATCATGTTTATTGCCGGACTTGAACTCGATATGAATGAGTTTAAAGCCAATAGAAATAAATCTCTTCTATTCGGTTTTTTTACCTTTATACTGCCGCTTTCCATAGGATTTCCGGTTTGTTTTTATTTACTCAAATACGATTTTAATGCTAGTTTTTTAACCGCTAGTATGTTTGCCACGCATACTTTGGTGGCGTATCCTATTGTAAGTAAAATGGGAATTGCCAAAAATCAAGCAGTTGCCATAACGGTGGGAGGGACTATTTTGACTGATACCGCGGTTTTGATTATTCTGGCAGTTATCATGGGAAGCAGTCAGGGGAATTTAAATCAGGCATTTTGGATCAAATTAGGCATTTCGCTGGCTATTTTCTCAGCCATTATGTTTTTGGTGATTCCAAGAATTGCCAAATGGTTCTTTAAGAAGCTGGAAAGTGAAAAACATGCCCATTATATTTTTGTGCTTTCGGTAGTTTTCTTTGCGGCATTTTTGGCCGAAGTAGCAGGAGTAGAGCCTATCATTGGTGGCTTCGTGGCCGGATTGGCATTGAATCCGTTAATTCCGCATTCTTCTGCTTTAATGAACCGAATTGAATTTATAGGGAACTCATTGTTTATTCCGTTTTTCCTGATTTCTGTGGGAATGCTGGTTGATGTAAGTGTAATTTTAAGCGGACCAACTGCTTTAATTGTCGCTGGAACATTAAGTGTCGTGGCTATTTTCGGGAAATGGATTGCAGCCTTTTTTACACAAGTTGTTTTTAAATATTCGAAAACCGAAAGACAGTTGATTTTCGGATTGAGCAGTGCGCACGCTGCCGCAACTCTGGCCGTAATTCTGGTAGGTTTTAAAGCTAAAATCCTTGATGAAAACATCTTGAACGGAACCATTATTTTAATTTTAATTACTTGTATCGTAGCTTCTTTTGCCACCGAAAAAGCAGCGAAAAAAATTGCCATCTGCGAAGAAGAATTTTCACATGAAGATGCCGAAAAAGATCAAATTTTAGACGAACATATTTTAATTCCGCTGGCAAAAACGTCGGCAGCAGCCAGTTTATTAGATTTTGCGCTTTTAATTAAAGATAAAAAATCATCAAATCCTGTGACATTATTAACGATTGTTCCGAATAATAGTAAAGCCGAAGAAAACATCATGAAATACCGAAAAGCAGCGGATAAATTTGTGATTCAAGGTTCTGCTTCGGAAGTAAAAATAAATACAATTGCCCGAATCGATCATAATCCGGCAAGTGGAATTGCAAGGACTTCAAAAGAAATCATGTCGGATATTGTGATTATAGGCTGGCCGAAAAAGACTGGTTTCTTAGATAAAATTTTTGGAGAAAATGTCGATTCTATTATTAATAATGTCGATAAGAATTTGTTCATCTGCCGATTCCCTAAAAATTTTATTGAAGAAAAAAGACTCGTTTTCATATGTCCGCCTTTTTCAGAAAGAGGTGCTGGATTTCATTTATTATTGCAGAAGATTTCCAGATTATCGCAGGAATTAAGCATTCCGATTGTACTTTATGCCGATGAGAAAACAAATCAGGCCATTCAGAATATTGCAAATCATCTGCGTTTAAATGCTAAAATTGGTTTCAAAAATGTTTCGGACTGGGATAGTTTTGATTCCATTTCAAATGATATAAAACCAACAGATTTAATTGTTTTCAATTTGTCGAGAAAAGGTTCTGTATCGTATCTTTCTATTTTTGATCGATTGCCCCAAAAATTTGATAAGCTCTTCAGCGATAATAACATTCTTTTGGTTTACCCTCAAGATGAGCGAAAAGAAAGTGCCATGGATGCTTATGAAGATTTCACAGCAACACCTCTAACGAAAGGTTTGGAAGCTATCGAACAGATTAGCCGAGGCTTGGGGAATATCCTAAAAAAGAATTAAAGAATAATCCTGTAATTAATGACAAGAAAGTTTTCGTTTATCGCATTGCTATTGATAAATTTTGTTACCACAGCACAAAATAAAATGAAGAAAGTAGAAGAACTAATAGATAAAAATGATCCAGGCTGGGTACTTGTAGAAGACTGGATTAAAACAGCACAAAACAAGGTTGAAATCTTACCCGTTGATCCTGCTAAAGCAAAAGACGCTTTGTACAAAACGCAGGTTACAACCCGTTCATCAATGGGAGCAGTTGTGTACATGACTGGCGGACTTTTGGTTGATGACGGATGGATTAGAATTTTGGGTTCTGGAAATGCCAAGTTTAACCGCTCGCTTCCGGATTGGAATAAAGGAAAAGCTTTTAACGAATTTGGAGAAGCTGCGCCTTATCTGTTAATTGCCGATGATGCTATTGGCGGTTTTTATCTTTTAAATGGAGGCGGATTAGGTGCCGATACGGGAAAAATTTACTATTTCTCTCCTGACAATCTTGAATACGAACCGCTTGATATTACGTATTCGGAATTTTTAGGGTTTTGTTTTAATAATGATCTGGATAAATTTTATGAAGGAAATAGATGGAACGGCTGGAGAGATGAGGTTTCTAAAATAAAAGGCGACGAAGTTTTTAATTTTTATCCGTTTTTGTGGACAGCGGAAGGAAGTGATATCAATAAAAATTCACGAAAAGTAATTTCTATTCAAGAACAATATAGTTTGAATTTAGATTTGAGAAAACAACTTGGATTTGCTAAATAATAATTTCAAAAGACATACAAAATGAATCAGAATATAAAATCAATCAGGCCTTTTATTGGAGCGAAAAATTTTGAATTATCAAGAAGTTTTTATCGTGATTTAGGATATGAAGAAGTTGTTCTAGAATCTAATTTTTCGGTTTTTAAAAGCGGTGAAACTGCTTTTTATCTTCAAGATTATTATGCCAAAGAATGGATTGAAAACACAATGATTTTTGTAGAAGTTGATGATGTTGAACGTTATTACAGCGAACTTTTAGCTTTACATCTTCCTGAAAAATACGAAGGAGTAAAACTGACACCCATTCGATATTTAGATTGGGGAAGCGAATGTTTTCTGCACGATCCCTCTGGCGTTTTATGGCATTTTGGCGTATTTAAAAAGTAAATTTTTGTTAGCCACGAATTCACGAATTTTTCATTTTATTTCATGAAAACGAAATTCAAATTATCGTAAACAAAATTCGCCTAGAACTTTTGTATTGCTTTTGCGCTGGTACCAATCATTGTAAACCAATTCTAAACTTTTCACGTTAAATTCTCCAAAATCATAATCACGGAATTTATCTGCAATTTGAATTAATTTTGCTGGATTATGAAGTTTTTCCTGAAAACGCATTATCGTAGAATGCGCCGTTGAAATCGTGTAGCGGCTGTCGATACTTTGCTGTAAATCTGAATTTTTAAAATCTTCGCGGAGTTTATTTCGTAAATTATTCAAAGTTTCATCAGTTGGAAATCCTTGAATCATTAAAGCAGAAGGTGAGGCTGTAACTCCTTTCAATTGAATCGTGATTTTATCAACATCCACCATACTTTTACAAATCAGCTGAATGTAATCGTTTGGCGAAATCTGATTTAAGGTAAATTGTTCCGAACAAGAAATAATCGACATTACAGTAATATGAATATCAGAATCTGGATAAAAATATTGTTCCGGTTCAGCTTCTTTCAATTCCTGCATGAAAGATTGAATATTGGTTTTTATTTCCTCGTTTGGACGAATAAGCAATGTAATTCCAAATCGTGAATCGGATTCGTTTTTAATTTCAGAATCTATAGAATACTTCCCTTTTGAAATAGTTTCAGAAGATGTTTTGTAAAGCTCGTTGTAATGTTCGGTTAAATTCATTGAAGTTATTTCTTTTTCGCTTTTTCTAGATTTTCTTTCACTCTAAATTTTACGATTTTGGTAATCAAATCATAAGGCATCGGATCTTTTAAAGGAAACTGAACAGAACCTTTACCGGATTTGTATTTCGAAAGTTGCTCCTTAAATTCTTCATGTCCGCTTGGAAGTGCATAAAGTCCGATATGATTTTTAAAAGCAGCAAAATACACCACGATTCCGTTTTGTTCAAAAGCCGGCATTGAATAGCTGATTTTTTCTTTGGCATCAGGAGCCGCTTTCTGAATGGTGTTTCTGATTTTTTCTAAAATCTCCTGAACATCATTTGGAAAACTACCAATGTATTCGTCTATGTTCCCTGGTTTTTTAACTTCCATAACATTTTTTTGTTTTAAGTTTCAGGTTTCAAGTTACTTTCCTTTGCGGTTAAATTTTTTACGCAGAGTTCGCAAAGGAGTTTTGTGTAAAAAAAGCTTTGCGATCTTTTCATTTAATGATCCTCAAAAAAAGAACTTCGCGTACTTTGCGTAAACCTTTGCGTTCTTTGCGGTTAAATTTTTTACGCAGAGTTCGCTAAGATATTTTAATTGCCAACTTAAACTGTATCTATATATTGAGTTCGCAAAGGAGTTTTGTGTAAAAAAAGCTTTGCGATCTTTTCATTTAATGATTCTCAAAAAAGAACTTCGCGTACTTTGCGTAAACCTTGCGTTCTTTGCGGTTAAATTTTTATACAGAATTGACAAATCTTTTCGATTAAATAGAATTAAGCAAGTCCTTTCGGAAAACGATCTAAAACTAAATTCAATAGTAAATTGTGTTCCAAATAGGCTTTTGCACCAGCTAAAACTAATGTAAAACCTTCCGTTGAATTTCGGACTTGATCGATTATTTTATCAGTATCGCCTTGAAAACCAGAGTTCGTGATACTGACAAAAGTTTCGTTTTCATCCAGCGGACTAAAAACCCATTCTACTAAAGTTATTTCATCAGGATTTCCCCATTCAATGACGATTTTTTTATTTTCTTGTACAACCAACGTGGTAACGGAAAGCGAGAAACCGTACATTTCCCAAGTCCATTCTGTTTTTTGATTTTCCTCTAATTTCCCAGAACCTTTTGTAAACCAGAATTTACGGGTGATTTCGGGATCAATAAAAGCTTGAAAAACTTCAGAAACAGGTTTTCTAATCAGCATTTCGGCCTTTGCATATTTATTGTTTTCTGTTTTCATTGTTTTATAGGTTTGAAGTTAAGTGTTAGAAGTGAAACGTAAATATAATTCTAAATTTTTTATTTTCACATCTACTCTTTTAACACATAACACATAACACAACACATAACGCATAACTTCATAACTTATGACTTTTGCGGGTCAATCCATTTACCAACGGTTGGTGGTGTATAATTTCTCATTTTCTCCAGCAGATCGTCGATATTATCACTTACCAAAAGCATTTTTTGGTTGGCTTCTTTTAGTAAACCTTTTTCAGTCATGGTTTGCAGTAATTCGATAAGCGAATCGTAGAATCCGTTTATGTTCAATACGGCAATTGGCTTTTTATGAAGTCCTAATTGTGCCCAAGTAAGCATTTCGAAAAGTTCTTCCAAAGTACCAAAACCACCCGGAAGCGCAATTACACCATCGCATAACTCATTCATTTTAGTTTTTCGTTCGTGCATGCTCTCTACTAAAATCAACTCGGTTAAACCAAGATGTGCGATTTCTTTTGATCTTAAAAAATTTGGGAGAACACCAATTACGGTTCCTTTTTCGCTTAAAGCGCCATCGGCCACAGCACCCATTAAACCTACGTTTGCACCTCCGTAAACCAAACCTAAATTTTGTTTTGCCAGTGTTTTTCCTAGTAATGCTGCTTGTTCTCTAAAAATTTCATCGGTACCAAAACTGGAACCGCAGAAAACGGTTATATTTTTCATGTTTTTTATTTTTTGTGAATTTGTGAAAATGTCCAGATGTGAAAAAATATTTTATTTCTCAATCTTCTTAATCTGCACGCAGGAAACGTTTTCCATTTTAATTTGTTTTCCTGTTTTTTTCAGAAGCCCGGTTTTCAAATCTCTTTTAAAAACGATTACATTTCCAGTCGTAACATTTGTAGCCACTAAAAATTTCCCGCTTTCATCAATTGCAAAAATTCGAGGATGTTTTCCTAAAGTCGATTGATAACCAATATTTTTTAGCAGACCATTTTCATCAATTGAAAAAATGGCAATATTGTTTTCTTTTCCGCGGTTTGTGGCGTATAGAAATTTTCCATCCGGTGAAATATGAATATCAGAACTTTCAAAACCTTCTTCTATGTTGTCAGCATGTGTCGCAATGCGCTGAATTTTGTTTAAAATACCATTTTCGTATTTGTAAACACTTATTTGACCTGCCATTTCTTCAATACAATATCCAAATTTCTGATTGGGATGAAATGTAAAATGTCTTGGTCCAGCTTCAAGATCAGTTTTGGTGAATGGATTTTGCGTTTCCACTAAAGGTTTTTTCAGATTAGAATCGAATGCGTAACAACGAATTTTATCGGCACCTAAATCGGGTAAAAACAAAAAATCGCATTGAGGTGAAAATACAGCCGAATGCACGTGAGATCTGGTTTGTCTCTCTTTATGAGTGCTTCCATCCATGTATTGAAAATTCTGTGCAATAGAATCGATTTTGCCGTTTTCTAAAAGCGGATAAACGGAAACACTTCCTTCTGTATAATTGGCATTGGCGAGCCATTTTCCGTTTTTATGAACGCTGACATACACTGGATTTTCGCCCCCGCTTCTCTGACTGTTTAAAAAAGTCAATGTTTTATTTTCGGGATTAAATTCAAAACTGCTTACGCTTCCGGCGTTTGGTGTTTTGGTATCGGTACACGCATAAACGTATTTTCCATTTGGAGAAACGGTTAAATAAGAAGGATTAATAATGTTTTTTGCCGAAGTTACTTTCGTCAGCTTTCCATTTAAGGTATCCAACTGATAGATTTGAATGGCTTCCGCCGATTTATCACGATTATACGATCCTAAAAAGACATAAGTATTTTGAGAGAAAGCGCAAAACGAAAATAAAAGATTAAGTGTAAGAAGCAGCGTTTTTAAGTTCAATTTTTAAAGGATTAAAAAGATTATGAATTGTAATTTTTTATTTGTGTAAAGTACTACTTTTTAATCCTCAATTTTAAAATTTACTTACAAGTTTTGTCAAATTCTAAAAGAAGTTCTTTGTTAAATTTAATGGGTTTTAAAGTATCCTCAGCAACATTGTATTCGTATAGCTCTTTTTTAGAAGGGTCGAAAGTATATCTTGCAATTGTTGCAATTCGATCAGGATAAGATTCATGCAGGTTAAAATCATATGTTTTGGAAAAAGCATCTGCGTCATCTTCTTTTGGATTAGGACTTCCCTCTACAACAATTCCATAAGAGGTTCCTCCATTTTTTCTAATTGCTTCATTTAGTCCTTTCGTTTTATTTACAAAAGTTGGAGAAGTAGTTAGAATATCAAAGACAACATCAAGACACGTTTTAGATTTTTTAATTTCTTTTATTACTGCAGGTTGAGTAACTTGTTTTTTAACTTCTTTCTTACTTTTTAATTCAGGAATTTTTACAACGTCTTTTTTTTGGCAGGAAACTTCAAAAATTAAAGCAAATACAAGTAAAGCAAATATTCTATTTTTCATTTTTCTTTTTCTTGTAAAAGTAATATTTTTCTTTCTTTGCTATAAATGGTGCATACTTAAATAAATATTAAAATATATTGTTATTTAATTCCCTTCCACCATTGTTGAAATACTTGTTTATCATTTTTTAATTCAACAGCTTCACCTATCATTGGCGTGATTAATAAAATAGGGTTTTCAGATAAACTATTCAATTCAGTTACAGTTTTTAAAGGTTCGTCCCAAGCGTGAAGCGATAGGGCAAACTTAGACGAATGAACAGGAAAAGCTCTTTTGGCTTTTAAATCTTTCATGGCTTTTATCACATCTTCTGGCATATTATGAATGTATTTCCAGTTTTTGTTGTATTGCCCGTTATCGAGTAAAACAATATCAAACGGACCATATTTTTCGCCTATTTCAGCAAAATGGGTATCGTAACCGCTGTCGCCGCCCAGATACATTTTGAAATCGTTACTTTCTAAAACAAAAGATGTCCAGAGCGTGTTGCAGCGTTTAAAACTTCTGCCCGAAAAATGTCTTGAAGGCGTAGTATGCAGTGTTAGATTTTCATCTAATTCGATTGTACTGTACCAGTCTTTTTCGATGATATTTTCAGAAGGAAATCCCCAGAACTCAAAATGCGAACCTACACCCAGTGCGGTGATTATTTTTTTTGTTTTTGGTTTAAGTTTTAAAATGGTTTTATAATCCAAATGATCGTAATGATCGTGAGTGATCAATAAATAATCGATTTCCGGCAAATCATCAACCGTATAAATATCTGATCCTTTAAAAGATTTTGTGGTGCCGGGAATAGGAGAGGCGTTACCGCTGAAAACGGGATCGATTAAAAATCGTTTTCCTTCCAGCTGCATAAAATAAGACGAATGTCCAAACCAAACTAAAACATCTTGATGAAGAGGAAGTTCTTTTAAATTGGTTTTTACAGAAGGAATCAAATCGGTTGGGATTTTGCGGTCTACTTTTTTGAAAAAGAATTCAAATAAAACTTTTGAAAAACTGGCCCCTTCAGCTAAATCGGGAGTAAAAGAAAGATTTTCAAATTTTCCGTTTTTGTATTGCGGCGATTTCTGGATTAAAGTTAAACGTTCGCCATTGGGTGCTTTTCCGAATTTTGGATGTTGTAAAAAACCGTAAGTGGCAACGGCTAGTAAAAATAACAGAATTAAAAATGTGATCATTTTATTTTGAAGGATATAATTTTTGTAAATAAGAAACCGAAACTGAAATCATTTCTTTTAAGATTTCAGGATCAATATCGGCTAGTTTTTTAATGTAAATACAGCTTTTTGCAGCTTTGTATTTTCCAAATTTAGAAAGTAATTCGTCTTTGTTTTCAAAAGAAGAAGAAAGATAAAGCGAAATGGCATCTTTTCTGGGAGAAAAGCCCACTAAAGGCGCATCACCTTCATGTCCGCTGTCGTATATGTAATGATAACTTCCAAAACCAATAATGCTGGGTCCCCACATTTTGGGTTCAAAACCAGTTGTTTTTTGGATAATTTTCAGCAGTTCAAAAGCATCATTTCTTTTGGTTTCATCTGCTACAGCGTTTATAAAATCAGTAACACTGTTTTCGGTTTCGGTGGTTTTATTTTTAGCCATTTCAGATTATTTTTTTAATACTTCGCTTCCTAATAGAATGTCTTTGATTTTAGCTTCGGAAGCATAATACAAATTCGAATCTTCATTCATTTGATTTTCCAAAACAATCAAACTGATATCACTTTCAGGGAAGTATAAATTTACAGAAGAAAATCCATCTCCCAATCCCGTATGTCCAAGATATTTAACGGGTGCTTTTTCGATAATCCTGATGCCGTAACCATAACCTTCTTTTTCTTTTCCGAAGAAATTATGCTGCGATAGAATCGTGTATTTCGTCATTAGTTTGTACGATTCTGGCTTTAGGATTTTGCCTTTATGCAGATTATTATTCCAAATTGCTAAATCAGAAGCGGTTGAAATAATGCCGTCTGCTCCCAAACTTTCAGGAGTAATCTGACTTGTGGTAACGGGTTTTAATACATTTTTATCATTGAAATACCCAGTTGCGAGATTCTGGGTTTTATCTTTTGAATAACAAAAAGTATGGTTCATTTTTAGTTTCTTAAAAAGCACTGCTGTCACTTCAGAATACTTCTTTTTGGTGCTGAATTCTACAATTTTTGCGACCAGATTAAAACTTAGATTTCCATATTTATAATCCGTTCCGGGTTTAAAAGCCAATGGTTTTTGCAAATCGACAATTCCGTGCGAATGATTTAAAAGCTGGTGAACTGTAACCGAATCTGCCCAGTTTTGTGTCAATTCTGGAAGGTATTTTTTGATAGGAGAATTTAAATCGACATTGCCTTTTTCTACTTCGAGCAAAAGCATGGTGGCAGCAATCAATTTGCTGTTCGACATGATTTCAAATTGAGAATCTGTTGTTAAAGGTTTTTTAGTCTCGAAATTGGCAAATCCTTTCGCTTTAGAATATAATGTTTTTCCGTTTTTAGAAATAAGAATCACGCCATTAAAAACGGGAGAAGTACTATTTTGAATAATGCTGTCAATTTTTGAAGTATACGTATCTTTTTTTTGTGCCGAAGAATGACAACCAGAAAGAATAGATAATAGCAATAAAAGATAGGAAAATTTAAAAATTGAATTCATTTGATTATGATCGATCTAAATAATTTATAATTAACAATTCACCATTCGCAATTAAACTAAAACATTCCGTTTTCGTTAATGGTTTCAGCGGGAATTGGCTGTCCTAAATCCCAGAGTTCGACTATTTTGTTGTTTTCGAATCTGGCAATATGAACTACAGCAAAACCAAGATCATCAGAGTTTTGTTTGAGATGGGAATGAACAGAAACTAAATCTCCATCTTCTAAGATATTATGAATGGAGAAAATCTTATTTGGATTTTTTCTGGCAGATTCTTCCATTGCCAGCATTAAAGTATTGGCATCACCTTTAAAATAGGCATTATGGTGTTTGAAATTTTCTCCCGTATGCAGTCGGAAAGCCTCGTGTGAATGTCCACTGGCACAAAGATGCAGGAAGTTTTGGGTAATTTCTTTCTTAGTCATACTTTAAAAGTTTTAGAGCAAACTAAGTTATGAAATAAGTAAGTAGAAAATTAAATAATATTTAAATCATTAGATTTTAAGTATTGATTCTGGTTAATGATTTTTTTTGCTTCTGGGCTTATCCAAAAATTTGGACGGAACAACTTGGTGCTACTTTGCAATTTGGCTTTATTAGATATTGCTTTTATGTTTTTTACAAGATTGTTGAATAGATTATAAGTTGAAAAAGTATGGGCATCAATAATTTCGAAATTATCTTTTCTAAAACTAACAAATTTTGGATAAGTAAATTCTAACCCAATTGTACCTTCTTCATTCATGTAAGCAACACTTACGCTTTCTTTAATCTTAAAATAAGTGAGGTAAAGAGGTCTTATATTGATAACAGGTTCAGTTGGACTAACTAATTTGAAATCACTCGAAACAATGCCTCTCTTACTAACAATATCTTCAAACTGTATTTTACTTATATCATCAATTATAGATATTCTGATTTTACTCGCAAATGTCCATCGATCTTTATTGTTTCCTGTCAAAATATTATTAAAAAAGTCTCCGTAACTATTAAAAATAAATTTGTCATCTGATTTTTTATAATCGATTTCAACTCTTGTATTTGTTATAACAAAAGAATATTCCTGTTTTTCAAAAATAGATTCGAATTCTTCAGGTGTTATTACAAAATTAAATGTGTTCCAGCCCTTTCCAGCACCTAATCCTCCAAAATATGACATAATCTAAAAACTTAAAATAGATTACAAATCTATAGTATTTTTACTACGTTTTAAAATCTTTTTAATTAAAAGACTGCCTAAATTCTAAAGGTGAAATATTGGTTTTTGTTTTAAACAATTTGCTAAAAGACTGCTGATGTTCAAAACCCAGTTCGAAAGCAATTTCACTGATGGATAATTGAGTTGTCGAAAGTTTTTCTTTGGCTTTTTCAATTAATTTATTGTGAATGTGCTGTTGTGTACTTTGACCTGTATGGAGTTTTAATAATCCGCTTAAATAATTAGGCGAGACATTTAAATTCTCGGCAATATAGGGTACTGTAGGAAGTCCTTTTGTAATTAAAACAGTATCGTTAAAATATTCTTCCAGTAGTTTTTCAAGACGTGCAAGAATCTGGTGGCTGCTTATTTTTCTAGTAATAAATTGTCGGTTGTAGAATCGTTCAGCATAGGTAAGAAACAATTCAATTTGGGCAATAATAACGTCCTGACTGAATTTATCAATATTCGACTGGTATTCCTGCTGAATGTTTTTGATAATATCAATAAGCATATTTTCTTCTTTTTCAGAAAGATGCAACGCTTCATTGACGGCATAGCCAAAATATTCGTACTGTTTGATTTTGTGTGCCAAAGGTGTATTCCATAAAAAATCAGGATGGATCAATAATGACCATCCTGTGTGTTTCATTTCGGCATTGCCTTCTATGGAAAAAACTTGTCCCGGCGAAATAAACATTAAAACGCCTTCATTAAAATCATATTCCTGCTGGCCGTAACGCATTTTTGCATTGGCATTTCTTTTCAGCGCAATAGAATAAAAGTCAAGAATAAGGCTCTTAGGTTCTTCTTCATTCAGATATTTTAAATCTTCAAAATTATAAACGCTCACCAAAGGATGTTCAGGTTTAGGCAAATCCCGAAACTGGTGGAATTCGCTTATAGTTTTGAATCTAAGAGGTTGCTGATTTGCCATAGCTAAAGTTACTTATTTTTGATTGTAAAATGAAGCAAATTCTGTGGCATAATCCGCCAGTTTTGTTTTTCCCATTTCAGATGGTCGGTTTCGGTAATAATCTTCACCTAAAGTACCGTTGTAAAGAGCGGCATACATTTCAACCAAACCTTGTGCAATTTTAGGCTGCATTCCAGCAGAAACCAAACCTTGTAAAGTTTCTTCGTCGCTGATTAAATTCCATTTCAAATCTGGAATTCCGATTGCTTTTCCTAAGATATGGGCTGTTTGATGTCCTGTAAGTTCTTCACTTGCTACATATCGCACTTTTTTTCCGTCAAGCGGAGTGGTGATTTCATCGGCAATGGCTTCGGCAATATCGTTTGGTGAAACCCACGGAATCATTTCATCGGCTCCGTAATTGGCATTAATACTTCCTTGTGATTTTATCATGAACGTATAAGGAAGCAAGTTGTAATAAAATGAAGTTGGACGCATAAAAGTGATCGCAACATTTGAAAGCTGATTTAAAACGGCTTCAATTTCGTTGTAACGCTGGATAATTCCTGAATTCTCTTTTAAATGCGCTCCAATACTGCTTAAAAACACCACACGTTTTACTCCCGATTTTGCAATGGCTTCGGCATAATTATTCCCAATCTGACGGGTAAACGCATCCAGATCTAGATTTGGATCGAAGTAATTGGCGCGCGGAATCATGCAGTAAACCGCATCTGCTCCGGTAAAAGTTTTCGTTAAAAATTCGGCATCGTTTACAGAACCTATCGCTGCGGAAGCACCAAGAGATTCAATTTCAGATTGTCTTTCGGTACTGCTGGCAATTACAGTTACTGAATGTCCTTGCTGCACTAACTCTTTGGTTAATGGTTTGCTGATGTTCCCTAAAGAACCTGTGATTGTAATTTTCATATCGCTATTTTTTGATATTACAAAGTTGTATATCATTTAGCGACCTATTTTATCCAAATCTACGAATGGTGTAGTCTTTTTTTTTAAGATGCTAAGGTTCTGAGATACTTAGATTCTAAGTTTTTTAGCTTTTGGATAATTTTTTTTCGTTTTCGGTTTGAGGTTTTCCGGTTGCATTTGGCTCGCCTTTTCCAGTTTCAATGAGTTTTTTCAAGCTGTT
This sequence comes from Flavobacterium endoglycinae, assembly GCF_017352115.1. Classification (NCBI taxonomy): domain Bacteria; kingdom Pseudomonadati; phylum Bacteroidota; class Flavobacteriia; order Flavobacteriales; family Flavobacteriaceae; genus Flavobacterium; species Flavobacterium endoglycinae. The sequence continues at coordinate 3,994,171 of NZ_CP071448.1, forward strand.
TTGAATATAGTTGGTCCACGCATCTCTGCAGATATTAAAGCATTCGTAATCAGGAACCAAACCAAAATGGGTAAAACGAAGTTCGGTTTTTCCATCTTTCTCGGTGATTTCAAAAGTAGGATTGGTGTTTGTCCATTCAGTTTTGTCTTCTGTAAAATTGAAATAGTTTTGTTCGATGAGCCAAACTACTTTCTTATTAGGAATTACTTCGATGAGTTTTATTCTACAGCGATGAACCTCTTCATAATGATAATCAAACTGATCGTTTAATTGGGCTGTGTTTCCTTCGATTTCTTCTGACCACCAGCCTCGTACATTGGTAACGGCTTCAAAAACTTTCTCTGGAGATTTATCGGTTGTAAATGCTGTGGTAAAATCTAATGCATTCATTTTGATGACTTTTACGATTTGTATACACAAATTTACATTCTTAAAATCAATACGTTAGGGTGCTAAAAAGACAATTGTAAGGTGTGTTTCAGACAGATTTCTAATTTTAGATTTTTGACGTCAGACTTTTTACTTTTTTTCGTGCTTAGTCTGAATTATGATATTTTCACACACATCCAGCTTGCTTTTAAAATAGCAGTATCTTCAATGTATGCTGTTCCTTGTTGTTTGATGATTTTTTCGCTTAAGCGGAGATTTTCTACTACAAATTTTATTTTATCTCCAAATTTAGCTCCTGCAAAAAATTCGGCACTTTCAATACTTACTAAACCAAATATTCCATCGGTAACACCTAGAAGTTTTACACCTGCGCCGCCGCATTGCGCCATAGATTCTATTAGAATGGTTCCGGGAATATAATCGAGATCAGGAAAACTGCCTTTTAGCCAATAGTCGTTATCGTCAAAAGTTTTAAATCCAATAATCGTCTCTTTAGTGTATGATGCTATTTCATCTACAAATAAAAATGGAGCCCTATGGGGAATCAGGCTTTCAATATTTTGTACCATGAGTTGTAATTTTGTTTTTGCAATATAGGCAAATTATAAGGATTTTAGGGCAGAGATTGCGAAACATAAACTTGATTTAACTTTCAAATCAGGCTATTTTATTGTATTTCTTTAAATTAGAAAATCCTTCGATTGCTTTGCAAACAAAATTATTGGTTTAGGGATTATACTTTAAGTAATGAAATTATAAATACTAAAGTAAATAGAAAAACAAAAGTTGGGATAAGAGCTAGTATTGAGATTCCAATTGTTCTTGCCCAGCCAAATTCTTCCCCACCATTTTTGAGATGTTCGTTGATATCCTTTTCTTGATATTTTTTTGTAAAATACCCAGCGATCATCATATAGATTAGGGGAAAAATTATATTAGGGAAATTAATGTCTTCCGGAATTAAACTTGCAATTGTAAAAGTAATAACCGCAGTAATTATAGTAATTAACCAAGTTTTATTGACTTTGTCAAAATCATTAAAAGCTTTGAAGTTTTCGGTTAAAAAATATGCGCTGACAAAAGGACCTCCTAAAAATGTACCAACTCGTATTGCCTTCTGTGAATAAATTTTTCTATCTGGTATTTCTTGAAAATTAGATTTTTCTGCAGTTTCTGTTTCCATTTTTTAGTATTAGAATTTGAAGGCAAAAATAAATCTTTTTTAATTGCTTATAAGAATATTATTACTTTTAATCGCTCTAATTTTGAATTTGTCCCGAAATGTTGGAATAAATAAAAAAAGAGAACTTAAAAGTTCTCTTTAAAATACAAATAAAATTTAATTCGGTTATTCTTCTACAAACTCTAAAATATCGCCAGGCTGGCATTCTAGAACTTTGCAAATGGCTTCGAGCGTACTAAAACGTACTGCTTTTGCTTTTCCTGTTTTTAAAATAGAAAGGTTGGATAAGGTTAAATCTACCTTTTCAGAAAGTTCGTTTAATGACATTTTTCGTTTTGCCATCATCACGTCCAGATTTACTATAATAGGCATATTTAAATCGTTAAGTCGTTTTCTTTTTGCAGTTCGATTCCTTTCGCAAAGAGTTGTGAGATGAAATATAAAATTCCGGCAAAAAATAATAATGCACTGCCTAAACCAATATGTTCCGTTAAGTTGGGAAGCTGCACTCCCAATGTGGTAAATTTTGCCGAGTATTCTGAAGTAATATTACTTAAAATACCCGCAAAAAAAGCAAAAATGCTCATTTTCTCAATTAGTTTTCCAATCGTTTCATGAAACGGACTGATAAAATTAATCTTTAAGAAAATTTGAATAACGCAGTAAAAAACCAGCGCTTCAAAAATCGTAATCACAGTAAGGCAGAAAACCATAATCGAATAATCGATAACGTCGTATGCTTTTAAATGCGATAAATCCAGACCAAGCTGTAGATTTTTGGCACCCACTTCGTCTATAAACATACTGACTCCGTAAGATACGATAAGAGTTCCGGCTTTAATGCAAAGCCCAATAAAAGCAATCCATGAAATAACATTCAGGAGCTTCAAAATGAAATTTGGTTTTGATGACATCGTTTTTTGATTTAGAAAATTAGATTACAAATATATAAAATATTTATTGTTTATCAATAAATATTTATTTTTTATTGATTAAATTTTATTAAGTAACAAGCTGATGCATGATTATTTAGTTATGCTTTCAAATATGTAGAAGTTAATTCTTATTTTTAACCAACAGCAAACCAAAAACCTATTATGATAAAAAAACTTTACGCAGCGTTATTTCTCGTAACTTTTACAATTTCTGCTTGGGCGCAGTTAAAATCACCGTCGGAGTTTATCCCTAATTATGGAAAACAAATAAGTTATTACCATGAGGTAGAAAATTATTTTGATTATCTAACGGAGAATTCGGCTTTGATAAAAAAACAGAAGTATGGCATGACCAATGAGCAGCGCGATTTAAGTCTTTATTTTATTTCGAGTACCGAAAACTTGAAAAATTTAGAACAAATCAGGATTAACAATCTGGCTTCTATTGGACTTTCAGATTCACAACCCGCTGCTGTAAATGATAAAATAATCGTATGGCTGAGTTTCAATGTTCATGGAAATGAATTTGCAGGAACCGAAAGTGCTATGACAGTTGCGTATGAACTTTTAAATCCATCGAATGAAACCACAAAACAATGGCTTCAAAATACTATTGTAATTCTCGATCCATGTATTAATCCCGATGGATATTCGCGATATGGAAATTGGCTGAGAGAAATTTCAGGAAAGAAAACACATCCGGGTTTATATGATAGGGAACATATGGAAGTATGGCCCGGCGGAAGATACAATCATTATCTTTTCGATCTGAATCGTGATTGGGCTTGGCAGACGCAAATTGAATCCCAGCAGCGTATTAAAATGTACAATCAGTGGATGCCTCAAGTTCATACTGATGTACATGAAATGAGTTATAATTCCCCATATTTTTTTCCGCCTGCAGCTGAGCCTCTGCATGAGTTTATAGAACAGTATCAAAAAGATTTTCATAACGAATTAGGAAAAAATATTTCGCAGAAATTCGACAAACAAAACTGGATGTACAATACAAGAGAACGCTTTGATTTGTTTTACCCAAGTTATGGTGATACATATCCGACTTATAACGGCGCTGTAGGATTGACTCTAGAGCAGGGAGGAATAGGTGCCGGACGTGAAGTTACCATGGAAAATGGTGTCAACGTAACCATAAAAGACCGATTGACACATCATGCAACAGCGGTTCTGACAGTGGTAGAAAGTGCAGCAGCAAAAAGAGAGATTCTTTTAAAAGGATTTAGAGATTTTCATGTCAATTCGCGTAAAAAAGCAAAAGGAATTTACAATACGTATGTTTTAAAAAGCAATCCAAAACTGGAACAGCTTACTGAATTGCTGAAGAAAAATGATATCGAATTTAGTTATGCCGATGCTTCTGCAGGTGCTTCGGGATTTCATTATCAGAACAAGAAAAATGAGAGTTTTAAAATCGAACCGAATGATTTGATTATAAAAGCCGATCAGCCGAGATCGGTTCTGGCACAGGTTTTATTCGAACCAAATCAGAAATTAAATGATAGTTTATCGTATGATATTACGGCTTGGGCATTGCCTTTGGCTTACGGAATTGAAGGTTATGCTGTAAAAAATAATCTTTCGGTAAAAACAAAAGCGAAAATTGAAACTGCTGAAAAAACAGTTCCTGCGAGCGTGTATGCATTTTATGTTCCTTGGAATAACAGGGTTTCGGTTCAAGTACTTTCGGCACTGCATCAGGCGGATATTAAAGTTCGTTCGGCAATGAAAAAAGCTGTTTTTGGTGAACTTACCGTTGAATCAGGAGGTTTGATTATAAGCCGAGCTGATAATCCAAAACTGGCTGATTTTGAAAAAACAGTAAGCAATATTGTCAAAGTAAAAACTGATTATACATTTATCACCACTGGCTTTTCTACGAATTCTAAAGATATTGGAAGTGAAAACTTTAAGCTTTTAAAAGCTCCAAAAGTTTTAATGTTATCTGGAAAAGGAATTGTTTCGACAGAGTTTGGAGCCAATTGGTTTTATTTTGATGAAACGATCAGTTATCCTATCAGTATTGTGGAAGTGTCGAATTTGAACAGAGTAAAATTATACAATTACAATACTTTGATTCTTTCGGACGGTACTTATGATTTATCTGAAGACCAGAAAAAAGAAATCGACGGCTGGATTAAAAACGGTGGAAAAGTAATCGCTATGAGTAATGCTATATCGTTATTTGAAGATCGTGAAGGTTATGCCTTAAGTTTGTTTGCCAGCAAGGAAGACAAAGAAAAATCAGAAAAGGAACAAAAAGAACTCGAACTCAAAAAACGTTTTTTAGATTTTGAAGGGATAGAACGACGAGGTATTTCGGGTTCGATTCCGGGTGCGATAATCGAGAATAAACTGGATAAAACATATCCGCTGGCTTTTGGTTTGGGCAATTCGTATTTTAGTTTAAAAAGCAACGAGAGATCGTATTCTCTTTTAAAAAACGCTATTAATGCAGTTTATATTCCAAAAGAATATATTAGTTATGGTTTTGTGGGAAATGATATTAAAAAGAAATTAAACGAAACAGTAAGTTTTGCAGTCGAGAAACGTGGCGATGGAAATGTTATTTATATGATGGATAATCCGCTTTTTAGAGGATTCTGGGAAAACGGAATTTTGCTTTTTAGCAATTCACTTTTCTTAGTTCATTAAAAAGAAAATGCTCTTCATAATCTGAAGAGCATTTTTTATTTCAACCTAATTAAAATTCCTTTGCGCTTTACAATATTTTTATAATCCCATTGAATCTGTCTTGCTTTTTCAAGCCATCTTTTTAAATCTTCAATATTGATTTGGTCAGAATTGGTATAACTTTTTTCAGCTGCTTTAAAGCTTCCTTCGTTTTCCAGATCATTTTCTTCAAACGATTGTCCGCTCCAGAATAACAATTTGACAGCATTTTTTTGTTTGCTGTAACCGACAACAGGATTTCCATCTAGAAACCAAACCGGATGGCTGTGCCAGATTTTGCTTTCGGCTTCCTGAAGAAATTGATTAATTTCTGTGCTTAAGATATCGCATATTTTTTTGTCTTCTTGACTTTTTGAGTCGTTGTATGCTTTTATTTCTGAATTCATAACTTTTAAATGTAAACTAGGTTATTTCTCTATTTAACTGAAATAAAATATAAGTTCCGTTTGGCGATTCGCCTTTTCCCTTTTCGATAAATCCTTTTTTAAGATAAAATTCAACCGCTTTTGTATTTTGTTCAAGACATTTTAAAGTAAGCGGAAATGCTGCTTTTTCATTCGCCGCTTTCAGTAATTCAGTTCCAATGTTTTTTCCCTGATGTTCATGATCGACATACAAATGATGAATAAAATTATTCGGCATCTAGATTGAAATAAATCCAGCAGGAATATCATTTATATAAGCAGTTAAAATGAATTCTCCCTGTGTTTGTTTATCGAAATCGTCTAATTGAAATTCTGATGTATCAAGCCATGAAAAAGTTCTTTTTCGTTCTTCTAAAAATAACTTTCGTAAAGGTGCAAGATCATTTTTTCCGGCTTCGGTTATTTTCATGTATTCTTAAATTTTCCAATCAATCGGCACTTTCTCAGCTTAAACTAAATGGTATTTGTGAGTAGTAAAAGTACTTAAAAAGCTGAATAGTAATGTTATTTTATCATCAGCGGTTAAAATAATTATTGAAAGTGTTGGTAAGGTTAGAAACAAATTCTTTTGTGTATTGCCCAGTTGGGTCTAAATCGGGATCAAGAATGGTAATTTCAAGTCCGCTGAGTTTTGGACTTTGAAATAGGATAGAGGTAAGTTCGTTAAATTCTTCGTAAGTCAGTCCATCTGGAGTTCGGCTGTCAACGCACGGCATGATGGAGTCGTTTAAAACATCAACATCTATATGAAGCCAAAAACCATCGAGATTTCTGTTTTGTATCTGTAAAAGAAAGGCTTCAGCACAGTTTTTTATGCCTTGTTTACGGAGTTCAGAAAGACTGATATAAGTCGCTTGTGACTTTCTAATTTCGTTTTCGTATTCATCATCATATTCGCGATTGCCGACACACCAAAGATTTTCTTCTTTGATGTAAGGAGCTAAATTAAAAATGTTAGTTAGTTTTTCAGGTCCGTTTCCACTAACAATTGATGCAGCCATACCGCCAACGCCTCCGGTTTGGGATAAAGAAACATCCATAAAATCAGTGTGGCCGTCAAGATAAAATAGGCCGTAATTTCCTTTTTGTTTTAAAGCTATTGCCGGACCAAGCAGAATGCTGCAGTCGCCGCCCAGAATAAATGGAAATTTATTCTGGCTTAGTAAGTTATTTATGAAATAAGCTTGTTCTCTTGCGTAATCGACTAGAGAAGTGGCATTGAGTATTTGGGTTTCGGGATCTTTTTGATTGGAATATCTCGGCGGATCGACGGTAAGAATGTTTTTTGGATTGATGGATTTATGCAGATTATGTCTCGAGAGCCACTCAGGCAGACGGTTTACGCCGGGCTGTTTTCCGGGCTGAGGTTCTTTTAAACCCAGATTAGAAGGGAATTCTACAATGCATATTTCTTTCATAATCCTATTTTTTTGAATATAAAGTTATCAAAAATGAAGACTTTGAAAAGCTTTTTAACATTCAAAAAAACTGATTTTGCTGTGATATTACATATTCTGGAAAATGATAATATCGTTAAATTTTTCAATTTGTTCTATTATAAAAAGACTGTCATTGAAATAATCCATATCGAAATCAGGATCTCCCCACATTTCAAATCTCTTTTTAGAGGCTTTTAATTTTTCTTTATCATACAGATTTTCATTGAAATCTGTTTCCAAATCATCAGCAATTTCTAAGGCTTCTTGATTGACATGTTCTTCCGTTGCTAAATAAATATAAAAGTTATATTCATCATCAAAGGTTATTTTTATCTCGTTGTTGGAAAGTAAAATTTCAGGATTTTCTTCTTGATAAAAATCTTCAAGATAATCCTTTAAAACTGTAATATCTGCATTTGAAGATGGAGTTATGTAAGCTGAATAAGAATAAAACGTATTTGCCATGTTTTTCGAAATTTAAGAAACTATTTTCTATTTAAATCTGTAATTAGTAAAGGATTATTCTCTTTTAATTTGTTTACCAACTCTTCTCTTATTTCGGGATTCGCTTTGATATCTTCATATTCCTGTGTGGTTAGGCCTACTATTTGTAAAAATGAAACTTCTCCGTGCGGAGTTTGTTTTTTTTCTATTTCAGGATCATTTACAAAGACTATAGCAGTAATATCAGTGTCGGTTTCTAGACGAATAGGACCATTTGCGGGCATATAATGAAATTCTTCAAACCAGTTACCGCTTTTAAAAACATATTTAGCAATCTTTTGCAACATTGAAATTACCCAAGTCGGATTTCCATTATCAGCTTCAAATGGTTTTAATCTGAAAGTAAGTTCAAATCCCCATTTACTGAATTCTCCGTTTACTTTTTCTTCATTGTAATATAACTCAGAGAATCCGTAAGTAATAAAATGATAATGATCTTCTTGTTTTTTGCTTTCGTAATAACTTATTCCGTCAAGCGGATCCTCTCCTCCGAGCATATAGGGAAGTGGTGGAGCAAAATGTTTAGGCTCTTGATTTGGATAGAGATTATCAAATTCTTTATCTATTTCTAACCATCCAACCGCATCATCTTCTGAAAATTCTTTTTTATATTGTTCTAGTGTCATTTTGTTTGAATGTTATAATAAAAAGTTACTTTTTAATATTTAAGATTATTAATTCTTTGTTTTTATCAGGATGTTCTATTCTTGGATAAAAAATAACCGCATATTCGTTTTCAGCTGTTTTATTTATACTTGAAATAAAGAGGTCTTCATAATCCATTTCTAAAACTTTTCCAGAGAGCAAATTTTTATATCCTTTTACCCCTTTGCTATAATAAAAGTCCAAAAGGACATCGTCTTTTATGGTAAACCAGCCATTACCAAATTCGTTGTTAAATATTGTTACAAAAGTGTTTTCTGCAATATTTATTGGTTGCCATGTATTATAAAAAGGTGTGTTTAGATCTATTAAATCAATAGTTTTTCCTTTGCCTTCTTGATTTATTTTTTCAACAATAACTTTTCCTTTTGTTTCAGATAATAAATAAGAGTCTTGTTCGAATGAAAGGCTGAGAATCTGATTAAAGTATTTTTGTTTTGTCTCAATTTTACGTCTTCTTATTTCTTTTCCTAATGCATCAATTTGTCGATGAATCCATTTAGATCCTTCTTTTGCAAGTAAATGAATTTCATTATTTGAAATATAAATTTCATTTTCTCTTGGAAGTTCAATTTTTACATTGTGTTTCTTTTTGATACTATCATTTTTAAATTCTATTGCTAGAAGTTTATCTGGCTTTGTATCTGACCATGGATCAACATCATAAAAAATTGAAAATTCTTTTGAAGTTCCAATAAAATTACCAACAAAAGCTCTGTTACCTTTGGGCAGCTCTATATTTTCGCGATTAAATATTGGAATACTGATTTCTAGTTCTTTATCAGGATGATAAGGGGTAATGGAAACGTAATTTTCCTGATTAGGACTTAAAAATAATGTAGGAAGTATTCCGTCATCTTCCTGAAAACTTTCAATATTGCCTTCTGTATCAACAACAATATAAACTAAGTGATAGCTGTTTTTATTATATACATAACTTGTTATAAGACTTTTTCCAGAATATGATATACTTTGTTGAGTCGTAACTTTTATTTCTGTAGTTAATGTAGTTATGGTTCCAAAATCTGTTTTCTCTATGGTAGATTTGAATGGATTTACTTTTTGAATATCTTTCATTTGAATTGCAGGTTGGCAGTATTATAATTTTATTTTTGAATATAAAAATAAAAGTAAAATATTTACTACAAACAAAGCGCTCTAAATTGTGTTTTAAAAAATATTTAACAAAAAAATCCGATTTGAATTTCAAACCGGATTGCGTATTTATAATCGTATCAAAGCATTTAATTTGGTTGTAATTTCTTCATGAATTCATTTGAAGCCAATTCAAGTGCTTTGTAATAATCTCCCTTTTTTAATTCAGGTACTGCATACGTACTGACAATGTTTTGTGTTTCTTCGTTGTTTAACTTGTATTTGATAAAATCGACACTTAGAACCTGGATTTGTCTCAATGTTTTACTAACCATAATAAGCAGAGTAGGATCTAGCCTCGGATCTTTAGAAAGAAATTTATCGATATCCATTGCAAATTCTTCAAAGGAATTAAATGGTTTGTACGAAGGTGTTGTGATGATTACAATTTTGTATATATACTTCTTTTCAAAAGCGCTTAAAGTTGTATTTAAGGATTGAACTTCAGCTGGTGTCAAGATTTTTTCGAAGTCGTTAACACAGTCAGTTGATTTTGCAAATGTATTTTTTAAATCGGCAGCAAAATCAGTATCATTTTTAGTTTGGGCAGATAAAAGAACTGATGAAAACAGTATAAGCGTAAAGAATAATTTTTTCATTCTATGCAGAATTAGATTTGGTGGAGCAAAAGTAACATATTCTTTGTTTTAAACAGATGAAAAAAAAGGTTAGTTTTTAGTTTTGAAATAAAAAATCCGACTGCGAAAAAGTCAGTCGGATTTTTCTGTTTATTATTGAAGCAAAGGCAGTAAATGTTCCCATTTTAATTCTTTTGCATAATCGAATGCCGTTTTTCCCAAATGATTTTTGAGGGTTTTATCTGCACCAGATTGTAAAAGAATTTCTACTGAAGTGCCATTTCCGGCAATGGCTTCTTGGTGTAAAAAAGTATAACCAGACGGATCTTGTGAAGTTATTTCGTCTGGATTGTTTTTTAGAAAATCAATCAGACTTTCTTTCATGTTTTTGCTCATTGGGTGTTCAACAAGGTTTTCTGGTTTTTCTTTTTGTTCAAAAACCACCTGAATATCATCGAAATCACCAAAATCCATACCCCAAGCTTCATCATGTTCCTTTCTTTCTTCTTCGCTCATTTCAGAACGCATCGCTTGAATAGTAAAACCTCCATACGTTTTGCCATCTGTTGCAAATAACCAGTCGCTGATTTGATTGATTGGAATTTCAACTTCATCACCGTTTTGTACATTCGTAAGATCATTAGGATCGTTTACTAAAACACCGTAGATTTTTTCGCCATCAAAACCTATATCGTTAATCCACATATGTTCTACAATTGTTTCGCCGTCGATTTCCTGAGTGAAAGCCAGTTTTACGCAGGCAACATCAAGAGCTGGAATTATACGGCGGTTTTCCCAAGAAAGTTCCCTCCAGAAATATTTAAAGGTTTCTTGAGCTTTTTGATACGCTGCAATCATTTTTGGGTCTTCGCCGTCAGCAAAAAATGTTTTATTTTCTTCCATTTGTATAAATTTTATTTTTCTATTCTAGTCCAAGCTCTTTCCTGAATTCTAAATTTAAATTGTATTGCTCCTCAATAGAGATTTCTTTTCTTGATGCTTTCTCGATATCTTCTCCTTCTTCTGACCATAAAAACGGAATAAAATTGAAGACTTGATCACCATTTAATTTGGATACATCTTGTTTCCAGTTTTTCCATTTATATCCTTCATAAAATTTCTCAAGGTCATTATTAAAACAAAAAAGTAAAAAATCAGTGTAAGTTACATCTAAAGGTTCAAATTCTAAGGTATCAGGTGCAAAATAATAAACTTTCCCTAAGTCATTTCCGAGTTTGCCACCATTTAAAGCAAAGAAGCCACCAATTGCATCATCAGCAATCAATAAAAATGAAGGCTGTTCTCCAAAATCTTTAAAAGTTTTATTAAGATTCCAATTTGGAAGTGTTCTTTTTAACTTTTCGTTTCCAGAACCTAAGATTCTAATCCAGCCATTATCAATTAAAATTCCGCCAGTCATATAAATAATTGCTCCCATTGGAGAACGCGTTGTTACTTGTGTTTGGTATAAAGCTTCTTCTGCTTTTTGAACATCTGTTGGTAAAATTTCAACTTTATTTGTGGCTTCAGAAATCCATTTTTGTATATCTGCCCAGGCCGAATCTTCGTTGTTTATTAATTTGTCAATTGAGTGCATTTTATTAATATTTAAGAATTAAATTTAACTTGCAAAGTACTTCTAACTGATTATGATAAGATGCCCAATAAGTTATTTTTATAATAAAATACGCCTTATATTAAATATCTGTAATAACAAAAAATCCGATTTGTTTTTACAAATCGGATTTTTTTATAATTGAACAAAAGGAATTTAGAAATTCACATCGTCTGCAATGTTTCCGCCTTGTTCAGCAGCAAATTTTGCAGCGTATTCTTTTTGTTTTGCCTGCTGGTAATCGTGGTATTCTGTAATATCAGCAGAATTCCAGTTTTGGTTTTGTTCTGTAAGCCATTGCATTGCTACAGATTGGAAATCAGCAAGGTTGATTCCAAAGTTATCCAAAATCCACTGCGCGCCGTCAAGTCCATATTCGTAAGCAGCTTGTCTAGCTCCAGCAAGTTCTTCATAGAAGTAACGATCTGTTTTAAGTCTGTCAAGATTAGCTTGTCCTTCAGCAGAAATTTCAGCTTTTACGTTTTCTAATTGAGGAACGGTTACATTTTCAGCATAATATTGTCCAAATAAAGTAGTTACCGTAAACGAAGTATCTTCACCCATACGCTGAGGCCAGATTGTGTTTAATTCTTCCCAAATTGCAGGTTCAAATCCCATTGCTTTGCAAACTTCAAGGTAATCAACTCCTGCACTAATTTTAAGACACATAGCGGTGTATGTTCTTAAATCTACACCGTGAACCGGCTCAAGATACGGATTGTTATCGTCTACTTTTACGAAACCAGAAGTTTGAATGCCACTGTATTTTAATGAATTCGCATGTTCAAAACGAATCATTTGATCAGAATCGCAGTTGTTCCATTCTGTGTAAACTGTTCTTCTGTAGTTAAAATAAATGTTTTGAATATCTTTCTCATCTAGATTCTCACCACTGTCGCGCTCATCCTGAATCCAAGCTTCAGATCTTCTAGCAACTTCTGCATCAAAATCTTCAACGCTATAATGAGTACCGTGCAGTGTTTCTGGATCGTATTCTACTTCCTGATATCCATTATCGTAATCATCTTCTTCATAATTGTCATTTGGTGTTTCAGGCTGCTCATAGTGGTTCTGAGTTTCTTTTTTGTTGTCTCCAGTTAGAGATCCGAAAAGTTTTTTAAACATTGTTCTATTCTTAAGAGGGTTAATAAATTATAAATTATTTAATTGATTCTGATACATTTTTTCGTTGTGTTCTTTTAAATCTGGTGTGATTTTGTTCCATTCGTCATACATGGCTCTTAAGTAAACCTGATGCAGTTTTGGAGCATTTTTAATCACGAATTGTCTTTGTTCTTCGAGTTCATCCATTTTTGCCTGAATTTCACTCAGCACTTTTTTATCTGATTCGTGAATTTTACTTATACTTAATTCGTGGCGCTCGTGGTATAATTCTCTTTCTCGATTGTATTCTGTTTGGTATTCTTCATATAGATGCGCTGTACGTTGTTCTGCAAGTCCTCTGGCAATATTCTGCAGATTTCGAGCTTGTGTACTTGGTGCAAAAGTATTTTGCGTCTGGCAGTACGGACACGAAATGTAGGTTTCTATTAAAAAGATTTTATCGATGGTAAGATTACCTCCGCATTGTGTACAGCTGAATTTGTCTTTTACCGTTTCAAATTCGTCCAGAATCTTTTTGTATTCGATTTCCAGATCGCGTTCTTGAGTTTTTTCAATTTGTTTTCTCCAATAATCGTATTTGTTTTCAAACTCTTCGTGACGGTCTGAACAAGCACTTCTGAAATCTGAAATTAAATCATGGTTTTTGTCTAAAACAGAAATTCTTGCATCAAGATCGTAGTATATGCTGTCTATTTTTTCTTCGTAAGTATCTCTGGCTTTTTCTCTAATATTGTTTAGCTGCCCCATTACACCCGAATATACTCTGTGAAAGGTTCTCTTGTAAAGATCTTCGTCGTCTTGTAAAACCTGTTTTAATTCTGGAATCGCAGCGGTTGCCAGTTCTTCCATTTTGGCTTCTAGTTTTTCTGAAAAAGAAAACCATCTTTGCTGCGCTTCTTGAAGTTCAGCATACCAATCTGGAAGTGATTCCTGTTTTTGGATTTCTTTTTTTTCGTTGTTTTTTGATTTTTTGAATAGTCCGAACACGTTATAGGATTTTAAATGGAATTATCTTCTTTTTTAATATATACTCCGTCAGTAAGTTTTACATTTAAAAACTCAAATCCGCAATAGGCGCAATGTGTTAAGCCGTCTTGTTTTGCTCTTCCAGCACCACAATTTGGACAATCTTTCAGTTTCATTTGGGCGTCGTTGATTTCGGTTTCGCCGCCGTAATTCAATTGGTTTTGTGCTTTTTCTTTGAGTCTGTCAAGAAATGATGATACTTTTTTCTCTTCCATTATAATTGACTTAATAATTCTGTTTTTTTAGATTTGAATTCGTCTTCATCAATTAAACCGGCATCAAACAAGGATTTTAATTTTTGAAGTTTAGAAGTTAAATCGTCCTGAGTTTCTTGTTTAGGAGTTTCTTTTGTTTGCTGTAATTGATTTAAAAGAATTCCCATACTCAATGCATTTTGTGTAGCATCGTGAAGCGCTGTTCCTTTATCGCCAATTGCGGTTGCTGTGTTGAATTTGGTAAATTTATCCATATCGGTTACCATATTCATATTGGTGATTTTATCGTAATGTGCTGTTACTTCTTCCGGTAAAGTGACACTTGTGATTACAAATTGTGTTAATTCAATCCCGAATTGAAGAAAATATGGTTTTAAGTAAGGTTCGATTTTTTGTCCTAATTGGGTTATATTTCCAGCAACATCGGTTACGGTGATATTTTCATTGGCCAGCACTTCTCCAAATTTGGGTGCAACAAAATCTCGTAATTGGTTTTGCAATTCAAAAATGGTAAGCTGCTGGTAGGTTCCCGCGTATTGACGGAAGAATTTGGCAACATCTACAATTTTTATATCAAAACTTCCAAAGGCTCTTACTCTGATTTGTCCAAATTGTGGGTCGTTTAGCAGAATAGGAGCGGGAGTTCCCCATTTGTTATTGATAAATTGATGTGTGTTGAAAAAGTAAATATCAACTTTAAAAGGGCTTTCAAAACCGTATTTCCACCCTTTAAGTTTACTTAAAATAGGAACGTTTTCTGTAGATAAAGTATGAAGTCCCGGCGAGTATACATCTGCAAGTTGTCCTTCATTTAAAAGCATTACCTGCTGGCTTTCGCGTACGGTAAGTTTGGCTCCGTTTTTAATTTCTTTATCTTCATCATAAAACTTCCACATTAATAAATTAGGATCGCTTGTCGTGGCTTCGATTATTTCTATAAAAGGTAGTTTCATTGCTTTGCTTATTTATAAGGAATAAAAATAAGAATTTTAGCACGATGAAAAAGCTTTTTTATGTCAAGTTTTTAACAATTTATTATTTATTAAAATTTTGGTTTTACTCTCAATTGCAAATTCTTAGTTATTTATCAATTGTAATAATGAGTTTGTTTTTCTTTTCATTTACAATTAGATATGGGTCGGTTTTACATTTGCGTGAAGGATGGGAGCGACATCCTTTTATGGCGGGGTTCGCCATAAAAGATACAGCGTACAGCCTGACCCAGAGGGACACGCCATAAAAAAAATCCGATTCACTTTCGCAAATCGGATTTTTATAAATCTAATTAGATTTCCATTTTGTTAAAATTTCTAAGAAATCATTTCGCATACTTTCAAAATCATAAATGATTTTTTTCTTCTTAAGCTTCTCAATTGTTGTATTTAAAGAAAACGTAATATGCTCGGCTATAATTTGTTTTTGTTTACTATAACTCAAATCGCTTAATTCTTTTTCAAACTTTATTTCATTTGTTATTTTTCCTTTTTCAGAATTGAAATTACCATATTCGTATCGGTTTCTTAGAAAATATCCGTTCTTTTCAATTTCTTGTTTTGAAAATATTTTGAGTAATTCCGGGTAAAAATCTTTTTGTTTTAATTTCAAACTTTCATCAGCAATAATGTAATTTGTTTTACAAGAATTGTTGTCATAAAAGCTGTAAGAACATGAAAATATTATTTGATTAATAGCTGTACCATATTTTTCAGGTTTCATCTTTAAGTCTAATTCAGGTTGAAGCTCTTTATCTATGCTCTCAATAACTGATTTAGAATTTTCATAACAATTACTAATTGTACGTGTAATTAAAATAGGATTTTTAGGAATCCAATTTCGTTGATTGGCTAAAATTAAATCTTGTATATCTTCTTGAACATTATATTCATTTAGAATCGTCTTTTTTTCAGATAACATTGGACTTTCAAAATAGGATGTTCTGCCTTTTTCCATTGTAAAACCATCTTTTCTTTTTGACCATATAGCCTCTACAAATCTTGGTTCATGAAATTTGTTTATAAATAGGTTTCTGGATTTCCATTAAAAAACATTCCTTTTACAGCTTGTAATGGTTCATGTTCTCCCCATCCAATTATGGCAAGGCTTTCGCAAATTTTTACTGCATTGTTCCAATCACTTGCATTCTTATATTCTGCAAATTTTAAAAACTCATTAATTAGTTCTTCTCTTAATGATTTTTGATCTTGTTTTTCTAGATATTCTTTGAGTTCTTGAAGAGTATCTAAGCTGTATATTGAATTCATAATTAAATATAGTTTTTACAAATATATAAGTTTTGTATTACAAATTAGAAATTGATTATTAAAGATTAAGGAATTCATTTCCATAAAAAAATCCGATTCACTTTCGCAAATCGGATTTTTATAAATTGAAAATTATATATAACTCCGTAAAAACTTTCTAGTCTTTACATTGTATATTTTACAAGTGAATTACTTCGCCGTAAGCATCAGCTACAGCTTCCATAACAGCCTCGCTCATTGTTGGGTGAGGGTGGATCGATTTTAAGATTTCGTGACCAGTAGTTTCTAGTTTACGTGCTACAACTGCCTCAGCAATCATATCTGTAACACCAGCACCAATCATGTGGCATCCTAACCATTCTCCGTATTTAGCATCGAAGATTACTTTTACGAATCCGTCAGCAGCTCCAGCAGCTTTTGCTTTTCCAGAAGCTGAGAATGGGAATTTACCAATTTTTAATTCGTAACCTTTTTCTTTTGCTTGTTTTTCGGTTAAACCAACAGAAGCGATTTCTGGAGTAGCGTAAGTACAACCTGGAACGTTTCCGTAATCGATTGGCTCAACATGTAAACCTTTGATTTTTTCTACACAGTTAATTCCTTCAGCAGAAGCAACGTGAGCTAAAGCCTGACCTGGAGTAACGTCTCCAATTGCGTAGTATCCTGGAATGTTGGTTTCGTTGTAAGCGTTTACTAAGATTTTATCTCGGTCAACAGCGATTCCAACTTCTTCTAAACCAATATTTTCGATGTTTGTTTTGATTCCAACTGCCGAAAGTACAATATCAGCTTCAAGAATTTCTTCTCCTTTTGCTGTTTTTACAGTTGCTTTTACTCCGTTTCCTGTAGTGTCAATTTTTTCTACAGAAGAGTTTGTCATGATTTTTACGCCTGCTTTTTTCATAGAACGTTCCATTTGCTTAGAAATGTCTTCGTCTTCTACAGGAACGATATTTGGCATAAATTCTACAATAGTAACTTCTGTTCCCATTGAGTTGTAGAAGTGAGCGAACTCAACTCCAATTGCTCCAGAACCAACAATAATCATAGATTTTGGCTGTTCTGGTAATGTCATTGCCTGACGGTATCCGATTACTTTTTTACCGTCTTGTGGTAAGTTTGGAAGTTCGCGAGAACGAGCTCCAGTTGCGATGATAATGTGATCAGCGCTATATTCAGTAACTTTATTGTCTTTGTCTGTAACGTCAAGTTTTTTTCCTGGTTTTAGTTTTCCAAAACCTTCGATAACGTCAATTTTGTTTTTTTTCATTAAGAACTGAACTCCTTTGCTCATTCCTTCAGCTACACCGCGGCTGCGTTGAATAACTGCTGGGAAATCTTTATCGAATTCAGAAACTTTTAATCCGTAATCAGAAGCGTGTTTTAAATAATCAAAAACCTGAGCTGATTTTAATAATGCTTTTGTTGGGATACATCCCCAGTTAAGGCAAACTCCACCAAGATTTTCTTTTTCTACTACAGCTACTTTAAAGCCTAATTGAGAAGCTCTAATCGCTGTTACATATCCTCCAGGACCACTTCCTAAAACAATAACGTCGTATTTCATTTTTTTGGGTTTTAGTATTAGCTACCGAAAAATGAATTTTTTACAATTCCGAAACTCATTTTTCGATTTTATTTCTTT
Organism: Flavobacterium endoglycinae; assembly: GCF_017352115.1. Classification (NCBI taxonomy): domain Bacteria; kingdom Pseudomonadati; phylum Bacteroidota; class Flavobacteriia; order Flavobacteriales; family Flavobacteriaceae; genus Flavobacterium; species Flavobacterium endoglycinae. Next base: position 4,012,039 of record NZ_CP071448.1, read on the forward strand.
TGTTATTTGTGATTGCGAATTTAAGGATTTATTTTAAATGAACGCCTTTAAATTTGTTTTTACCGATACAGACTTTGGTCTTTTCACAGAAACCGAAGTAATTGTGAATTGTAAATTATGAATTGTGAAGTAATTTTTGGGATTTGGTGAGTAATTGTTGATGGTTGATGGTTGTTGGTTGATAGTTGATAGTTGATAGTTTTTGGTTGATAGTTGTTGGTTTATTGTTTATTGTTGATGGTTGATTGGGTTAGTCTTTGCTGAAAAAAAATAAGCCACAGATTATAAGGATTAAAATGATTTTAAAAATCAGTGTTAATGCTAATAATCTGTAGCTTTATGAATTGTAAGTTATAATTGGTCATCAACTATCAACCAAAAACTATCAACAAAATTAAACCTTCACGTGTCCCCAGTTTTCTCCGCTGGCAATTCTGCGGATCTGCATTTCGCTTACGCCGAATTGTTTGGCAATCATTTTCAAGCGGGTTTTTTGTTCTGGTCTTGAAAGGATTTTTTTAATAAGCATCACTTTTGTAGTGGTTAACTTTCTGCCGTCGGCTTTTAAGTTGTGTTCGATCAGGTTTTTTTTCGCCTGAATTACACGCGGACTTTTGCGGCTGTGGGCCATCATTTCTTGTTTGGTTGCCCAGCGTAAATTTTTTACGTCGTCGTTACTTCTGTTATAATCTAAATGAAGTACATAGGTTTGATCTTCAGAATCTTTTGGGATGAAATATTGGGCAACTAATTTGTAGAGAAACAAATATTTATTGATGATTTTGTCGTCTTTTTTGACTTTAAATCTAAAAGTTGGATATCCATCGCTTAAACCTCCTTTTAGGATTCGTCCGTTTTCAATTTCGTCTGTAAAACTAATTAATCGGCCTCTGTTTGAAATGGCATATTTAAGCTGCAATGATGCGTTTATTTCTATTTCTTTGAATTGTTCATCAGGATAAAATCGTGTGTGTGGCATAGCTCTTTTTCATTTGAATTTGTCTCTCAAAGATAAATAAATGGAAAATGAATATGGCTATACAGCTGCTTGTAAACCTTGAATTTTATGATTCTTATAACGCTATTTTAACGTTTTAAAGTGATTTTAATACTTTTTTGAGAGATTTTAATTCACAAATTAGGAATAATTCAGTTTTCTAATTTTAGAGAAAAAGTTAAATTTTAAGAAAAATGAACTAAAAATTACTGATCGAGCCAGTTTTTAAAATTGGTGATTTCTTTTTTACTAATGATGATTGGATCATTTTCGATTGGAGGTACTGTAAGGATCAATTCTATTTTTTGGTGAGAGTGTTTTATAACCTCTTTTATAATATGTCGGCTTACAATATATTTTCGGTTTACTTTAAAAAACAGAAAGGGATCGAGACTGTTTATAATATCGGTTAGTGTGCTGTTGTATAGAAAGCTGTTGCCCGATTTTACGTAAATAAAAAGGTGTTTTCCCGAAGCTGCAAAAAAAGTAATATCAGATTCGTTTATCGAAATGAGTTTATAGCCGTGGTTTACCAGAAAATGACGTTGAATTTTATTGGTTTCAGGGTTTTCTATTGCAACTAAAGATTGCAGGGGAGCATCGGCATTAAAGCTGTCTTTTATTTTTTTGAATTTTGTCAGGGCTTCTAATAGTTCCTGTTCTTCAAAAGGTTTTAAAAGATAATCAATTGTAAAGTGTTTGAAAACCGAAATAGCATAAGAATCATAAGCGGTAACAAAAATTACGGGACATGCTATAGTTGCTTTTTCGAAGATTTCAAGACTTTTTCCATCGCCTAGATGGATGTCCATAAAAGCTAAGTCGACATTGTTTTCGCTAAAAAAGACGACGGCTTCTTTTACAGATTTTAAAACTGTAATCTCGGCAATCTGCAAAATGTCCTGCTGTTCTAAAATCGATTTTAGATAATCTGAAGCAAGATATTCGTCTTCAATAATGGCAATTCTCATTTGCTTTTGGATAAGTTATAGGTTCATTTTTGATGTGAAACCCTATTTTCATTTTGCAAATATAATTTTCTCTGCTTTTTTTACAAGTATGTTTTTAATGTTGTTTTAATTTTTACTCTAATTCAGAATTATTTTATGGTTTACAAACAAAAAAGGCCCAGTTTTAAACTGAGCCTTTTTCAAGATTTAATAGGTATTATAGATTGGGATTGTTTAATCTCGCGTTTGCAGGATAAATAATCGTGTAACGCGGATCGTTTTGCATCAAAGTAAAATTGTCTCCATCAAATGTGTGAACGATTTGTTTTTGAGACGTTCTTCTCAAATCAAACCAACGTTGTCCTTCAACAACAAACTCACGTTGTCTTTCTGCATAGATGAAATTGGTTAAATCAGCAGCATTCATTGCGCTAACTTCAATTTCAAGCTGTACATAAGCAGCTGCCGTATATCTGTTTTTGATGAAACTTAAAACAGTTGTTTTTGCATCGGCAATGTTATTTAGTTTTAATGAAGTTTCTGCTTTTGTTAAATACAATTCTGAAGTTCTAAATGAACATTTTTGATCGTCATTTCCTCCTTTTTGAATTCTGAAACGGCTTCCGCTTGCTAAAAAGTAAAGAGGGAAACGTAAATCAGCAGTTTTGTTGTAAGCCGCAATTAATTCTGGAGAAGCATATGAAGCTCCTTTAAGTCCATTAATGTAACCATCTTCAAGTGCTAAAATAGATTCTTTTGAATCGTATTTAGTAGCAAAAACAGAAGTTGCTTTTAAGTCAACAAGTTCGCTTTTGATTGCTAAACCTTTGTTTGCCGCATCTAAAGATTTCTGCCATTGCTGTACGTGTAGGTAAACACGGCTTTCTAAACTGTATAAAGCTACTTTAGAAAAACGGTAATTAAGTCCTTTTGTTTGAGAAGCAACATTAATTAATTCTTCTGCTTTGTTAGTGTCAGAAATAATCTGGTTGTAAATTACTTCAACACTTTGTGGAACGAAAGCTTGTTCTAGATCTATTTCTAAAGCCAAAGGAACACCTTTGTCTGAACCAGCTGTTGAAGCATTGTAAGGTTTTCCGAATAGGTTAACCAAATCAAAATAAGCCATAGCTCTTAAAGCATACGCTTCTCCTACTAATTGATTTTTTTCTGGTGAATCAGCTAATTTTACTGATGCTTCATTAATGATTACGTTAGTATAAAAAATTACACTATAAAGATCTTGGTACTGAAAAGTTGCAGTAAGACGATCAGGATTGGTGTCTTTCCAAGTGTAGATGTCTTTAAAAACGGTAATTTCATCTGCAAACTCGTTCATTGTTAATTCGTCTGTACGAAGCGCAGTTAATGACTTGTGTTCAGGGTACAGATAATATCCATTTGTTAATACGGCACGATATTGATCTAAAGTTTCTGGAATAACTCGACCAACTGGCTGAATATCCAGATAATCATCGCAGCTTGTTACTGTAATTGCAGCAACAAAAAGTACTATATATTGTGAGATTTTTTTCATCTTTAATTGTATTAGAAAGTTACATTACATCCTAAAGTGAATGATTTAGGAACTGGTTGAGCATAAATATTTCCAAAAGTTTCAGGGTCAAAGTAACCTTTGTAATCAGAACTGATTACGAATAAGTTTCTTGCCTCAACATTGAATCTAATGCTGGCAATATTGATTTGGTCTGTAAAGGCTTTAGGGAATGTATATCCTAAACGAATACTGCTTAATCTCATATAACTCATTTCGCTAACCCATGTATCTAAATAATTTAGGGTAGTAATTTGATTTGCACCAGAGTACCATAAGTATGCCATGTAAGAATCTCCAGCTGATAAATCTTTACCGTTAATTGCAGGTAAGTTAGAAGATGTATTTGTTGGTGACCATGCATCTAAAATGTCTCTACTGTAGTTTTGACCTCTGTCTACTAATGTTCCGTTGTATGGAGGAGTTCTGGTTACAGTCTGCTTAATATTGAAAGAAGCAGCAATAGTTAAATCAAAATTATGAACTTTAAAAGTATTCGTAAGACCTCCTGTAAATTTAGGATCTCTGTCGCCTAAATAAGTAAACAAATCTCTAAACTCACTTGAAGTTAATTTTGATTGCGTAAGTTCTCCTGGGAAGAAGTCAGCAAAAGGATCGTATAAACCAAAGAATGTTTGTGTATTTACTGTTTCTCCTTTTTTGTTTACAAATAAAGGATATCCATTTTCATCAATTCCATTTGTTTTAAATCCAAATACAGCATTTACAGGACGACCTTCTCTGCTTGGGAAATAATCTGTGTCACGAACTGCTATACGATCAACATTACTTTTGTTGTGAGAGAAGTTAATACTTGTATTCCATTTAAAGTTTGGACGGTCAATGTTTTTTGTAGACAAAGTAATCTCATAACCTTTGTTACTTACTTGTGCCCAGTTCATGTTTGTATATTCAAAACCATTTTCTAATGGAAGAGATCTTAAACCAATTAAGTCAGTACTTTTTCTTCCGTACAAATCAGTTACAATGCTAATACGGTTGTTGAAAAGTCCAATATCAGCTCCAACGTTTGTGTTTGTAGTTTTTTCCCAACGTAATTTTTCATTAGGCGGACTGTCTACATTAATGATTGGTTCAGTTTGTCCTGGTAAAATAACAACAGATCCATTAGTACCCATTACATAAGGAGAAGTGTTTTTGTCGATATTTCCTTGTAAACCGTAAGAAGCACGAAGTCTTAAGTTAGAAAGTGTTAAATTATCTTTTAAGAAATCTTCTTCAGAAACTGCCCATGAAGCAGATGTTGACCACAATGGTAAATATTTGTATTTTGGATCTACACCAAATAAATCTGATCCGTCGTATCTAACACTACCAAAAACACTATACTTTCTGTCGTATGTATAAGAAGCTGTTGCGAAGAATGATGCAAAAGCATTTTCGTTATCGGTTTTAGTATAAGTTCTGTAATCAGGATTGTTAATATTAGTAGTATTAGGGAAAAGGATCTGCTGTGTAGTTAGATTATTTTTATCAAAACCAAATCCTTTTGTAGAAACACTTGTATTGTAATTTCTTCTTAACTCATTACCAACCATAGCTTCAACTTCATGTTTTTCATTAAACGTTTTGTTGTAATGAACCATTGTTTTTAGGTTGTACTGGAAAAAATCTGTGTTTGTATTTTGAATAATACCTCCAACAGGTAAGAAATAATTGAAAGCACCGTTACTAAAATAACGTGTTTTTTCTCTTTGTTTTCTAGTATAATACGTGTCTTTAGCAGCATATTTTTCACTAGATGTATTGTCTAACTGTAAACCTAATTGCGAAGTTACTTTTAAGTCTTTAGTTATTTTATATTCGGCATCTAATAAAGCTTTTAAAGCTCTTGTTTTTAAATCATAAGAAGTGTTTGCTCTTTCTTCTAAGAAGTTGAAAGGAACGTAACGCTCTGAGTAACCTGCGATATCCTGATCGTATTTATAACTTCCATCAGCATTGTATGGAGTTAAATATGGATTTACGTTTCTTGAATAGTTAGCAGGATTTGTAAATGCATCTGTATCTGTTAAGTAAGATGTAGTTTTGTTTTCAGAACCAAAGATACCAATACCAACCTTGAATTTATCTGTGATTTCGTAGTTGTTTTTTAATGTTAAGTTGTAACGTTTGAACCCTGTTCCAACAGTTGTTCCTTTTTCGTCGAAGTAACCTACAGAAAAGTAGTAATCTGATTTTTCACCACCGCCAGATAGACTTAAACCATGCTGTGTATTGATAGCCGTTTGGTACAATAAGTTACCCCAGTTTGTGTTATTTCCTCTTAAAGAATTGATAGATTGTTGTGTTGCAGGAGTTAAAGCAGAAAATCCGCCAGTTCTGTAAGCATCTAATTCACCAGACCCGTTTAGGATACGAGAAATGTCTCCACCAGTGTCTCTGTATGTTAATTCTGGACGACTTGCCATGTTAAGTTCTAAATCAACTTTTTCGCTTGCATTCATCAAGTTTAATTTAGAAAACTCAGGTCTTTGTGTAATAAAAGTATTGGTGTTAAAACTTACCACCATTTTACCTGCTTTACCTCTTTTAGTAGTAATTACGATTACACCATTTGCAGCACGAGCACCATAAATAGCTGTTGCAGCGGCATCTTTTAAAATTGTAATGTCTTTAATATCATCTGGGTTTAAACCAGCGATTGAATAATTAGTAAGATTATCAATGTTGTCCTTATCGTAGTTTTTTGGAACTTCATTGCTCTCTAATGGTAAACCATCTAGTACCCATAAAGGATCTTGTGTACCATTAAGAGAAGCAGTACCCCTGATTCTAATTTTAGCAGGTGCTCCAGGAGCTCCAGATGGCGTACTTACAGCAACTCCGGCAATTTGTCCTACCAATAATTGGTCAATGCTCGAAACTCCAGTCTGCTGGATTGCAGCCATGTCGATTTTTGTAACCGCAGCAGTAAGTTTTCTTTTCTCAATTTTTTGGTAACCAGTTACAACAACCTCTTGAAGTTTTGCTGTTTCAGATTTTAAGTTGACTGTATAATTTTTTTGACCGTCTAATTCAAGAGTATACGATTTGTATCCCATGAAAGTAACTCTCAAAGAAGTAATATTTTTTGCGATTTTCAGGGAAAATTTACCGTCGAAATCTGTAGTAGTTCCAATAGCTTCACTCTGAATAATACCTGCCATAGCAGTTTTGTTTGAGATCGAATTATTCTCAACGAAGATAGACGCACCCGGAATTGGCGACAAGTCTGCTTCATCTTGAATGATCCCCGTAATAGTTCGGGTTTCCTGCGAGTATCCTGCGATGGCCAGGAACAGCAGTAAGGCATGTAGAATTTTTTTCATGTTTTGGGTTATGTATTAAAAGGTTGTATTATTTAGGGCTTTATCGATTCGTTGTATTAAATCGCGGTAATGATTTTGGGTCGATTGATCTCCGGTACTTCTTTTTGTTCTTAATAACTGAAGTACTTTACTCAATTCTCCCTTTTTATCAGATGTTACTTCTGTAACTCTTTTTAAGAAAGAATTATTAATGTTTCTCGCCATATGTGCATCATCTACAGAGCATAAATGAGGCATTTGTAATGTTTCTTGTATTTGGATTGTTTTTTTAACATCCGTTTTTTCAAATAATTTATTGGTCGAAACAATTAAAACATCTACATAATTCTTTTGTGTCATACGTTCTAAAATGCTCAGCGATTTGTTTTGAATAGTTCCTGCAAATACACTTTGATGTAATTTTTGGAATAAATCATTTACGGTAAAAACCTTCTCATTGGTTTTATTTCGCTGGTATAATTCATTTTCTGTCATTCGAAGTAAACGGTCATCGCTGAATAAGCTATACATAACGTCGTATTGTAATGCTCTTGACATTGTGTATGGTGTGTATTCATAAGGCCCAAAAGGAGAATCTTTCAGCGGATTTGTTTTGTCTAAAACGTCATTAAAAAATAACCATTGCGGAATTGTAATTACATTTTTAACTAAATAATCTACCGCTCTTTTTTGCATTGCTGCAGGAACCGGAACATAACTTTGTTTGTTATCGCCATGAACCGTTGGGTTTAAGTAAACACCGCCAATATTGGTTAATACATGACCATTGTACGTTTGCCATTGTCCGATAGCTCCAATATAAAGTTTACCAGTTTGGTAGTAAGACTGATCTTTATCGTAGGACCAGTTTAAGATATTATCGACCACACGTTTTAAGTTTTTTAAACCATATTCGCTGGCTTTAACCGCATCGTTACCTAAATCTTCTGATTGAGAACGAGGATCGATTACGTTTTCCTGCTGTTCGCCATAAAAATAAATGGGGTCATTTTGATGTTTTGTGATTAAGGCGTTCAGTCTTGCAGTTTCATTTTCGTTAGGCGAATACCATCTATAACCCCATTCAATAGCATATTTATCATATTCTCCAATTTTTGGAGTAATAACCGTTACGTTATCTTCTGGCTGAGCTACATAATTGTAACGAGCGTAATCCATAATTGACGGAGCTGTTCCGCCCATTTTTGCTGTAAATTCTTTAGAACGCAATGATTCTACATCATAAGCAAAAGAAGAACCCATATTATGTTTTAGACCAAAAGTATGTCCCACTTCATGCGATGATACAAAACGGATTGCTTCTCCCATATGTTCATCACTAAATGTATTTCCTCTTGCTTTTGGGTCAATGGGTCCAGTCTGGATACGCATCCAGCTTTGTAAAGATGTCATCACATTATGCCACCAGATAATATCTGCCTCTATAATCTCGCCGCTTCTTGGGTCAACAACCGATGGGCCCATAGCATTTGATTTTGGAGATGCAGCATAAGTGATAACTGAATAACGTACGTCGTCAATGTCAAAATCCAAATCAGCTTCAGTAGGTTCTTTTGCAATAATGGCATTTTTAAAACCAGCTTTTTCAAAAGCAGCCTGCCAATCGTGTACCCCGTCAATGATGTACTTTCTCCATTGTTTTGGAGTAGATGGATCTATGTAGTAAACGATTGGTTTTTTAGGCTCTACTAATTCTCCTTTTAAATATTTTTCTTCGTCTTCTTTTTTAGGTTCTAAACGCCAGCGTGTAATCAGTTCTTTTTCAACCATTGCCTGCTGCGCGTCGGCAAAATACCAGTGTTTTTCACTGAAAAAACCAATTCGGTTATCGGCATAACGAGGTTTCATTGGCTCTTTGTCCAATAGAATAATGTTACTTGTAACACCTAGTGTAACCGATAACGTTGGCCCGCCTTCACTCACTGAAGTCGTAAGTTGTGATTTAACCACTATGTTTTTAGGGAAAGATTTTAATCCTTCTATATATGACAAATCAGATTTTACAGAACCGCCAAAACCAATGTTGCTCAAAACATCATTGAAACTTTTTTGTTTTCCGTCGAAAATCTTATTTACTTTAATAACTACTGCACTCGAATCATTATTTTTGGTTTCAATGTCAAAAACTTCAATAATAGATTCAGAGAAATTATCAATAACCGATGCTGTGATGGCATCTTCTTTAGGTGAAGAAACTTTAGGTACGTATGATTTTACCCAGACTTTCTTTGCAATTGTATCTTTGTAAAAGGAAATAACTTTATTCTCATAATTCATTCCTTTGTTTAATCCGGCTTCATTAACTTGAAAGGGAACTTGCGACAATTTGTTTACAACTAGAAATTCCCTTTTAAATAAACTATCCTGAATTTCAAAATAAACATCGGTTTTAACTTGAATGATGTTGAAAAGTCCTTTTTTAACCGTTCCCTTTTTTACAAGATCATCGTATTTTTTACCTTTTTTGGCGTCAGTAGAATCTTTTTTTACAACTTCACTTTCTGTTTCTTTTTTCTTTTTCTTTTGGGCAAGAACTGTAACAGGAATGAACAATAATAAAATTAGTAAGCAGAATAATTTTATAGTATGCAGGAATGCCTTTCCCTTCATTTTGGTGTTAAGTTTAAGTTAATTTTCGTCGAAACTATTCGATTTTGATTCAGAAAAAAAACAAAACGGAGTGAATGGCTTTTTTTTAGGAGTGAATGGATATTAATGGCAGAATACATACGAATTTGCCGTCTTTTTCTGAAATTGTTAAATTGGTTCTGGAGTAAAAATTATAAATGCTCGATAAGTACTTTAAACCAAAATTAGTTCCTGGTTCGCTCTGAGCCTTTTTTTGAAGATTGTTGCTAATAATTACTTGGTTTTCTTGAATTAGAATTCCAGTAATTAACGGATTTTCCTGAGTTGCTCTATTGTGTTTAATGGCATTTTCGACCACTATCTGGAAAGCCAGATAGGGAATGTGTTTTTCTAAAGCCGTTTCGTTTTCAATCTTTATCGAAAAGAATAATTCTTCTTTAAAGCGTGTCTGCTGTAAAAAGATGTATTTCTCAATAAATAATAATTCGTCTTTTAACGGAACGATATTTTTTTGCGGCGGATCAATTAAATAACGATAAATACGAGATAAGTTGAGTGTGAATTTCTGTGCTGTTTTTACATCACTTCCCACTAACATATACAGAGAGTTAAGCGAATTAAATAAAAAATGCGGATTAATCTGCTCCTTTAATTGCTGAAGCTGCATAAGCGCTTTTTCTTTAACGATTTTTTCATTCTCTACGAGAAGTCGGTTTTTTTCTTTAATTGCAATTCCCTTTTCTCGATAAGCACGTCTGTTGGCATACGAGAACAAATAAAAAATAAGCAGAAGCATTACCGTTGTAATCGAATAAATCCATGTCGAATACTTTTTGATCGACGTTACATTTTCATCAACAACATTTTTTGGGAAATTTACACATATAAACCAATGTGAATTCTTAAGGTCTAATTTTTTGGTAAATCGGATAACGTCCAATTTTAAATATTCAGACATCGTAACTCTTTTTACATAATCTTGCTTTTGGGTAAAGATTGTGTCGATTGAGCGGGTAGAAGAGATTTCATAAATATTTTTTCCTATAAAATTCGATTCGGGATGAAAAATACATCTTCCTGATTTATCAAAAATAAAAGCATAATTATTAGTCGATCTAATATCTAAAGTAGAAAAATAAGCAAGAAGTTTTTTTAAGCTGATGTCGTAACCATAACGTACTGTTGTGTTTTTTGAAGTGAGTTTAAAATAAATTCTCCAAACCCATTCTTTTCCCTGCGGAATAATAATGCTGATATGCTCTTGATCTTTATTTTTTTGAATAAAATCTACAGCATCTTTTTTTACAGCATCAGAAATTGAATCTGTTCCAAACTGAATTTGATTATCGTTAATCTGAAACCAATTATCAGCTACTAATAAATTTATGTTTTGTACAGAAGACAATACATGTATGTTCGAAGCGAGATCTTCTGGTCTGCTTATTTTTAAAACGTGTTTAATTCGGTTTTCCTGTTCCAGAAATTTTGAAAATTCCTGCGACATGAATTCCTGTTTTTTTACGAAGTTACGCTGTGCCGTATCTTCATTTGCTTTCTCAGTAAGATCAGTAATTAAATTACTGAGCATGTAAACAGAAGAAACTGTAATAAGAATAGAAACGATGACGTAAATTACGAAGGCACGTTGTGATGTTATTTTTTTTAATCTAAATTTCAAAAATGCGTATGTTTAATCTAATTCGCTGCCGAAAACTGCGAATCATATAAGTTTTTATAATAGCCGTCGGCTTTGGTTAATAATTCCTGATGTGTCCCTTGTTCTACAATTAAACCTTTGTCCATTACTACAATTTTATCGGCATTTACAATTGTAGCCAAACGGTGTGCAATAATGATAGATGTTCTTCCTTTGGTAATCGTTTCGGTGGCGCGCTGAATTAATTCTTCAGAATAGGTATCGATTGACGAAGTCGCTTCATCCAAAATCAAAATACTCGGATTGCTGACATACGAACGTAAAAATGCAATCAGCTGTCTTTGTCCTGACGAAAGCATAACACCGCGTTCTTTAACATCAAAATCATAATTGTCCGGAAGATTCATGATAAAATTATGAACTCCGATTTTTTTCGCAGCATCTATAACTTGTTCGCGGCTAATCTCTGGATTGTGAAGTGTGATATTATTGTAAATTGTATCGGCAAACAAAAACACATCTTGAAGAACTACCGCAATTTGTTTTCTAAGTGAAGCCAAAGTATAATTCTCGATATTGTGTCCGTCAATGCATATCGTTCCGCTGTTTATTTCATAAAAACGGTTCAATAAATTTATAATCGTAGATTTTCCTGCACCAGTCGAACCTACAATAGCAATTGTTTGTCCAGCAGAAACCGATAAATCAATTCCTTTTATAACTTCTTCTTCTGGAATGTACCCAAAACGAACATCTTTAAATTCGATGCTTCCTTCAAAATCTGGAGCTTCAATAGTTCCTGTATCTTGAATATGATCCTGCGTATCGATAATATCAAAAACACGATTGGCCGCAATCATTCCTAATTGCATCTCATTAAATTTATCAGCAATTTGGCGTAGCGGATTAAACAACATTCCAATAAACATGGTGTATGAAAATAAATCTCCGAAAGTCGTAAAATTGTCTCCGTTTAAAATTTTAAATCCTCCAAAAACAACAACCAGACCTAAAGTAATCGATGAAATAATATCGGCAATAGGGAAGAAAATAGAGTTATATAAAATCGTTTTAATCCAAGCTACACGATGTTTGTCATTAATCACTCTAAAGTTTTCGGCTTCGATTTTTTCTCGGTTAAAAAGCTGTACGATTTTCATTCCCGTTACTCGTTCCTGAACAAATGAGTTCATGTTGGCAATTTGTGTTCGCACTTCTTCAAAAGCTACCTGCATTTTGCGTTGGAAAATTCTAGTAATGTAAACCAGAATTGGCATCGCAACAACTACAATCCAGGTAAGTTTCCAGTTCATGTAAAACATAAAAATCAAAACCACGAGCATTTTCATCAAATCACTTATAATCATAAACAATCCCTGACTGAAAATACGAGCAATCGATTCAATATCCGAAACCGCTCTGGTTACCAATTGACCAACTGGAACCAAATCGAAATATTTCATTCTGAAACTCAAAATGTGTTTGAAAAGTTTGTTGCGAATATCTTTTACAATATCCTGTCCGAGCCAGTTCGCCCAATACACGAAATAAAACTGAGAGAAAACTTCCATCAGTAAAACTGCTCCCATTAAGATGATGTACATCAGCAGACCCATTTTATCATGAGTCTTGATATAGCCGTCAACCGTTTGCTTTAATAAGTAAGGGCGGAGTGCTGCAAAAATAGACAGCGATACGGCAAAAATAATGACACCGTAGTAACGCCATTTATAAGGTTTGGTATATTTTAAAATTCGTTTAAATAATCCAGTATCAAATGCTTTTGCTTTCATTTATTTTTTTTAGTGCTGTAAGTTTTAGGCAATACGTGTAACATTAATGTTAACGCCAAACTGCTTATACCGTAAAACTTACGGCTTATAAATAATCGTAATAAATATTGGTTAAATATAAACCATGCGCCGGAACCGAAAATCCGGCTTTTTCTCTGCTTTTACTGGCAATGATAGTTTCAAAATCTGCCAGCGTGATTTTGTGTAAACCTATATTAATAAGTGTTCCTACAATGGCACGAACCATATTTCGTAAAAAGCGGTTAGCCGAAATCGTAAAAACCAATTTGTTATTTTCTTGTTTCCAATATGCCTCAAAAATCGTGCAGTCAAAAGTATTGACATCCGTATTTACTTTCGAAAAACACTGAAAATCGGTATGTTTCAATAAAATCTTTGCGGCTTCATTCATCATATTGACATCCAATTTTTGGTTTACATACCAGCTCAATCCTTCTAAAAACGGATTTTTTACAGTATTAATATGATATTCATAAGTTCTTTTTGTGGCATCAAATCTACAATGTGCATCATCATGAACCGGAATAATATTAAAAACAGCAATATCCTTTGGTAAAAATGAATTGAGTTTGTGAACCAAAACCGAAATGTCTAAAGGAGTTTCAAAATCAAAATGGCCATACATTTCAGAAGCGTGAACTCCGCTATCAGTTCTTCCAGCTCCCATAACATTTATCGTTGAATTTAATAAAACAGAAAGTGCTTTATTTAAAGTTTCCTGAACAGAAGGAGCATTAGGTTGAAACTGCCAGCCGTTGTACTGCGTTCCGTTGTAAGCAAATTGAATAAAATATCTCATTTTAAGGGACAGAGGTTCTAAAGGAGCAAAGGTACAAAGGTTTTTTTTAAAAGCTGCTAAGGTTCTGAGATACTAAGGTTCTAAGTTTTTCTTTCAATTATGGTAAACAAATTATACCTATTATATATAGATGTAATATTTTGAAAATGATTTAAACCATTATAATAAAAATCCAAAAACAAAAACCGAGACCCTTAGTCTCTTAAAAGCTCCAAATAGTGTTAAAACCGATCAAAACCTAAAATACAAATCATAGTTTGTTTAGCTGAAAATGAGGTCAGAAATTGACAATTCCAACGATGTAGAATAAAACTTTTTTTAACATTTTTAGGAAGAAAATTCCAAATGTTAATTTTTAAAATATTTCATTTTAACAGTTCGTATTTCTCCTATGTTTGTACCACTAAATATCAAAAACTATGAATGAAATTACCTCTTATTGGTGGATACTGTTAATAGTATTTGCCATACTTTTTTACAAATTTATTTTACGCGTTTTCTTCGGAATGGTAATAGTTCCCGAAGATAAAATTGGTTTAGTAACCAAAAAATTCGTTTTGTTTGGTGCCGACAAATCTTTACCCGACGGCCGAATTATTGCCACAAAAGGCGAGGCTGGTTATCAGGCGAAAACACTTGCCCCAGGCTTGTATTGGGGAATGTGGATCTGGCAGTATTCAATAGATATGACCAGTTTTACATTGATTCCAGAAGGGAAAATTGGATTGGTTTTAAGTAAGGATGGAAAAGAAATTCCAACCGGACGAATTCTGGCAAGAAGAGTTGAAAGTGACAACTTTCAAGATGCTACAGCGTTTTTGGACAATGGTGGTCAAAAAGGACGTCAGACTGCTTTTATTACAACAGGATCATATCGTATTAATACATTCTTGTTTGAGATTGTAATTACAGATCAAATTAAGATTTACGAAAACATGATTGGGATTGTAACGGCGCTTGATGGAGAACCCATTCCGCAGGGACAAATTGCTGGTAAATTTGTTGAAGACCACAATAACTTTCAGGATTTTGATAAGTTCCTTGAACATGGCGGAAATCGTGGTTTGCAACCACAGGTTATGCTTGCTGGATCCTACTATATTAATACTTGGGGAATCTTGATTGAACAGAATCCAATGACAGATGTGCCAATTGGTTATGTGGGAGTTGTGATTTCTTATATTGGCGAAGATGGTCAAGATGTTACTGGAGATACTTTTAAACACGGAAATATTGTTTCAAAAGGACAGCGAGGCGTTTGGATGGAACCGTTTGGTCCTGGAAAATACGCTTTGAATAAATACACAACAAAACTAGAAGCAGTTCCTACTACTAACTTAGTTTTAAACTGGGCAAATGCAAGAAGCGAATCGCATGATTTAGATAAAAACCTGTCGACAATTACCGTTCGATCAAAAGATGGTTTCCCATTTAATCTGGATGTTGCACAGATTATTCATGTGCCAGCTGCAGAAGCACCGAAAGTAATTGCTCGATTTGGAAGCATGAACAATCTTGTTTCTCAGGTTTTAGAACCTACTATTGGTAACTATTTTAGAAACTCGGCTCAGGATAGCGATGTAATTTCGTTTTTAACAACGAGAAAAGAACGTCAGGAATCAGCAAAAAATCATATTAAACTGGTTTTGGATGAATATAACGTAAATGCAGTTGATACCTTAATTGGAGATATTGTTCCGCCAGATTCGTTAATGAAAACTTTGACCGACAGAAAACTGGCGGAAGAGGAGCAAAAAACGTATCAAACCCAAAGAATGGCACAAGAACAACGTCAGGGAATGGAAAAAGAAACGGCAATTGCAGATATGCAGAAAGAAATTGTACGTGCATCGCAAAGTGTTGAAATCGCACAGCGTACAGCAGATGCTACTGTTAAGAAAGCAGAAGGAGATGCAACCAGTTTAAAATTAAATGTAAATGCCGAAGCTGAAGCTACAAAAATGCGTGCCAATGCCGAAGCAGAAGCAACCAAAGCAAGAGCAGGAGCACAGGCAGAAGCAACAAGATTAAATGCCAGTGCAGAAGCCGAAAAAATCTCAAAAACCGGTTTGGCTGAAGCAGAGAAAATTATGGCAATTGGTAAATCAACTGCCGAAGCGTACCAATTGCAAGTTAGTGCCATGGGCGGCGACAACTTTACCCGTTATAAAGTTACCGAAGAAATTGGTAAAGGAAACATCAAAGTGATTCCAGATGTATTGATTACTGGAAACGGTGGTTCTGATGGTTCTATCAGCGGATTATTGGGATTAAAACTAATGGAAATGATGGATACCAAAGAATTAAAAGACGGTAAAAATTCTAAAAAACAATAATTATTTTTAAAGAGACCTAACAGGTTTTTAAAATCTATTAGGTTTGGGATCAGCATATTTTTAAATCCGATTTGTGAAAACAAATCGGATTTTTTTGATTTAAATTTTTCATTCAGAAAAAAAACTTTGTTACTTTGAACCTTTGTCCCTACAAAGAAAAACCTTTGTACCTTTGTCACACAAAACCTCTGCACCTTAAAAAATGACTAAGATCCTTCTCCTTTCAGATACTCACAGCCACATCGATGATACTATTTTAAAATATGTCGCTCAAGCAGATGAAGTGTGGCATGCAGGAGATATTGGAGATTTGAACGTTACCGATACCATAAAAAAGCTAAAACCATTGAGATGTGTCTATGGTAATATTGACGATGCAAAAGCCAGAATTGAATTTCCGCTTCATAACCGGTTTATGTGTGAAGATGTTTCTGTTTGGATTACCCACATTGGAGGTTATCCGGGAAAATATAATCCGGCAATACGAGAAGAAATGGCCTTGAATCCGCCGAAATTATTTATCTGCGGACATTCGCATATATTGAAAGTGATATTTGATAAAAAGAATAATCTTCTGCATATGAATCCCGGAGCAGCAGGAAAAAGTGGTTTTCATCAAATGCGAACAATGCTTCGTTTCGTAATTGAAGGTGATAAAATAAAAGATCTGGAAATTATCGAGATTGGTAAAAAATAAATTTACGAAATCGGAACTTTTATTTTGATAGAAGTACCGCTGTTTTCATCAGGTCTTGAAATAATAGAGAAAGTACCTTTTAGTTTTTTAATTCTCACTCGGATTCGGTTTAAGCCAAAACCTTCGATTTCATCTATTTTTTCGGCATTAAAACCTTTGCCGTTATCATGAATAATGATGATTAATTTATTATGATGTTCGTGCAGTGAAATTTGCGCTTTCTGGGCACCGCTGTGTCTGATAATATTACTGCACAATTCTGAAATAATAAAATACAGTTTCATTTCAAATTTTTCGGAATAACGTGTTTCTGTAGAAAGCGAACTTGAAAATCGAAACTGGATATCTGAATTTGAATTCTTTTCGCATAAATCTTCTAATGCGTAAATTAGCCCAAAACGCACCAAAAGAGTAGGAATCAGATCGTGGGAAATGTCACGTAAAAGATCGTGCGCTTCCTGTAAAATTGCTTTGGCTTTTTGAATTTCTTCGGATTGAATATTATTCTTAGCTGTAAAGACATTCAAATGCAGTCCAGCAGAAGACAAAAGCGAATTAACATTGTCATGAAGGAATGAAGCTATTTTTTTCTGTTCGGTTTCCTGACTGTCAATTCCTGCATCAATAACATTTAAGAGTATTTTTTGCTTGGTATCTTTCCGCTTTATTTTTTGTTTCAGTTTATTGTTTTGATACACATAATAGAAAAGAAAAAATAATAGAATAATCAGTATGATAGATAAACTTACCACTTTTTTATTTCGAAGCTGTTCCAGTTTTTGATTTTTAGAAACAGTTGTTTTTTCTACATTTTGCTGTGCCACATAATTTGGATCAGCCGAAGAAAGCTGCGCGGCCTTTGTCCCGTTGAAAGTAAAAAAGAGAAATAAAATGAAAATTCTAATAAACATAAACTGAATTTTTTATCGAATTTATGGGTTAATCAAATTGTTTTTTAAAGCATATTTTACCAGTCCGATAGTGTTTTTGATATTCAGCTTTTTCATAATGTTTTTGCGGTGAGTTTCCACGGTGTTTTGACTTATAAAAAGCTGTTCACTAATTTCTTTCCCGCTATATTCCAAGCAAATTAAAGTCACGATTTCCATTTCCCGCGGACTTAAAACAGGATTTTCGATTAAAACATTTTTATTTAGTTTGGGATTGTTCTTTGAAAAGATGCTGAAGATTTTTTCCCTCACAGCATCCGAAAAATATTCCTGTCCTTGATTGACAGCAATAATGGCTTCAATGATATTTTCGCCGGCACATTTTTTAGTCAGATATCCTTTTGCACCTAATTTCATTACTTCTTTTATGATTTTCAAATCATCATAACTCGATAAAATAATGACTTTACAGGGAAACTCTTTCTGAGTAAATTCTTTTAATACTTCGATACCATCTTTTTGAGGCATACTAATGTCAAGAATTAAAATATCGGCTTCATCTTTAACCACATCATCATATATAGATAAACCATTCAATGAACTGCCCACAACTTCAAAATTTGGAACGGTTTGAAGTAAGTTGCTCAATCCATCAATAAGTACTTGATGATCATCAGCAAGATGTATTTTAATTTTATCTGACATAATTGTTTTTGGTACAAAAATGCAAATTTATGAAAAAATTATCTTACAAAATGGTTTTGCGGCTGATTTTAATGAGACTTGAAAAAGAAGAGTTTATTCCATAAAAAAACCCGAATAAAAATTCGGGTTTTCGTCGCACAAAAAATTAAGTTTATAGGTTTATCTCAAACGATCTACAGATTTTACAAGATCTTCATCCTTCTTGATGGCCTTATTAGCTAAAACTAATAACACGATAGAAACAATCGGCATGAACATCCCAATACCTTTCTCAGAAACAGCGTTAACCGTTTCTCCAGATAAATTTAGAGAGCGATATAGAAATAATCCTAACAAAATTAAGTTTAATATTATGTTCAGTCTGTTCATCACAAACTGATTTTGTCTTTTTTTGAATGATATAATACTAACGATTGTAAGCATTGTGCTTAATGCTAGCAATACTGAGTAAACCTGGTCTTGCATGAAGTAAAAAGGCTTACCTGTATTTAATGTCCAAAGAGGCATAAAAAACAGTAAAACCCCAGTAACTACAAAGGCAAGAATTAAATATACGGTCTGAATTCGCTGTAACATAACTTGAAATTGTTTTACAAAAATATATTTTCTTTTTTTAAAATACTATTGTATGATTAAATTTTATTCGTATTATTGCATCAAAATACCGTAAGCACTTCATACTCTGCGGTCAATTGAAAAAAAATATCTACCTATTCTTTTTACAGTATTTCCTTTAAAATAATTAAACTCATAGAACATTCATGTTTGATATTTCTGCATTAAAAGAAATGAAGCTTTCTGAGCTTCAAGAAATAGCTAAGCTAGCTAAAACTATAAAGATTAATGGCGTTAAAAAAGATACCCTGATTACTCAGATTTTAGCGCATCAGGAGGCGACTACAGCACCACCGGCAGCTACTATTGCAGAAAAAGAAGTTACTGAAGTAAATGCTGAAAAACCAAAAAGAGCCAGAATTGCTCCAGTTAAAAAAACAGCTGCCAAAAACGCACCTGTTTTGGAATTCGACAAAGTAGAGGAACCAATAAAAGAAACTGTAACTCCTGTCGTTGCTGCAGAACCAGCAAAAGAAGAGGAAGCAGTAGAAAAAACTACAGATAAAAAAGCACCGAAAGGTAAATTTAATAAACAGGCCTACGAGAAAAAGGTTGCACAGCAAAAAGAGAAAACAGCTGTTAAGGACTTGACTCCAAAAGAAGTAGAGCCAAAATTGGAAACTGAAGAAACCGTTTCAACAGTTACAGAAGCTGAAAAAACTGAAACTCCTGCACAACCGGTTAAAAAGGTTAATCCTAACCAGAATAAAAACCAAAATCCAAACCAGAATCAAAATCCGAATCAGAACCAAAATCAAAATGGCAACGGAAATGGTAATGGGAACAACGGAAATCAAAATCCTAACCAAAATCACAAGAATAAAAAGAACAACAATAATTTCAGAGATTCAGACTTTGAATTTGATGGAATTATTGAAAGTGAAGGAGTTCTCGAAATGATGCCTGACGGTTACGGATTTTTACGTTCTTCGGATTATAACTATTTAGCATCTCCAGATGATATTTATTTATCAACTTCACAAATCCGATTATTTGGTTTAAAAACCGGAGATACTGTAAAAGGAGTGGTTCGTCCGCCGAAAGAAGGCGAGAAGTTTTTCCCTCTTGTTCGTGTATTAAAAATTAACGGACATGATCCGCAGGTAGTTCGTGACAGAGTTTCTTTTGAACATTTGACACCTGTTTTTCCTTCTGAAAAATTCAAATTAGCCGAAAAAGGCAGTTCTATATCAACCCGTATTATCGATTTATTTTCTCCTATCGGAAAAGGACAGAGAGGTATGATCGTGGCACAGCCAAAAACGGGTAAAACCATGCTTTTAAAAGACATTGCAAATGCAATTGCGGCTAACCACCCTGAAGTGTATTTAATTGTTCTGCTAATTGACGAACGTCCTGAAGAGGTTACCGATATGCAGCGTAGTGTGCGTGGTGAAGTTATCGCATCAACTTTTGACAGAGAACCGCAGGAACACGTTAAAATTGCTAATATCGTTCTTGAAAAATCAAAACGTTTGGTAGAATGCGGACATGATGTTGTAATTCTTTTAGATTCAATTACACGTCTTGCTAGAGCTTACAACACGGTTCAGCCAGCATCTGGAAAAGTATTAAGCGGGGGTGTGGATGCCAATGCATTGCAAAAACCAAAACGTTTCTTTGGAGCTGCTAGAAATGTAGAAAACGGTGGTTCGTTAAGTATTATCGCAACAGCATTAACTGAAACTGGTTCTAAAATGGACGAGGTTATCTTTGAAGAGTTCAAAGGAACTGGAAACATGGAACTTCAGTTAGATCGTAAAATTGCTAACAAACGTATTTTCCCAGCTATCGATCTTACTTCTTCAAGTACACGTCGTGATGACTTATTACTTGACGAGAAAACATTACAAAGAATGTGGATCATGCGTAAATACCTTTCAGACATGAATCCAGTTGAATCAATGGATTTCGTAAATGACCGTTTCAAGAAAACCAAAAACAACGAGGAGTTTTTGATTTCGATGAATGACTAAAAGGGAGGTTCTGAGGGACTAAGGTTCAAAGGTTCTTCTTTACAGATATAAAATAAAAAAGGATGAGTAAAACTCATCCTTTTTTATTTTGAGAAACCTCAGAACCTTAGTCCCTCAGAACCTCTGTGCCTAAAAAAAACTATTTCTTATCCACTACCGGTCTATTTTCTCTATTGGCTAAATCCCAAGCCAGTACAAACGCTAGTTTTGTTCTTTTGGTTAAAGCGTCGTATTCGATTTTTTGAGGTTCGTCGCCTTTTCCGTGGTAGTCTTCGTGAACTCCGTTGAAGAAGAAAATAGAAGGAATGCCATTTTTAGCGAAGTTGTAGTGGTCAGAACGCTCATAAAAATGATTTGGATCTTTTGGATCATTAAATTTGAAATCTAAGTCCATTTTGATGTATTTGTCATTTTGTGCCACAACGGCATTATGAAGATCAGATGATAAACGGTCGGCACCAATAACATAAACGTAATTATTAGTATTCGCATGTTCTACATCACGACGTCCGATCATGTCGATATTGATATCCGTAATGGTGTTTGCGATTGGAAATAATGGATTTTCTGAGTAAAAACGAGATCCGTGTAAACCATGTTCTTCACCTGTAACATGCAGGAATAAAATAGAACGTTTTGGTCCGTGGCCTTGTTTTTTAGCCTTAGCAAAAGCTTTTGCCATTTCAATAACGGCTACAGTTCCAGAACCATCATCATCAGCTCCGTTGTAAACATCACCATTTTTAATACCTACGTGATCGTAGTGCGCTGAAATCACCAAGACTTCATCTGGTTTTTCAGAACCTTCGATATACGCCCAGATGTTTTCAGAATCTGGTAAATTTTGGTTGCGTTTTGCATTTAAATAAGATGCTGGGATATGCTGGTAAAAATCTGAAGCACCTTTTGGAAATGAAATACCGCTTTTTTTGTATTGCTCGATCATATAAAGACCTGCTTTTTTCTGTCCAGCCGATCCGGTTTCACGACCTTCCATTTCATCAGAAGCAATAACATAAAGCATTTCTTTTAAATCTTTTTCAGAAATATATTTTACATATTTGGTTGGATCTGAATTGTCTTTTGAAGCTGCCGATTGTGAGTTTTTGCAGGAAAACGTTGTTGAGGCAATTAAAAATAAAATGAGTAATTTTTTCATTCTTTATTTTAGTGTAAATTAATAAATGTATATAAAACGTAAAAGATCAGTAAAAATAGGATAAAAAGTGAGTTTATGATGAATAATGTTACACTTTTAACAAACGATACCAATCTAGATTCGCCATAAAAGCGGTGATGAGCGGGATAGAAATAATAACACATCCAGATGGTTCCCGCAAAAGTGGTAATTCCAGAAATAAATTTCAACGGATTCTCGGAACCAAATATGCCACATATTCGGTCTACTATAAACATAATCAGGAAGATGAGCAGCAGGAACGAAAAATAATGCAGTGTGAAAATACCATGGTCAAAATAATACCATTTCTTTTTGTTGTGGAAAATCCATAGGGTAAATGCAAAAAACGGCATAATGATAAACAGGATTTTCGGGATATTGTGGAAAAAAGACTCTACAAATTTTTCAATAATCTGTTTTTTGGTATTATGTTCCGTAACATGAGATGCTTTTTCGTAAACCCAATATTCGAAATCAGAAAATTTTTCATTTTCTTTTCCGTATTTCTGGATCGAATCAATTTCTTTCATCGGCCTTAATTTGAAATACTTTTTATCGTCTTCTTTTTCAGCGTTTTCTTTAACCGGATTTACAATGTTTTCATTTAGTTTGTCTTCGTTGTCATCAATTTGTTTGTTTACTTTACTGGGGAAAAAAGAAATAAGCAAGAAGGTCACAAAACTGATAAAAATATACAAACGAACGGGTGCCAGATACGATAATCTCTTTCCTGAAAGATATTCCTTAGTAAGCGTTGAGGGTTTAAAAAGAAGATTTCTGATTGTTTTCCAAAACGCATTTTCGTAATGGGTTAAATCTTCAAAAAAATGAATAAATAAGTGGTGAAAGGTCTTTCGTGTATCACTATTTTCCTGTCCGCAGTTTGGGCAAAACTTTTGTTCGACAACATGTCTGCAGTTCAAACAAGTTTTGTCTTCTCTAATTTTGTTATGTGACATTGGTTTATTTGGGTTGTTTTGGTTTTGGTAGTTTTGATTTTACTTTTTAAGAACCTCGTTCAGAAAAAGCTTTAAATGTTCAAAAGATCTTTTGGCGGCAACTGGGTTGTAAGCAGCACCTTTTGAATTGTCATTTCCTGCCTCAGGGTTGGTAAAAGAGTGAACAGAATCTGCATAATAAATCATTTGCCAATCTGCTTTTGCATCACGCATTTCCTGCTGGAAAGAAGCGATTTCTTCTTTAGAAACAAAAGGATCATCTGCTCCGTGGCAAATTAAAACTTTAGTAGTAATGGGTTCTGTTGGTCTAGAAGCATCTTTGCCTAAACCTCCATGAAATGACGCAACGCCTTTTACATTCAAATGTCCTCTGGCAGCTTCAAGAACTCCCGTTCCGCCGAAACAATATCCAGTAATGACAATATTGTCTGCGTTTGCTCCTGATTTGATCAGTTCTTTTAAAGCGGCATCAATTCGTTTTTGATAGGCTTCATAATTGGTTTTGTAAAATCCGGCTTGTTTTCCTGCTTCACCTGTATTTTTAGGATAGTTGCCTTCTCCATAAATATCAGCGATAAAAACATGATAGCCTAATTTTGATAATTCTTCTGCAATTCCTTTCGAAGCGTTGTCGATTCCAAGCCATGCCGGAAGCATTAAAATTCCCGGATTGTTAGGGCTCTTTTTAGCCGATTTTATAAACAAACCATTAAGAGTTTGGTTTCCTTCAGAATATTTTACGGGTTTTAATTGTGCCATAATTGTAGTAGAAAACAATAAGGTTGCAAAAATAAGTGTAGCTGTATTTTTCATTTTTTACAATTTTTAACAAATATCAGAAATATTATGTTACAAAAAAACCTCAAAAGCTATTTCTTGTGAGGTTATTTAACAAATTTATTTGGGCGGAATTATTCGCCTGGATGGTATGTTTTTTCAGCGTTTTTTTCTACATCTTCTTTGTAAAATAAAACCTCTTTAAATTGTCCTTTCTGGTACATTTCGGCTTGATCGGTAAAATGTTTAGAATGAATATCACCGCTGTTTCCACCTGCTAGTAATGATTTTGCTTTTATTTTAGGGCCAAATTCTACCGCACATACAAAACTATTTCCGTTGTAACCGTAACGTTTTTTAGAACTGTTTTGATAACTGCTTTTAAAAGAAGGAAGGCTTCCCCAAGATCCCGGACCAAAACCAATTGGCAAGCTTGGAAGATTGTCGTCGTATTTTAAATCAATGTCACCGCTGGAACGCTGAAAACGATTTACTTCGCCCCAACTGACTTTCCAAGTTCCCCATTTCGACTGGAGTTCCTTTAAAACGGTCTGTAATTGCGGAATCATTTGCGAAGCCGTTGCGTTTTTAGCAAAATTAGTTGTGTTTTCGACCTGATCTAGTTCTCCTTCGTCAATATAGGCTTTTTGGATAATTGGGTCTAATTTATATGCCCATTCTACTGCCAGAGTTGTAGCAACAGAGTTTTCTTTGGCATAATAATCCCAGTTTTTCAAAATAGAAATAGGTTCTTTTAAAGTTTCATATTCTGGAGATTCGGGTTTAATATTCTGTTCAAAGACTTTTACCAAACTCGGAATCAGAAGTTCGAAAATAGATAATTTAGTATCATAACCATCGGCTATGACTTTATCTAAAGTGTAATGATCGCCTTTGCTGAAAATTCGAACGGCATTTACGCCTCTAAAGTTTTCGCCATCAGGCGCCATGTACGGAATATAATCTGCTTTTTTTGGGCTGTTTGAACCCGCCACAGAAAAAGGAGTAGAGTTGCAATTTTGTAACCAGCCGTTTGAAGGATTGTACACATGAACCGTTTCATCGACTTCATGTAAACCTTTCCATTGTGTGGTAGAAACCGTTCCGTCAATTACTTTTGACCAGTTTAGGCTTTTCTCGCGGATAGGAATAAAATTGCCATGCCAGTAAGCAATATTTCCTTTGTTATCAGCATACACCGTATTATTGGAAGTATTGGCTTTTAAATCCATTGCTTTTTTGTAATCATCAAAACTTTTTGATTTGGTTCGAACCCAGCTTTGAATTAAACTTGTCATCGAGCGGTTCATCGATTTTAAACTAATCCATTTTCCATCTCTTTTGGCCATAATCGGACCATTATTTGTAAAATAGGTTTTGAATTTCTTCGGAATCAGTTTTCCGTTTTCGGTATACTGTATTGTGATTTCTTTTGTAATTACTGGGAAAAGTTTTTGATCGAATTCGTAAAATAATTTTCCTTTTTTCTCCACAATTTTTTCAGCATACATATCGGCAACATCAACATTTGAGGAAGTATGCATCCAGCCGCAATTTTCATTAAAACCTTGATAAATAAAAAACTGTCCCCAAGTTACTGCTCCGTAAGCATTTAATCCTTCTTCACTTGTTACCTGAACTTCAGGTCTGAAATAAAAAGTTGTATGCGGATTGATGTATAAAATCGCATTTCCATCGGCTGTTTTTGATGGCGCAAAAGCAAATCCGTTAGAACCTGTCTGAACATATTTTTCTCTTTCTACATACGCCACTTTATCATTATTTCCAGAATAAAAAGCTTTTAATTCTGCTGTAGAAAGATCGGCGGTGCTTATAGCGCCAATACTTCCGTCTGTCCAAAGCAACGGAAACCACGGCTCAAAATGCGTTAAAAGAGTTGGTTTAACTTCTGGATGTTTGTACAAATAAAAGTTAATGGCATCTGCATAACTGTTTAATAGTTTTTTTAACCAAGCTGGAGCTTTCTTATAATCAGCTTTTGCTTCGTCGGTATCAATTAAAAGCTTAATTTCTAAATCATTATACAAAACGGACTGCCCTTTGATTTCTGCTAGACGACCCAGTTTTTCGATATAATTCATTTCGATTCTTTTGAAATCATCCTCACACTGTGCATATAAAAGCCCGAAAACAGCATCAGCATCAGTTTTTCCGTAAATATGTGGGATTCCCCAACTGTCTCGGATTATAGTTACTTGTTTGGAAAGCTTTTCCAGTCGGTCAATCTCTTTTGTATTGAGGGTTTGTGCCGAAATCTGAAAACTCAGAAAAACAAAAGCCAGCGGTAGTATTTTGGAGTAAAAATGCATAATTACTTGATGTTAAATTTTTGTCCGGGAGTATAAATGCTCATTTGCAGGTTTTCAATTGAAATCAAATTATTCTTTTTTGATTTTTGAATGCCTTTCGGATTTCGAACGACAATAACTTCGCTTTCTCCCGCAACTTCTACCTGATTATTTCTCACGATAATTGCCGTAGCTTCATCAATACCAATTCCAGTTAAAGAAGGAAATTCAACCAAAGCAGAAAGTAACCTGTTGTAACGGTTCCTTTTTAAAAAATGCTGATCGATAACTGCAGTCTTCAACAATCCCAAACCTTCTGAAGTTTCAAGATTGTCATATCGGATATTGTCAAAAGTTCCAGAATATTCTTTTTGTAGCTTCTGATTTCCAGTAATCATTTTTTCAGACATTACGGCTGCACCAGCGCTGGTTCCAGAAATGGTGCTTCCGTTTTCGTACGCTTTTACAATTGCTGTTTTGACAGGTGTATTGTGTACCACCGACATGAATCGTGTTTGATCGCCGCCGCTTATAAAAATCAATTTTGCTTTTTGAACAGAATCGGTTAGTTTTTTATTTTGAGCAGTTTCTTTATTGAAATTCAGCATTACAATTGGATTTTGCGTCAATTTTACCATTTGGGTTTTAAAGAAGATAAACGAACTGTCTGGTTCTTCGCTAGACATTGGCAAAATGACGATATAATCTTTTTTTCCTAATTCGGCTACAGCCAAAACCTGTTTCATTAATTCATCAGAACGATCGCCGCCGCCAATAATAAATAGTTTTCCTTTGGGATTTTGCGCCTGCAGTATTCCGCTTGAAACGAACAATAAAATCAATATGATTTTTTCAAACGAAAACGTAAAATGAAACTGGTTTTTCATGGTATTTTGGATTTAGTTAAGCGGTTTTTCTAAAAACTTTAAAAGAGAATTATTGACAATAAAAAGCACATCGTGAATTTTGTCGAGATCTACTTTTGAAGCTTTATCGTTTGGGGTGTGATAATCGTCGTGAAAACCACTGAAGAAAGTCATAATAGGAATTCCTTTTGCGGTAAAAGAAGCGTAATCACTCCCAGAATGACCGTTGGTTTCCCATAAATCCAACGAAAATGGATTTTTAAGTTGGGCGTTGCATTCAGTGGCTATTTTTCTCAAATTGTCATTTTCTTTCTCGGTGCCGATGCTTAAAATTCGATGTGTTTTATCTTCTGGTGCACTTCTCGAAATCATGTCCATGTTGATTGCCAAAAGTATTTTTTGACGACTGAAATCAAAATTTCGAACAAAATATTCGCTTCCTAAAAGTCCCATTTCTTCAGCGGTCCAAGAAGCGAAAAGAATATTACAAGGCGGTTTGGTTTTAGATTCCGACCATTTTTTTGCTAAAGCCAGCATTCCAGAAGTTCCAGAAGCATTATCATCGGCACCATTATAAATCGAATCTTTAATAATGCCCAAATGATCGTAATGCGCGCCCACAATTATAGTTTTAGTGGTGTCTTTTCCGGTAATCATTCCTAAAACATTTCGAACCGGAAACGTTTCCGTTTGTAATTCGATAGAAAAATTGATTGTACTATTTTTAAGCAGGGCAGAAGAAGTCTGTAATTTTTGGGCTTTCTTTTCAAACGTTGTTATATAGGTTTGAGGAAAAAGCTTCTCGGCAGCCGATTTGCTAATTTTAAAAACCGGAATTGTTGCTGTTTCTGAATTTTCTAAGGAATGAAAAACAGCATCTTCTGAATGTTTACTTGGTTTGAATGTTTCTTTAGAATCGATAATCATCAAAGCTGCTGCGCCATTTTTGATGGCAGTCTGCAATTTTATTTCTTCTAAATTATTTTCTTCTGGAAATAGTTTTTTAAATTTTTGAAAGGTTGTCGTCGTAGTATCTCTGTGACTTGGAAAACCTTTTAAAACAATTACAATTTTATTTTTAACATTCTGATTTTTATAATCGTCGTAACCTTCATTTGGGATGCTTAAACCATATCCTGCAAAGAGTATGGAAGTTTCGTTTTGTATTGATTTTGTAATTGGCGTAACGCGAAAATCAGTTTCAGAAAGTGAAATAGTTTCTTTTCCTTTTTTGATTTTAAAACTTGATTTTTGAACAGTATGTTCTTGTATTTTAAAATCTTGGTAATAATCGGTTTGGGAATTATACGGTTTCAGTTGATATAAACTCATCAAGGAAGCAATGTATTCTGATGCCATAAAACCGCCTTTTTGTGTAGAACCGCGTCCTTCCATCCAATCGGAAGCTAAAAAGGAAAGTGTTCCCGAAAAATCACTTTTGGATGGATTATGAATTACAGTCTGCGAAAACAGTACTGAACTACAGCAAAAAAAAGCCGATAAAAACAGTATTCGCAAACGCATATTTTTTTATTTATAAAGTTTTACAAAGTGATATTTCTTTTGAAAGCACAGCCTAATTCAATAATCGAATCGGTTTTGGCAATTCCGGGAATGCTGTCGATTTTTTCGTAAAGAATTTTACGCATATGTTCGTGGTTTTTGGCAATAATTTTAATGTAAAGTGTGAAAGAACCCGTTACATAATAACATTCCGTAATTTCAGGAATTTTTTTCATTTCTTCTATAATACGATCAGAATCAGAATCTTTATTCAGTGTGATTCCCGTGAAGGAAGCCCAGTCGTAACCAATGTTTTTTTCTTGTATAATAGGTTTTATACCGCCAATAACACCTTGCTCAATCATTCGATTAATACGCTGATGCACCATTGTGTTTGATATTTTTAAATTGGCTGCAATTGCAGAAAAAGCCATTCTTCCGTCTTTTTCTAATTCCTTCAATATATTAATATCGAATTCGTCTAATATATCCATTCTTTACAAGTGATTTAAATCTTTTTTGATTCATAAAAGTAACCATTTTTTTCAATAATGGACAATAAAATTGCATTTGGTGTTTGAAGTAATTTGATTTTAAAAACGTGCATAAAAATTAATTTTGACTCATTTTGTGTATTTTTTCGGTTAAATTTAATTTTTAAAGTTTGTATTTGATATTTTTTGATACTTTTGTATTTGAAAAATACCAAATTATGATACATACAGAAAATACACTTTCATCAAAATCTGAAGTTTTGATAGAAAAAGAGAATAAATACGGAGCTCATAATTATCATCCGCTTCCTGTGGTTTTAGAAAAAGGGGAAGGTGTGTATGTATGGGATGTCGACGGGAAAAAGTATTTTGATTTTCTTTCGGCTTATTCTGCTGTAAACCAAGGACACTGTCATCCTAAAATTGTTCAGGCAATGGTAGATCAAGCACAAAAACTAACACTTACTTCGCGTGCTTTTTACAATGATAAATTAGGAAATTACGAAGAATACATCACGAAATATTTTGGTTTCGATAAAGTGCTTCCTATGAATACTGGTGCAGAAGCCGTTGAAACTGCGCTTAAAGTTTGTAGAAAATGGGCATATGAAGTAAAAGGAATTCCAGAAAATCAAGCGCAGGTAATTGTGTGTGAGAATAATTTTCATGGAAGAACGACTACAATCATTTCGTTTTCTAATGACGAAACGGCACGTAAAAACTTCGGACCTTTTACAGATGGTTTTATAAAAATTGAATATGATAATCTGGCTGCGCTTGAAAACGCACTTGAATCATCAAAAAATATTGCTGGGTTTTTAGTAGAACCAATTCAGGGTGAAGCTGGAGTATATGTTCCATCTGAAGGATATTTGGCAAAAGCGAAAGCACTGTGTGAAAAACATAATGTTTTATTTATTGCTGATGAGGTTCAAACAGGAATTGCCCGCACCGGAAAATTATTAGCGGTTCATCACGAAAATGTACAGCCAGATATTTTGATTTTAGGGAAAGCTATTTCTGGAGGTGTTTATCCAGTTTCTGCAGTTTTGGCAAACGATGAAATTATGAATGTAATTAAGCCGGGACAACATGGTTCTACTTTTGGAGGAAATCCAGTTGCTGCTGCGGTTGCGATTGCCGCACTTGAAGTAATTAAAGATGAAAAACTAGCTGAAAATGCAGAACGTCTTGGTGTTATTTTAAGAAATGGGCTTAATGAAATTGCGGAGAGAAATCATTTAATTACACTGGTTCGTGGAAAAGGTTTACTGAATGCGATTGTAATTAACAGTACTGAGGATTCTGATCTTGCTTGGGAAATATGTTTAAAATTCAGAGATAACGGATTATTGGCAAAACCAACGCACGGAAATAAAATCAGATTGGCTCCGCCATTGGTAATGACCGAAGAACAAATCAAAGAATGTCTTGAAATCATTGAGAAATCGTTGAACGAGTTTAGATAATATTTCATTACAAGATCAAAAAATAGAAAGCTGTGGAAATTCATTCACAGCTTTTTTTATAAATACCATTTTGCAGAAGTCTAAATTATATAACAAAGGAATTTAATTATATAAATTTTAAAATGGGTCTCTAGATTAGATTTGAATCTGATTAAAAGATAAAACCAAAAATAATTTTCAATACCAGTTTATTGATTTTAAGCTGAATTGATACGCAAGCACCCAAACTGAATTGTAAACTTTATACCTTGTAAAAAGATGGCTTATGCAAATAGTATTACTCGTTTTTTAGATGCGCAGAATAAACTTTATCTTACTGCTTATTCAGAGATTAAGAAAGGAAAGAAACAAACGCCTTGGATGTGGTGTATTTTTCCTCAGATTAAAGGGTTGGGAAAAAGCGATCTTGCCAAATATTATGCAATTGAAGATTTGAAAGAGGCAGAAGCATTTTTAAATCATCCGATTTTGTCAAAACATTTAATTGAAATTTCACAGCTTTTGCTGAATTTCAGAAATAAATCAATTGAAACCATTCTAGGAGAACTTGATGCTCGTAAACTGCGTTCGTCTATGACGATTT
This sequence comes from Flavobacterium endoglycinae, assembly GCF_017352115.1. NCBI lineage: Bacteria > Pseudomonadati > Bacteroidota > Flavobacteriia > Flavobacteriales > Flavobacteriaceae > Flavobacterium > Flavobacterium endoglycinae. The sequence goes on from NZ_CP071448.1 coordinate 4,043,091, forward strand.
TTTCTCAGGTTGAAAATGCGAATCCTATTTTTCAGGAAGTACTAGATGCGTTCTTTTCAGGATATTCAGATCCAATTACTTTGTCGATTGCCCATGCTTCTATAGAAACTTTAGCAGAAGCGTAAATTTTTAAAACATTAAAGAGACCTAATTTTTTCAATTTTACTTATCTATATATTCAATTCAAATAAAAAACCATTCGCTGCCAACGAATGGTTTTTTTTATTTAAGTTTTTGAAATTATTAATTAGCTCCTGTGTAACCCGGATTTTGAGTAATCAGTTTATTAGCATCTTTTTCTTTTAACGGAATTGGGAATACCAAGATATCGTCATCAAAAGGAATTAAATCAGAACCATCTCCATTTGTACTAACATCTATAGAGCGTTGTGTTCTTCTGATGTCATGAATAAGAAATCCTTCCATACCTAATTCTAATTCTCTTTCTAACCAGATATCATTTATAGTAACAGCAGTTAGATTATCAGCATGTGCTCTTGATCTGATGATGTTTATATCGTCAAGTGGAGTGTTTCCAACAGCTGTACCTTCTTTAAGGTTCCCTTCAGCTCTAATTAAATACATTTCGGCCAAACGAATGATTCCAACATTAGCAAACTGATCGGTAAACTTAGAAGTTAAAATTCTTCCGTTTGCGTCATTCTCATAGTTAAATACTGCTCTATCATCAGGATCGCTAAATTTAGCTAAATAAGCATCTCTAATAGAGAAATCTCCGCCACGGCCTCCATTGTTTTCAGAAGCATAGAAAGTTACAGCATCATTAACACCTGTTTGTTTGGTAATTTGGATTGCAAATACGTCTTCTGTCTGATCCGTGTCATGATTAAATGCAGCGCCATAAGTCTGAGATAATCCATGACCGCTGTTTTCAATTACATCATCTGCGGCGTCTCTGGCTAAATCGTATTTTCCTTGTTGTAAATAAACTCTTGCCAGTAATGCCTGAGCTGCATATTTATCAGCGTAAAAACTATTATCAGCAGGCAGATTGGCATACGCTAGTTTTAAACCGTCTATGATTACTTTGTATGTTTCTTCAACGCTGCTTCTTTCTTTAGATAAATCGACACTGAAATCATAAATGGCATTTGGTCGTATTACAACTCCTAATTGATTATTGGTCTGGCCACTTACGTATGGTTTTGCAAAGAAACGCACTAAATCAAAGTAAGCTAATGATCTAAGGAAATTAGCTTCACCAATCATTACCGCGCGTCTGTCTGGATCTTTTACTTTGTCGATGTTTTCAATTACAGTATTTGACGCATTTATAATTTGATACAACCTCGCATACGTTCCTTCGATGATAACATTATCTGCTAACATATTCTTGATGTACATCTGTCTTAATTCACCAAAGGTACCTCGCCATCTTAAATCCGTTGTATTTAATGCGCCGCTTACACCAAGTAAGTCTGCATATAATAAAATTCTTCCTCCGTAAGCATTTCCATTTGCGGCAAGTGCATAAGTACCAGTAAGCACATTGGTTACACCAGTTTCTGTGCTTAAAGTTTTGTCTGCATCCTCTCGTTGTTTAGGTTCTATATCTAGTTCGTTTTCACAGCTTGTAAAAAATACTGCAAAAAGTATCAATAGGATTAATTTATTTGCTTTCATCTTGTTCTTTTTAAAAATTAAAGTTTACACCAATTGCTGTTGTTCTTGCCGGTGGTGCAGAGTAAAAATCTTCCCCAATTCCCGTATCATCTCTTCTTGCTTCTGGGTCGTTACCTTTGTAGTTGGTAAAAGTTAAAAGGTTTACAGCAGTGAAATAAACTCTTAAGCTGCTCATACCTAAATCTTTCAATACATCTTTAGGAAGTGTATATCCTAAAGTAAGGTTTCTTAAACGAACAAAATCGGCTTTGTCAAGATAGCGGGAAGAATCCTGTGTCCCGTTCGAACCTCCAAAACGTGCTTGAGGTACATCGGTAATATCACCAGGTTTCTGCCATCTGTTTAACTGATCTGCTGTTTGGTTATCAAAATAATCAGCAGCAGTTGATTGGTAAATTCCTGCCGAGTTGTAAATGCTAGCTCCCCATTCTCCTTGGAAAGTAAATGAAAAATCAAATCCTTTGTAAATAATCGTGTTTGTTAAACCCGACATTAAAGTTGGGAATGGATTCCCCATAATAACACGTTGTGCTTCACTATAATCGTTTGTTTTGGTGCGGTCAAGTGTACCATCAGCCTTTTTAGTGTTTTTATAAAATAAAGCATCTCCGTTTTCTGGATCAACACCTGCGTATTCTACTAAATAAAAAGATGAAATGTTTTCGCCAACTCTATTGATGTTGTACGAAACAATAATATCTCTGTTGTCATTCGGAAGTGATTTTACTTTCGATTGGTTTGTAGTAAGGTTAAAGCTTGTGTTCCATTTGAAGTTTTCTTTGTCAATGTTTTTAGTATTTAAAGTGACTTCAAAACCATTGCTTCTAATTTTTCCAATGTTTTTATTAATAGATGCAGCTCCAGAGCTTATTGGAAGCGGTACTTCGAAAAGTAATCCGTCAGTATCTTTTTGGTAATAATCTGCTTCAAGCGAGAATCGGTTAATAAATCCAACTTCAATACCAAAATCGGTTTGAGCTGATTTTTCCCAAGTTAAATCATTATTACCCGGCTGATCGAATGTTAGTCCAGATTTCAAGTTATACGGATTAGGTCTGTAAAGCTGGCGTGATGCAAAATTTCCAATTTCGGCATTTCCTAATTTTCCCCAGCTTCCTTTAACTTTTAAATTCGTTAGGACAGTATTGTCTTTTAAGAATTCTTCCTGAGAAATAACCCATCCGGCAGAAAAGGCTGGAAAAACTCCAAAACGTTCGTTTTTACCAAAACGAGAAGATCCGTCGCGACGAATACTAGCTTTTAAAAGGTATTTACCCATGTACGAATAATTTAATCTCCCAAACTGAGAAACAAATGCATAATCTGTTTCGTTTCCGTGTCCTTCGTTTACCTCGGCACCACCATCAACAGTTTGAAAATCATCGCTTGAGAAATAAATACTGTTTACATCTTGATATCTTCTGTGGTATTTGTTGAATTCCATACCTGCAACCACATTTAAATTGTGCTTTTCAGCAAATGTTTTATCAAATGTAAAGTAGTTACTCGAAACATAGTTTTCTGTGTTTACAGAAGTTGCAAATACCGCTCCATCTGTTGCCATAAAAGGAGCGTTTTTACCCTGCCAGTAATCTTCTGTTTGAGATAAAAGGTCATATGAGAAGTCAGAATTAAATTTTAGAGAAGATAAGATCCTAAATTCTCCAAAAACTTTTCCGGTTAATCTTCGCATTATGGTTTTCCAGAAAGTGTTGTCTTTTGCTAAAAGATAATTTGAATATTCTGTATTTGGGTTAGCACTTCCATCTTCTAATCTTGCAGGCGAAATTGGTGCTTGCGCAACTGACTGCAACGGTGAAGAAAACGAGTTGTCATCTTGAACTCTGTGAATTAAAGATCTAGAAAATCCAAGGTTCATTCCTAAAGTAAGACGATCCGTAACTCTATGTGATACGTTGGTTCTTGCTGTAAATCTTTCTAAAGTATTACTGTCTACAATACCAATTGTGTTGTTGTACGCACCTGAAAAGAAATATTTTGTTTTATCGTCTCCTCCAGAAGCAGAAAAATCAGCATCTGTTGTATAACCTGTTTTTAAAGCGATATCCTGCCAGTCGGTATCTACTGCGCCATTTCTCCAGTCTGTTCCTTGAGAAAGATATTCCAGTTCATCTTCAACTGATTCCAAATCGTCAACGTTACGTCCAGCTTCTTGCAATAATTCAACGTATTGTTTTGCGTTAAGCCACTTTCTTTTATGTGTAGCTTCGCTAACCCCTTGAGAAAGATTTACAGTAAAAGATCCTTTTCCTTCTTTTCCTTTTTTAGTGGTAATTAAAACCACCCCGTTGGCTCCACGTGCTCCATAAATCGCAGCAGAAGAAGCATCTTTTAATACATCTATCGATTCGATTTCGTTGGTGCTCAAAGTCAGCAATGGGTTGGTTGGCGCACCGTTACTAGATTCATCATCATTAATCAAAGGAATTCCATCTAGTACATACAATGGCTGTGTTCCGGCGCTGATACTTGCCGCACCACGCACACGAATGTTAATTCCTCCGTCAACTTTACCATTGGTCTGCGTAATCTGAACCCCTGCCAGTTTTCCAACTAATGCGTTCTGCACGTTTGAAACTGGAATCTGCTGGATATCTTTAGCAGTTACTCTAGCGATATTGTCAGTAAGGTTTCTTTTTGATTGTGTTCCGTATCCTACAACGAGTACAGCTTCTAGTTCGTTTTGAGTTTCAACCAGTTCTATAGTCATTTGGTTAGCAGCTGGAACTTCTACCGTATTAAAGCTTACATAACTTACGGTAAGGATCTGGCCTTTTTTGGCCGCAATTTTAAACAAACCGTCAAAATCAGTTTGAGTACTTACGTTTGTGCCTTTTAAAATGATATTTACACCAGGAATTGGCATTCCTTTTTTATCGATTACTTTTCCGGAAATTGATTCCTGTTGAGCAGCGGCAATCTGTACAAATAGTATTGAGATCAGCCATAAAAAATGCTTTAGGTTAATTTTCATATTCATTTCGTTTAAATTAGTTCTTTCAAATATCCTAATTTACTGTTAATTTTTAAAGGTTTTTTAACAATAAATTTCACAATAGGATTAGTTTTTGTGTTATTTGTAACTAAATAAAATATTTTTGTAAGTTTCTGTTAAAAGAAAAGCCCTTTGTTGATAAAATGTTAAACAAAAAAGAATCATTCGCGTTTTATATGATGATATTTAACATAAAATGACCTTTAAAACCGCAATTTTAAAACGTTTTACTGATAATAATTTAGACTTTAAATAAAAAAGCGATAGTGATTGAACTATCGCTTTTGGTCGTAATTACTTAAAATATCAAAAAAAGTAATTATCGGGGGAGGAATAGACTTTAGAATTTTACTTTTTTAAGTTCCCAAAGGGTTTTAATAAACGTATCGACATCTTCGGTTGTATTGTAAAATGCCAGTGAAGGCCGAACAGTGGTTTCAACTCCCATTCTTCGTAAAATGGGCTGCGCGCAATGATGTCCAGTTCGCACCGCGACACCTTCACGATTTAAAGCTTGTCCAACCTGATCGTTGCTGTAACCTTGTAAATTGAAAGACAATACACTGGCTTTGTCTTTTGCCGTTCCAATTAAACGAACGCCCGGAATTTCTTTTAAAAGTCGGGTAGCATATTCTAGTAAAAAATGTTCATACTGTCCAATAGCTTCAATTCCAAGTTTGGAAACATAATCTATTGCAGCGCCAAGTCCAATCGCATCAGCTATGTTTCCTGTTCCGGCTTCAAAACGATTTGGTGCTTTGTGGTATTTGATTTCTTCAAAAGTGACATCTTGAATCATATTTCCACCAGATTGATAAGGCTCCATTTCATTTAAAAGATTTTCTTTTCCATATAAAGCTCCAATTCCTGTTGGTCCAAATAATTTATGACCTGAAAAAACCAGCCAGTCTGGATTTAAATGCTGCACATCCACTTTCATGTGCGAAACCGACTGTGCGCCGTCTATTAAAACTTTTGCTCCAGCGGCATGAGCCATTTCGACTATTTTTTTTGCCGGAGTAACCGTTCCAAGTGCGTTTGAAACTTGTGTAAAAGCAACTAAACGGGTTTTCGAATTCAGTAGTTTTGCATATTCATCAAGGAGAATCTGACCATCATCATCTACTGGAATTACTCTTAGTTTCAATCCTTTTTTATCCGCCAGTCGTTTCCACGGAACAATGTTGGCGTGATGTTCCAGATTGCTTACTATAATTTCATCTCCAGAAGATAAATTATGTTCGCCCCAAGTCGATGCTACTAAGTTAATTCCTTCTGTAGCGCCTCGTACAAATACAATTTCGTTAACTGAATTGGCATTCAAAAAAGTTTTTACTTTTTCACGTGCCGCTTCGTAAGCATCAGATGCTCTTGCGGCCAATTCATGTGCCGCACGATGAATATTTGAATTTTCATGTTCGTAGAAATACGCAATACGATCAATAACCGATTTTGGTTTTTGAGTTGTTGCCGCATTATCAAACCAAACCAATGGTTTGCCGTTTACGGTTTCATTTAGAATAGGAAAATCCTTTTTTACCAATGCAGCATCAAAATGAGTTGCTTTAAACAAAGGGATTTCTTTTGTGTCGAATGAATTTCCCACAATTATATTGGAACTTCTTCTATCAAAAGCAAAAGGATTCTGTTCTAAAAAATAGTAAGCAGCGGCAGTTTCATTTCCATTGAATGGAAAATCCACACGCTTTCTAAATTGTGTATCGACAGAAGCTAATGCGGTTTGTAGTTCTATTTCAAAAGAAGAACTTTCAGTCTGAAACGGAAGGTATTGATTATTCAATGCTATGGATGAAAAAATACTTTCTTCATTCAGCTGCGGTGTTCCGTTATTCAAATTGATATCGTAAAATCCTGTTTGTGGATTGTTCAGATTTAAGTTTTGATTGTCATGAATTCCTTTTGAATAATTTTCACTTTGCGGATCAAACCCTGCTCCAGCATTCGGGTATAAAACAGAAGCTCCAGTATTGCCATAATCAATAACTGAAGGAGAAACGCCAAAACCACTGAAAGAATGCTGCGCAGGCTGTACATTTGACGGAACTGCCAGCGGTACCTGATTTAAAGAATCAGAACTTCCGGTATGCAATATCGTTTCTGCCAGTTTTGCAGCACGAGGATGTTCGCTTTTGTCTGGACTTAATGAAATTTCTTTTGGAAATTCATTAGGCAGGGCTTTGAACAATTCGTTAGCCAACAACTGCAGATCGTCAATATTTGGTAAACCGTTGTTGTTAATATTTGTACTCATGATACTTTCCTATTTCTACATCTTCTAAAACAGCAATAGCATCATCTACCAAAATAGCCAGTGAGCAATAAAGAGAAACTAAATAAGAAGCAATGGCTTTTTCATTGATACCCATAAAACGTACTGATAATCCCGGAGATTGTTCTCCTTGTAAACCAGGCTGAATTAATCCAATAACTCCTTGACGGCTTTCTCCGGTACGAAGTAAAATGATTTTTGATTTTCCGTTTTTGATTGGCAGTTTATCAGATGGAATAAGCGGAATTCCTCTCCATGTTAAAAACTGAGATCCAAACAAAGAAGTCGTAGGGGGCGGAACACCACGGCGTGTACATTCGCGTCCGAAAGCGGCAATTGCCAAAGGATGCAAAAGGAAGAATCCCGGTTCTTTCCAAACTTTAGTAAGCAGTTCATCTAAATCATCTGGAGTTGGCGCACCGGTGCGAGTTTTAATAATTTGAGAAGGGGCTACATTGCTTAATAAACCGTAATCTTTGTTGTTGATTAATTCGCTTTCCTGACGTTCTTTTATGGTTTCGATTGCCAGACGAAGCTGTTCTGAAATCTGATTGTACGGTTTGCTGTATAAATCAGAAACACGGGTATGAACATCCACAATAGTTTGAACAGCTGCCAGATTGTATTCTCTTGGGTTTTCTACATAATCGACAAAAGTATTAGGTAAAACTCTTTCGTCGCGTGCCGAACAATCTACTTCGATGTGATTTGCGTTTTTCACTTTATTCAAACGAAATACACCTGATTCTACTGGAACCCAATGCAGTAAATGTGTCAGCCAGCGTGGTGTAATAGTTCCAATTTGAGGAACGGTACGGGTTGCAATTGCGAGTTGTCTCGCTGCAACATCGCCTAAAGCGGTCTGTTGTTTTTGTAAATCTGCCATAGTTTTAAGGTTTTTCGGTTAATTTTTTTGTTTCTGCTAATTTTAAGTATTTAATTGTTAAAATTAAAGATTTTATTTTAGTGTAATTGTTTGGTATTTAGTTTTTTATGAGAAAAAATCAAATAATTCCTCAACAGAAAGATAACGTTCTCCGGTATCGTAATTAAATGTAAGGATTACGGCATCTTCAGGGATATTTTTTATCTTTTTTGAAACAGCTGCTAATGCCGCTCCTGTAGAAATTCCACCAAAAATTCCTTCTTCTTTCGTTAGTTTTTTTGCAAAATTGAAAGTATCATTCTTTTCGATTGTGATAATTTCATCAATATAATCTCTGTTAAAAACTTCAGGAATAAATCCAGCTCCAATTCCTTGTAAAGGGTGAGGTGCCGCAATTCCGCCGCTTAAAACAGGCGAAAGTGCTGGTTCTACCGCAATGGTTTTTAAATTAGGGAAATGTTGTTTCAGAATTTTAGAAACTCCGGTAATATGCCCGCCCGTTCCTACGCCGGTAATGAGATAATCAATTCCGTCTGGAAAATCGGCTAGGATTTCCTGTGCAGTAGTTCGTTCGTGAACTTCAACATTGGCACGATTAGTAAATTGTGATGGCAGAAAAGCGTTTTTAATAGTCGAAGCCAATTCGTTTGCTTTTTCAACAGCTCCAGAAGTTCCTTTTTCTCTTGGAGTTAAAACATATTCTGCGCCGTAAGCTTCGATAATTTTACGTCGTTCAACACTCATTGATTCTGGCATTACAATAATTACTTTGTAACCTTTTACGGCCGCCACCAGCGATAATCCAATTCCGGTATTGCCAGACGTTGGTTCAATAATTATCGAATCATGGTTTAAAATTCCTCTTTTTTCGGCATCTTCAATCATAGCCAGAGCAATTCGGTCTTTTATGCTTGATCCTGGATTGGCTTTTTCTAATTTAATCCATACCTCGTGGGTTTTAAAAAGCTTGTTGAGCTTTATGTGCGGCGTATTGCCAATGGTTTCTAAAATGTTCTGATATTTCATGTGTTTGATATTTTACTAAATAAGTTTTGTGCGAGGCTTTACTTTTTCAGTGCGGCACCGCCCGGCATGGTTTCGGGTTTAAGTTTGAATTTACTGTATTCAACAACTCCGGTTTTATCTGCCCAGTCAAAATATAAGGCAGAAAGTTTGTTTACAATTCCCGGATTCTGCTGAGCGACATTGGTGGTTTCACCTCGGTCAGTTTCAAGGTTGTACAATTCCCATTCGTAAGAAGGATAAATAGAAACCAATTTCCATTTTCCGTCACGAACAGCTCTATTTCCCGCTCTTTCCCAAAATAATGGTGTGTCTCTTTCTACCTGCGAAACATTATCAAATAAAACAGGCAACAAACTTTTTCCAGCCAAAGCGTTTGTTAACACACCATTATATTCTTTTGGGTATTCTATTCCGGCAAGTTCATAAAAAGTAGGAGCAAGGTCAATAATGTGTCCCGTTCCTTTATCGATTCTTCCAGCTTTTATTTTTGATGGAAACCAAGCAATAAACGGCGAACTGAAACCGCCTTCGTGCATATTGTTTTTGTATTGTTGTAACGGAGTGTTCGATAAATAAGCCCAGTTTTGTTCCTGATAATCAAATGAGCCCGACGTTCCCACAGGTCCATCGTTTCGGACTAAACCTCTTCCAAGGGGATTGTAAGTGTTGAATCCGCCTTGAGCGCCATTGTCTGAAATGAAAATAATCAGGGTGTTTTTATCTTTTTTAAGTGCTTTTAGTTTGTCTAAAACCTTTCCAACATTCTGGTCCATATTGTCGACCATTGCAGCGTAGACTTCCATTTTGGCTTTCCAGAATTGTTTTTCGTCATACGTCAATTCATTCCATTCGGGTACTTCAGGATCTCTTGGCGCTATCGTCTGATCTGCTGGTAAAAGACCGCTGGCTTTTAGCTTTTGGATTCTTTTTTCTCTTAAAACATCCCAGCCTTCATCAAATTTTCCTCTGTATTTTGCAATGTCAACAGGTTTGGCTTGTAAAGGCCAGTGCGGAGCTGTGAAAGCCAAGTACAAAAAGAAAGGCTTGTTTTCTTTGTTCTGCTCGTCTAAAAAAGTAACCGCATTGTTTCCAATTTCATCTGTAAAATAATACGAATCATCTTTAGGATGCAGTTCTTCATTATTGCGGATTAATTTTACCGGATAAGGTGTTTTTCCGAAAGGAAGCGGTTTGGTATCAAAGTAGTTAGAAGCCCCTTTTAGAATTCCGTAAAATTTGTCAAAACCTCTTTGATTTGGCCATTGCGACTGATCTTCGGAACCCACATGCCATTTTCCTGATAAAAGTGTGCTGTAACCTCCAGAACGGAAAACTTCGCCTAATGTTAAAGATTCTTTGTTTAAATAACCTTGATAAGCAGGAAGTCCTAGATTAACATCGAAGAAACCGACTCCGGCTTTGTGCTGATATTGTCCGGTTAGGAGGGAAGCTCTTGTAGGCGCACAAATCGAATTGTTGTAAAATTCGCGTAGACGTAAACCTTCTGAAGCCAGTTTATCTAAATTTGGCGTCTTGATTTCTGAACCGTAATTTCCTAAATCAGAATAACCCATATCATCTACCAGTATTAAAATAATATTAGGTTTTGATGATGAGGTTTGAGCGTTTGAATTGTGTGAGCCTAACATTCCTAACGCTACGATTGAAAAAAACAATCTGGTAAATTTTGTATTCATTGTATTCTGTTTTTTGTTTGTTTAGTGATAAATATTCTTTTTAAAAAGGATCATTTCTGTTGCCGCAGAAATGATCCGGAGTAATCAAAAACAATTTTTAGTTTGTCGGCTTCATTTCATTTTTGATTTTATAACAGCGTAACTTCTCCTGAAACAAAATGTCTCAAACAGTTATTTACGGATCAATAAAAATTGGAATATAAGTTCCGTTAGATTTGTGTTTTTTGATTTTGGTTTTCAAAAGAATCATAACGGACAGGTAAAAGAATTAACAACAGCTGCACATATAACAAAAGGTGTTATAGGTGTATTTTTTAGGAAGAATGTAATACGTTTTGGTTGCTGTTGTTTTCAAAATGTAAGTTTTTAATTTTAAACTCTACTAATTCTATAGACAAAATTATATTTAAAATTGTAAAATCCAAATTAATCTTTCATTTTTTTTGAAAAAAGAAAGTTATACTCTGATTAATAAGTGTTTACGGTTTTTGTTTGAAATGGCTAAAATGAAAAAACCTACAGGAATTTAAAATCTGTAGGCTTTATTAGTTTGGAATAAGCTGGATTGCTGTTTTTTTATTTTTAAAATCAGCCGAAAAGCAAAAAGGCAATAATCAGCGTTACAATTACATTAAATAATTGGGCTATTAAAAAAGCGAATAAGGGCTTACGGCTGTTATAAGCTAGTAAATCTTTAAAATTAGTTTCTAACCCAATACTGGTAAAGGCTAACGCAAACCAGATTCCCTGCAGAGTTTTTAAACTGTCTTTTACAGTATCTCTTACTTCAGGTGTAATTAGAAAGGAAAAAATTAATGATGCTGCAATAAAACCAATTACAAATTTTGGAAAGCGCTCCCAAATTACTTTCAAAGTTGGTTTTGATTCAACCGCTTCAGCTGATTTGTTGTGACTATAGGTCCAATAAACTGAAATAGCAAAAGCAGCTAATCCTAATAAAACATTTTGAGAAAATTTTACAATCGTGCTGATTTTTAAAGCCGTTTCGCCAACCAAAGTGCCAGAAGCAACTACTGCTCCGGATGTATCAATGCTTCCTCCAAGCCAGGCTCCTGTTACTTCTTCGGGGAAATTGAAATATCGTGCGATTACCGGCATGAATATCATCATGGGAATTGCCGTAACCAAAACGATAGAAATTACATACGAGAGTTTTTTAGAATCACCTTTTATAGCTCCCGAAGTGGCAATGGCAGCAGAAACACCACAGATTGAAACTGCACTCGAAATCATCATAGTCAGTTCGTCATCGACTTTTAATTTCCGGCATAGCCAGAAGGCAAAATACCAAACAGATAAAACGATAATTAAAGCCTGAAATAATCCTAATGAACCGGCTTTTAGAATGTCTGAAAAGATAACACTGGTTCCTAATAAGACCAATCCAATTTTTACGAATAATTCGGTCGAAAGTGCATTTCGGAACCAATCAGGAAGTTTGAAGAAATTCCCAATAACGAGACCGATAAGCAGACTGAAAATTACGGCTTCTAAATTGAGTGCTTTTATTTCAGAATTTCCAGCAGCGAGAAGTGCCAAAAGTGTTAGAATATATACTATTGGGAATACTGCAAGAAAGTATTTTACTGATTTTCCGACCAAAAAGGTGCCAACAATTCCTATTGCAATAAGATACAAGAACTGGATGCCTATGATTTGCAGATTTTCGGAATTGAGAACTTTTTCTTTTAAGTCTGATACACTTGACCAGCTGAAAATAGGAATTTCAGGAAGAAAAATAAAAAGCGAAATTCCAATTATTAAAAATCCTAAAATTACGACTGTCCAGTCTTCGTGGATATTAAATTGTTTTGTTGAGTTTGACATCGTATGTGTATTTCCTTCACGGTTTTAAAACCTTGAAAATGATTAGTTATCCTTAAAAAATAAACTGCAAGGTTTTCAAAACCTTGCAGGAGTAAAAATGTTAGTTACAAATCGACAAAGTATTTTTGTTTTCCGAAATCAAATTCATAATGCATTAAATTAGGCCATAAAGGTTTTACAAGTCCTTTTTCCCAAGTTTGCAAAGCAGCCTGAAGTTCTTTTACTTTTTCAGGATTCTGAGCCGCGAGATCGGTTTTTTCAAATTTGTCTTTCGATAAATCATACAACCAGGTTTCGTGCGTTTTACCGCTGATGATTAATTTCCAGTTGTCGCTTCTAATGGCTTTTGCATCGCCGGAACGCCAGTATAAATTTTTATGCGCTTCTTTATTGTTGTTTACAACATCAACTAAATCAATTCCGTCGTAAACACGGTCTTTTGGAAAATCAGAATGTATCGCTGCAGCAATAGTGCTGAAAATATCTAGGGAAATTACTGGTGTTTTGTAAATTGTATGCGGTTTGATTTTTCCTTTCCACGAAAGTGCAAAAGGAACATTGATACCGCCTTCAAAATGAGAAAATTTTCCGCCTTTTAGTGGTGCGTTTGTGGTGGCAAAAGTATAATCGGCGCCGCCGTTGTCGCTGGCAAAAAAGATTAACGTGTTTTCTTCTAAACCTTCTTTTCGCACTTTTTCGCGAATTCTTCCAATGGCATCATCTAATGCGCTGATCATAGCAAAATAAACACGTTTGTTTTCGTCTTTTACATTTGGAAAACGGTCGTAATATTTTTTGCGGACTTGAAACGGCGTGTGCGGTGCATTGAACGGAACATAGAGCAGAAACGGTTTGTTTTTATTTTTATCGATGAAAGCTTCGGCTTCGTCTGCAAATTTTTCAGTCAGATATTCTTTTTCGTCAATAATTGTATTGTCTCTGCGAATTTGTCCAATCCCAACTCTTCCTTGCCCCCAGATTACTTTATCGGTAAAATCTTTATGGTGATGATTGATAATATCGGGATTATTATCTTCTGGAGCAAAAAGCGAGAAGGCCTGATAAAATCCGTAATGATAATCGAAACCTCTGTCTAAAGGGAAAAATCCTTTGTTATGTCCGAGATGCCATTTTCCAATAATTCCTGTACTGTAGCCTTTTCTTTTAGCTAAATCAGCAAAGGTAATTTCAGACTGAGGAAGTCCCTGCGTGGCAATAGAAGCGTCGTTTGGATATTCGATTTTTGGATTAAGTCTCCAATTGTTGGTGTTAATCAAATATTTGAAGGCATAATATTCTAAGTTATTTTTTGGATAACGGTCTCCTGGTTGAAATTCATGTCCAAAACGTTCCTGATAACGGCCTGTGAGTAATCCGGCGCGCGATGGTGAACAAATAGGAGCAGAAACATAACCTTCGGTAAAAGTAACGCCTGATGCGGCCAAAGAATCAATCTGAGGTGTTGGTGTTGATTTTCCGCCGTACAACGAAATATCGTATTTGCCTAAATCATCGGCAAGGAGAATGATAATATTGGGTCTTTTTTCTGTTGTAGAAGTATCTTTCTGCGATAGAAAAGCAGTTTTTCCTTCGGCTAGTTTTTTATTGTCTTGGATTAAATTTTCATTGGTATTTATAGGCCAGAACAAGAAAGCCGCCAGAAGCAGAAGTACGACTAAAATAGATACAACAATCTTGGTTATTTTTTTATATGCTGCCATGGTTTTTGGTTGGTTGTTAGTGGTTTAACACATAGAAACATAGAATTAGATGTATTTGAGAGAAGGTATAGGGAATAATTATTTCAAAATAGCACTATATGGCTTATTCGCAATGAAATGCCTTTGATATAAACTTTAAGACTATGTTTCTATGTGTTAAAATATTTTATTAATTGTGTAATAAATAGCTTTGTGAAAGTGTTAAAGCATTTATCGGGAAGCCAAAGCCGTATCTACATCATTTTTCAAATCTCCTAAACCATCTTTTTTGAAAATGATTTTACCGTTTTGATACAGAATTAAGGTAGGGAATACTTTTACGTTTTTTAAATCGGCAATGACCTGCGGGCTTTCTTCCAATTCAATTTCGATAATTTTTAGCTTTTCGCCGTATTGGCTTCTAAGTGATTCTAAAATTGGCTTTACGGTTTTGCACGTCGCACAATATTTTGAACCAATATCTACTAAAACATATTGATTTTCAGAAACTATTTTTTTGTATTCGGGCAATGATAATTTGCTTTTTAAATTGCTGTAAAAAGGTTTTCCGCCTCCAATCCAGCTGGCAATACCGCCTTCTAGAATATAGACTTCTGTAAAACCTCTTTTTCCAAGATCAGCAGCCAAAAGTCCGCTTCTATAAGCTGCAATCGAATAAATAAATACGGGTTTTGACGGATTTAAAGCTGTAACGTGTTTTTCATAATCTTCTGATTTGAGATTGAAATTAACTGCACCTTCAATGTGATTAAGTGCAAATTCTTCTGGACCTCTAGCGTCAATTATCTGCGGTTGTTTTTGGGCTTTTACTTTTGTGTAAAAGGCATCCAGCAGTAAATTGGCGCTTTGTCCTTGTGAAAAAACAGCAATTGTAATGAAGAATACAATTGCTGTTAAACTGAATTTTAGTTTTAAGCTTTTCATTTTATTATTGAACCTGTTCTAATACTGGAACTGGAGTTTCTTCAATTGGAATGGCTTTTGGTTTTGATGGAAGCGAAAGCACACCTTCGGCAAGAGAGCTTCCTTCTTTTTTAGATTTAAAAATCGGCCAAAGAAATTGTGCATACCATTCTTCTTGTTTATATGATTTTGTTCCGAAAGATTTTGGATATTGACGTGTGATTAATCCTGTTCCGAAGATAACGTCCCAGATAAAAAACATGTTTCCGAAATTTCCTTTAAAATGGCCAACACCGTCTCCGCTCGTATCAGCGTGGTGTGCGTGATGTGTTGCAGGAGTAGAAATTAGTCTTTCTAAAACCCATGCAATTGGGTGTAAAACTTTGTATTTGTAAAAAGGTTTGTCCCATGGAATGCTTGAGTGCGCTCCCAAAGTGATGAAACTTTTAATTACTAAAACAAACAAAGCCGGAAGTCCTAAACCTAAATAGGTTAGTGTTGCTGTTAGGTAAATCTGCGAAAAGAAAACTGTATAGATAAAATTTTGTCGAGAAGCCATTGCCATTCCCATATACGGAGCAGAATGGTGTGTTCTATGAAAACGCCACAAAAACGGAACCTGATGGTGAAGCCTGTGATACCAATACTGTGTTAAATCATCGGCAATTGCGATTAGGAAGAAACCTCCCCAAAACGGAACCCATGATAATGAATTGGCCAAATTTGGCAATAAATACGGCAAAGCAGTTAAGCTGAAAAATGCAATTACAGGAGGTAAAAGTAATTTTGGCGCTAAGAAACAAACAATGTCTATTTTACGTTCTTCGCCAGTCCATTCGTCATCGTATAAACCTGCGGCAAATTCTATAATTCCTAAAACGATCATAAACACCGTTAATCCCCAAGTTCGAATATTAGCAAAAACGGGCTGCGCAAACTCTAGAAAAGGAGGCAGTGTTAAGTGCGATTCACTTACAGCTCCGCCTGTTAATTTAAAATAAAGATAAATTGCCACGACCGGCAATGAATAAATAAAGAAGCTTATTGTTAAGTCTCTCGTTAGTTTTTCTTTTTGAACTATTGCCATGATTTCTTATTTTAAAAATTGATTTACTAGTGATAATCCTCCAGCTAAAATGGCCAGCGGAACTAAAAACAAGATTATCCCAACGACAATCTTTTTTCCTATAATTTCATAATCTACTCGTTTCATATCTCTTTGAATTTTAATTCTTTAATGTAAAACTAAATAAAATAACTGCTAATTCTATGGATTTGGTAGAATTTAATCATTTACTTTTTTAGTTTTTTGTTATAATTTTCATGTTATTTCACTTTTTGAATGCTTGGAAGCGTTTCAACCGTTAGATTTTCTCTCAATTTTTCTGAAGGTAAATACAAACGGATAATTAAAGTTACTTTTTGTACATTATTGATTGGGAGCCAGTTTTCTTTCTTTTCTGAACCCGAAAGGTTTATTTTATAAGAAGTACTGTCGGCTTCATATTTTACATCTTCTAGATTGTAGCTGTATTTGTTGATTGGGTTTTTAATTAAAAATCCATTTTCATCATAAGCGGTGATGCTCCAATATTTTGCATCCAGCTTTTTTCCATTAATAATGTAATCTGATTTTGGGTCTATTGCATTTCCTTCACTATCGGTATTTGTGCTTAAATAAATTACTTCTTTTTTAGTTAGAGCATAAGGTCCGTACACAGCAACTTGAGCAATTGTAAGCAAATCGGCTGTATTTAAGTCTTTATCTTTATCGACTGTTTTCCAATTTCCAATTGTGCGCTGCGAATCGCTTTTTCCTGATGCTATTTTATAAATGCCTATACCGCTTCCTAGAATTACAGCCAGAAGAATTAATCCTATCGCTGCTGCTATTTTCTTTATTTTTTGATTTAAAGCCATTTGAATTAATTTTAAAGTTGAAATATTAATTGGCTATTTTTTCGACTTTTACGCCGTGCTGCAATTGCGCTAACGTTTTTACCGGATAAGCCTTTGAAACTAGATAGCGAAAAAGGATTAATCCTTTTGTTGTAGGGCTGTAGATAATTTTTTCTTTTGGAATATCTTTTAATGCTGCAGAGGTACTTCCTTTTGGAGCCAGATAATATTCGAATTTTGATTTTACCTTTTCTTCGTTTTCAACAAAATAATTGGTTGTGTTTTCCTGATATGCAGATATTGACCAATAGGTTGAATCAGGCACAATTCCAGATATTTTGAGAATGTTTTCTTTTAAATCGTAATTAATCGTCGAATATAAAAAATCAGGATTTGGTAACGGAATCACTCTGCTGTTTTCTGCATTTGGCTGTTCTCCAAATCGGGGTGTATTGATGTAACCTTCGCTTTTTGAAGCAAATTTATTTTGAACGTAATACGGCGTTGCCCATATCGTTAAGTAGTAAAAACTTACTGCAATTACTACAAGAACCAAAGCGAAAATGCTTTTTTTAATAATTGGTTTAGTTGCTGCCATCTTTTACTTGATTTAAATTTCAGAGCTATTATAAATAAATAGCTCTGAAAAAGTTTTTTTTAATTAGTTGTACCTCCAGGTTTTGAAGCCTGTTTGATTAAATCAGAAACTGTTTTTCCTTTATCAGCTCCTGTATTATGAATTCTTCTGTTGTAAACATCCTGCCAGTCAATCAACGGATATAGATTGTTTTCTTTTGCCTGTTCATCAAATAATTTTTGAAGTTCAGCCAGTTTTTCAGGATATTTTTTTGCAAGATTGTTACGTTCGTTGAAATCTTCATTTAGGTTGTATAATTCCCAAACATCTGTATCGAAATTACTTGGAGCAGGTTTTTCGTTGTTTCCTAACGATTTTTTCACGGCAAATGAATCTGGTAAATGTGCTGCCGCTGCTTTCCATCCGTCTTTATAAATTGCTCTGTTTCCGAAGATGTAGTAATACTGCACTTTATGCAGCGATTCAGCTTTTGGATTGTCTAATGAAGCTTTGAAAGTTGAACCCTGAATAATATCTTGTTTGATATTTTTGATGTATTCTGGTGCTTTGATTCCCACAATATCTAAAGTTGTAGGCAGAATATCAGTTACGTGGCTGTATTGGTTTCTGATGCCGCCTTTGTCTTTAATTCCATTTGGATAGAAAACAATCAGCGGATTACGAGTTCCTCCTTCAGAATGAGCATCTTGTTTCCAGTTTTTGAAAGGAACGTTTGTTGCCTGCGCCCATCCTAACGGATAATTGGTATTTAAACCTTTTGCAGTTCCAATTTCTCCAATATTGTTTAGGTTGCTTTGAAAATTTTCTTCATCGGTTTTTCCTTGAGAGAATAAACTTTGATTAATGGTTCCTTGTAAAGTTCCTTCTTTACTGGCTCCGTTATCACCAATAGCCACAAAGATTAAGGTATTGTCAAGCTGACCACTTTCTTTTAGATAATTAACCACTCTTCCCACTTCAGCATCTGTATATGTTAGGAATCCAGCATAGACTTCCATGAATCTTGCATATACTTTCTTTTGATCTGGAGTCAGCTTTTTCCATTCTGTGATGAGAGGATTACGTTCTGGAAGCACAGCGTTTTGAGGAAAAATTCCTAATTTCTTTTGGTTTGCCAATACTTTTTCGCGGTAAGCATCCCAGCCTTCGTCAAATTTTCCTTTATACGGTTCAACCCATTTTTCAGCAACTTGATGAGGTGCATGAACGGCTCCCGGAGCATAGTACAAGAAAAATGGTTTTCCCGGCGCTGCTTTTTGTTGTTTTTGAATGTAGCTAATTGCTTTATCAGTAATTAATTCATTTAAATGACGTCCATCTGGTTTTATATGAACTTGATCTTCCACCAAATCAGGATTGTACTGATCGGTTTGAGAACCTAAGAATCCATAGAAATGATCAAACCCTTTTCCAGTTGGCCATCTGTCAAATGGACCAGCATCTGAAGCATCTTCATCTGGTGTAACTCCGTATTTTCCAACGGCAAATGTGTTGTAACCGTTGTCACGAAGGATTTCTGCAATAGTTCCTTTATCAGAAGGAATTCTTCCGTCCCAGCCAGGAAAACCAGCTGATAAAATAGTATGAGAAAATCCGCTTACGTGAACTCTTCCAGAATTTCTTCCCGTTAATAAAGCGGCACGTGTTGGGGCACAGATTGCAGTTGTGTGAAAGTTGGTATAACGTAAACCGTTATTAGCCAGATTCTCAAATGTTGGAGTAGAGATTAAACCTCCAAAGGCGCTTGATGCTCCAAATCCAACATCATCTAATAAAATCCAGACAATGTTTGGAGCTCCTTTTGGCGCTGTTACTGGATCTGGCCAGTATTCTTTAGAATCGGCTAAGGTTTTGCCAATTGTTCCTTTAAATTCTGATTGTTCTTGTGCTGTTCCTAATTGTGCAACTAGAAAAGCAGTAAGCAAAAGTCCTTTTCTAGAACTTTTGCCGATACTATTGATTTTTAATTTTTTCATGTTACTAGTTTTTTAGTTAAGGGTTTTTGGATAAGCGTTTTTTCAACACATAGAATCATCGTTTTGTTTCGAGTCTTTTTATCTGGAAATAGTCCTATGTTTCTATGTGTTAATATCATTCGCTGTTAATAACCAGGGTTTTGTGGTAAACCAATCGGATCAATATTTCTTTCGCTCTGCGGAATCGGATATAGGTTGTTTTTTTCTGAAACCGAGTTTTTAGCCGTTACTTTTTTAACTTCGGTAACCAAAGTTCCCCAACGAACTAAATCGTACCAGCGTTGTCCTTCCTGAACAAATTCTTTTTTTCGTTCTTCTTGAATCGCTGCTCTAAAGGTTGTTTGGTTTAAACCTACCAAATCTACGGTTGGATCTGGTGTTGTAATAGGTTTTCCGTAGGCTCTTCTTCTTACTTGATTAATTAGCTCAAATGCTTCAGGAGTTGGTGTTCCTTGTTCGTTTATGGCTTCTGCCAAAGACAATAAAATATCGGCGTAACGAATTATCGGAAAGTTGATTGCCACATTTGAAGGAGTTGCGAGATTGGTTAAATCCAAGTATTTTTTGAAAATTGGTTTCGGGAATGTATATAATGTTCCAGTTGTTGGGTTAAGAAGCTGTTTTGCGTAGCTTACATCTCTTCTTTTGTCTCCAGCTTCATAGATATCATAAAATAAAGCTACATCCGAGATAATATCTGCAGGCTCTGTGGCTGTAAATCCAGTAAATGAAGTGGCTTGAAAAGTACTTCCGCTGGAACCATTTCCAGCTTGATTAGGTTCAAACTGCACTGAGAAGATATGTTCTTTTCCGTTCTTTTTAGTTTTGGTAAAAATATCTTGAAAATCTTCGAACAAGGCATATCCGTAACCGCCATTTATTACTTCTCTTGATTTTGCAATAGCATTAGCCCAGTCTTTTCTCGTTAGGTAGACTTTTGCTAGAATTGCTTTTGCAGCTCCAGAAGTTGCTCTTCCAGCATCTGCAGAAGTGTAGGTAGGAGGTAAAGCTTCGGCATCAGTTAAATCTTTGATGATTTGTGCATATACTTCGTCTACAGTAGCCCTTTTTGATTTTAAACTTTCCAACTGAATAGAAGTTGGCTCGTGTAAAACAATTGGAACACCACCCCAAAGACGAACTGCTTGAAAGTATAGAAGTCCTCTTATGAATTTTGCTTCATTGATTAATCTTGTTTTTATTACTTCTGATCCAGAAACTTTCGGAATGTTGTCAATAGAAACATTGGCTCTGTTGATTCCGGCATAAATTTGTCTCCAAGCTACTTGTACACGATCTGAAGTTGCATCATGTGTTAAACTGCTCAAAGCTCTCACCTGCGGATTCGTTGCCGAAACTCCGGCAGCAGCATAATCTGTTGCCATATCGGTTAAGAAATACAGGTTTCTTCCAAATAAACTTTGCTCACCCGGATCTATGTTTAAAGAAGCATATACAGCAGTTACACTTGCCACAGCATCGTCCTGAGTTTTAAAGTAATTATCTTCGGTAGTAAAGGAAGTTGGTGTTACTTCCAGCTCCGTGCACGATACCAATAAAACGGTACTTAAAAGGAATGTTAGGATAATCTTTTTCATTGTATATTTTTTTTCTTAGAATGTTACGTTCAGACCTGAAATGAATGTTTTAGAGTTTGGATACGAACCAAAATCGATTCCAGGATATAAGTTATTTTGTTCGTATGAACTTACTTCTGGATCATACCCAGTGTATTTTGTCCATGTAATTAGATTTTCGGCAGAGACATAAAACTTCACGCTTTTGGTTCCCAGTTTTTTAGAAACACTTTTTGGAAGTGTATAGCCAAGAGTGATTAATTTCAATCGTAAGAAAGAAGCATCTTCTACATATCTTTCAGAAACAATTCCTAAAGGAGAACTCGTGGCTCTCGGAATTTCATTGCTAGGATTTGTTGGCGTCCAACGGTCATTTAAAGTCGCAGCCGCGTTCGTTCCAAGAGTCGAGATTTCTAACTGCTGGTTTAAAGCATTAAAGATTTTTGCGCCGTAAGATCCTTGAAAAGAGAAGTTCAAATCAAAATCATTGTATGAAATCGTGTTGCTGAAGCTTCCCACAAATTTTGGCTGTGAAGAACCTAAACTTCCTTTGTCCAAAGCTGTAATTACACCATCGCCGTTTGTGTCAACATATTTTCGGTCACCTACTTTTGTATTAGCCAAACTGTTGATTTTAGGCTGTGTATTTACTTCTTGCTGCGTTTGGAAGATTCCATTTGTTCTGTATCCCCAGAAAGTTCCCAATGGCAGGCCTACTTTTACAATAACGGGCTGCTGTTGTAATAAGGAACCATTTGGTACTACTGGAAAAAACTGATTTACACCATTTCCTATGGCAGTTACTTTGTTTCTGTTGGCAGAAAAAACAAGATTAGAATTCCATGAAAAATTTTCTGTTTTAAGATTTTCAGTAGTTAAACCAATTTCGATACCTTTATTTTCAACGCCTCCAATGTTTTGAAGAACAGTTGCATACCCCGATGTTAACGGTACTGGAACATTGATTAATAAATCTTTAGTTTGTTTGTAATACACATCAAACACAAAATTGATTTTTCGATCTAATAATGATAAGTCTAAACCAACATTATATTGATTGGTTCTTTCCCATTTTAAATCAGGATTTGCTAATCGGGTAGGAGCCAATCCCGTATAAGTTGTTCCTCCGAAAGAGTAATTTACAGAACCCATAGAAGCTAATGAAAGGTAGTTTCCAATTTCTTGGTTTCCGGTTGTTCCAGCTGTAAGTCTAAGTTTTGCTTCGGTTACGCCTTTAATGTTGTTTGCAAATTCTTCATCAGTAATATTCCAAGAAAATCCAGCAGATGGGAAATACCCCCAAAGTGATTCAGAACCAAATCGTGAAGAACCATCGGCACGACCTGAAAGCGTAAAGTTGTATTTCCCTTTATACGAATAGTTTACTCTCGCCAACCATGATTTTAAAACACTTTCGAAAGCATCACTTCCAGGTTTTGTTGGTACACCATCTTGCAGTGCATCATATGTAGTATTGTCATTAATAAAAGTATTAGCGCCCGCAGTCACAACTTCTCCCTGAGTATATTGAAGTGTATAACCTGCCAATGCTGAAAATTTATGGTTTTCACCGAAGTTAGTATTGTAATTCAGTGTGTTTTCATTTAATACCGAGCTTACTACACGATCTCCAACAGCAGCAGAACCTTTTGTTCCCGCTCCATTTGAAGTATTTGCCGGAGCATAATAGTTTTGTTTGGTATTCAGTACGTCACCGCTTACAGCCACTTTTGCGGTTAGTTTTTTAGTGATTTTATATTCACCAAATAAACTCGTTAAAATTCGGTTGATTTTAGTTTCGTTGATGGTATTTTCCAAATCATTAATTGGGTTCGGAACATAACCGTTTACAGAAGTAGCGTATGGGTTGTTGGTCACATTGTAACTTCCGTCTTCATTTCGAATAGGAACAACCGGAGCAGTAAGATTCACACTTACAAGCGGATTTGGATTTCTTCCGCCGCTTCCGTTTGATGCAATACCGTTAGAAATAGAATTGCTGTAATTAGAATTAACCCCAAATTTGAAGTTCTGAGAATAGTTTCTTTCATAATTTGCACGAAGTGAAATTCTTCTGAAATCAGAACCGATAACAATTCCTTCCTGATCAAAATATCCAGCAGAAATCGCATATCTTGATCTTTCGTCACCGCCTGAAAAAGACAGTTGGTGATTTTGAATTGGAGCCGCTGTTCTAAAAGCTGCCGACTGCCAGTCGTAGTTTCCAGAAGTTTTAAAAGCTTCAATTTGAGCATCTGAAAAAGAAGGTGCCTGACCAATACTTGCCTGAACATCATTACGTAAGCTTGCCCATTCGCTGGCATTCATAAGTTTTAATTTCTTTGAAACGTTTTGAAAACCAAAATATCCTTGATACGAAATATTATCTTGTCCTTTGGTTCCTTTTTTTGTAGTAATAATGATAACTCCATTCGCACCTCGTGAACCGTAAATGGCTGTAGCAGAAGCATCTTTTAAAACTTCCATAGATTCAATATCCGATGGATTGATTGTTGACAAAACGTTTAAGCTTGCCCCAGCATTTGCCACTCCCGCAGAACTATTATTATTGTCGTTGTAAATCAAGATTCCGTCTACAACATAAAGCGGTTCGTTACCTGCTGTAATAGAGTTTCCTCCACGAATACGCACACTTGAAGAAGCGCCTGGACGACCCGAACTTTGTGTAACTACCACACCCGAAACTGCACCGCGTAATAAATTATCTGCTGATGAAGTAACTTGAGATAAATTAGCTTTTGGAACAGAAGCTACAGAACCTGTAATGTCTTTTCGTTTTTGTGTTCCGTAACCCACAACAACCAGCTCGTCTAATTCCTGTCTTTCTTCTTTTAAATGAATAATTACTGGATTTTTCTCTACTACAATTTCTAGTTTTTTATAACCTATGTAGCTTACGATTAAAGTGTAAGGAAATTTCTGACCCGTCTGAAAATAAAATTTTCCTTCAGTATCTGTCTGTACCCCGTGAGTTGTACCTTTTATATTTACTGAAGCGCCTATAATTGGCTGATTTGTAATGTCATCGACTACCGTTCCATCGAGCTTAGACTGAATAAGCGGTGTCGTATTTTGCGCCTGAAATTGCAGGGATGTCAACAAAAATGTAACCCATAAAATGAGGTTTATATTTTTTTTCATTTCTTTGTAATGGTTTTAAGTAATTAACAAGGCGCCCTGGACACTGATTTTTCAGCATCCTGCAATGGGTTTCTTGATTTAGTGATAAATATTCTTTTAGCCTCGCCATTTCTGTTGCCGCAGAAATGGCTTTTTTTTTATCTGCAACAGCAGCTTGTCATTATTTTCATTTTGTCTTTTTTAGTTGGTTAATTATTTTCTTTTTTAAAATGCAGGTACAATTCAATTATCCTTTTAACGCACTAGAGGCATCAAATTGATATGTTCAATATTAAATAGGTGGTGAAATTGAGATTTCGTCTTTAGATTTAGAAATAATCTAATAACGAATAGAGTTACGTTAGGAATTAACAACAGAAGCACATATAACAAAAGGTGTTATAAGTGTATTTTTTCGGAAGAATGTAATACGATATGCTTTCGGTTGTTTTCACGATATAGTTTTTTAAGGTTTTAAATAATGATTTATAACTCTACTAACTCTATAGACAAAGTTAATTTTAATATAATAAAAACCAAAAGTTTAACGCATTTTTTTTGAAAATAAAATTCTTCTGAAGCAAGTTATATAAATTTATTTTTAGTTATGTAGTTGTAAATCAATTATCTATGTTTGAAATTGTAGTGTATGAATTTGTTAAAAATTTATGGATCTAGAAATAAAATTGTAGTATTTTATCAGTAATTTTCCAATTGCCAATACCTTAAAAAATTCAAAATGAGAGCGGTAAAGATTCATTTTTTGTCTTCAATTATGATTTTTAATGAATATATTACGCTATTTTTAAGATTGACTTTAAGTAAAATGAAGTAATTTTATAGATCATTAAAATAAATTTAAAATTTTTAATCACGCTACGAATAAATACTTATATTTGTGAATAAGTATTTATACTTAGTTTTAATTTCTGAAAATGATAGAAGTCAGCAAAGCCATTGAGATAGTAGAGGCCAATAGCATTAAAATGCCTGTTCAGAAGATATCCGTAAAGAAAGCTTTGGGATATGTATTAGCTGAAAAAATACTTTCACCTATTGATATGCCTCCTTTTCGACAATCGGCTATGGATGGATATGCTTTTACACACAGCATCAGACATCAGTACGATATTGTAGGAACTTCTCAGGCTGGAGATCATTCGAATATAAAATTAAAACCGACCGAAGCAATTAGAATATATACAGGTGCTTTTGTTCCCGATGATGCTGATACAGTTGTAATGCAGGAGAATGTAATGGCCAATGAAGATTCTATTCTGATTGCCACAATGCCTGAAAAATTGGCTAATGTGCGTCCAAAAGGAGAACAAATTGCTAAAGACGATGTGGTTTTTGAAGCCAATACGTTAATAACGCCTGCTGCCATTGGATTTTTAGCTTGTCTGGGAATTACTGAAATTGAAGTCTATAAGAAACCTAAAGTTGCTATTCTAGTTACAGGAAATGAGTTGGTCGCTCCGGGTAAAAAACTAAAAAAAGGAAAGATATTCGAAAGCAATTCTATCATGCTTCAGGCAGGACTTAAAACAGCCGGAATTGAAAAAACAAAAGTGTATCGAGTAAAGGATAATCTGAAATCGACAAAAAAAGCCTTAAAAGAAATTCTAAAAAAATATGACATCATTCTTATTTCCGGCGGAATTTCTGTTGGCGATTATGATTTTGTAAAAGAAGCTTTACTGCAAAATGATGTAAAAGAGCTTTTCTACAAGGTCAATCAAAAACCTGGAAAACCAATGTTCTTTGGTTCTAAAAAAGAAACATTGATTTTTGCCCTTCCGGGAAATCCAGCTTCGTCACTGACTAATTTTTACATTTATGTATTACCAGCAGTTAAGAGCAGAATGGGACTTTCTGAAATTCATAAAACAAAAGTAATCAGGAAATTAACTTCGGATGTTAAAAACACTATTGGAAAAACATTATTTCTAAAAGCAAAATATGACGAGACAAATGTGACGGTTTTAGACGGACAAAGTTCTGCCATGCTAAACACATTTGCTGTTGCCAATAGTTTGCTAATCGTTCCTGAGAATATAGAAAATTATGTAAAAGGACAATCTGTTACGTTACTGCCGATTGATTAGTTTTTTTAGAAAATAGAGGGAAGGGATAGAGGAAAGAGGAAAGAGGAAAGAAGAAAGAAGAAAGAGGAAAGAAGAAAGAGGAAAGAGGAAAGAGGAAAGAGGAAAGAGGAAGAATTCGGGAGAAGATAGATTTTAGAAAGGTGATGAAAACTGTTATATAAATAAAAACATATAGTCAAGAAAAACGATTAAACAATTAACCAAATAAACGATTAAACAAAAATGAGCCTTCTTAGTTCCGAAAATATATTTTTATTCAGTTTTGCTTTAATTGTCATCGCATTTTTATATTCAAGTGTGGGGCACGGCGGAGCATCGGGATATTTGGCATTGATGAGTATTTTTGCTTTTCCAGTTTCTGTTATGAAACCATCGGCTTTATTGCTGAATTTGTTTGTGTCGAGTATTTCGTTTTTGTTTTATTATCGAAATAATTATTTCAAACCAAAGCTCTTTTATCCGTTTGCGATTGCTTCGATTCCAGCAGCATTTATAGGCGGTTTTGTAACATTGGACAATGCAATTTATAAAATCATTCTCGGAATTGTGTTGGTTTTTGCAGCGCTGAGATTATTCGGAATATTTAATTTTAAAGAAAAAGAAGAAGTAAAAATAAACCTTCCGTTTGCTTTAGCCATTGGTTTTGCCATCGGATTATTATCGGGAATGCTGGGAATTGGAGGCGGAATTATTTTAAGTCCAATTTTATTGTTTTTAGGATGGGCTTCGGTGAAAGAATCAGCGGCGATTTCGAGTTTATTCATCTTTGTGAATTCATTTGCCGGAATGCTAGGATTCTTTTTAGGAGGAAAAACAATCCCAATGGAGAGTTTTTATTTGGTGCCAATTGCCATTGTAGGCGGAATGTTAGGCGGATTTTATGGAAGCGGGTCATTTTCAAACAAAACCTTAAAAATGGTTTTAGGAACCGTAATTTTAATGGCAAGCGTTAAATTGATTTTTCCTTGAGAGAATAAATTAAAATTAACCGCAAAGTACGCAAGGAATGCCAAGCGGTTAAGAAAAATGCAAAGTGCGCAAAGCTTTGTGTAGATTTAGCTTTGCGAACTTATTTAAGATTATAATGAACAAAAAAAATCTAGCGCCTTTGCGGTAAAATTTTTTCGCATACTTGAAACTTTAAATCTGACTCGAGGCTGAAAGCCGAACTGACGAAGTAAACAAAAAGAATTATGGAAACATTATCAGTATTTATTCTTTGCGGAGGAAAAAGCACCAGAATGCAATCAGAAAAAGGATTGGTTTTGTTTCAAGATAAGCCGTTTATTGAACATATCATTCAGGCGATTCTGCCTATTACAAATAATATAAAACTAATTACGGCATCAAAAGAATATGATTATTTGGAATATGAAAAAATCCCAGATTTAATTTTAGACAAAGGTCCGTTAGGCGGAATTTACACCGCACTATCGCATTCTGAAACCGAATTCAATTTGATTTTAAGCTGTGATATTCCGTTAATTTCAACCGAATTATTGCAGGAATTAATTTCAAAACATACAAAAGAAGCAGGAATTACAGTTTTTGCTTCTGAAAGTAAAACACATCCTTTAATCGGAATTTATTCGAAAGAAATTTTACCAATTGTAAAAGAAGCAATCGAAAACAATGAATTGAGATTAATGGATTTATTAGCGAAATTACCGCACCAGATTATTAATATAGAAGAAAGTGAGAACTCTCCTTTAACCAATATTAATTCGACCGACGAATTAAATGACCTGAATATCAATTAACTTAAAGACTATGCGAAATTTAAAAACACCGAAATTAACGATTGTTGGCGCAGGTCCAGGCGATGTTGAATTGATTACGCTCAAAGCAATTAAAGCGTTAGAAAGTGCCGATGTCGTTTTGTATGATGCTCTGGTAAACGAAGAACTGCTGGAATATGCCTCAAATGCAGAAATTATTTTTGTGGGAAAACGTTTGGGTTGTCATGCTTACACACAAGATCAGATCAATGAATTGATTGTTTCGATGGCAAATCGTTACGGACATGTGGTTCGTTTAAAAGGAGGTGATTCGTTTATTTTTGGAAGAGGAAGCGAAGAAATCGATTATGCAGTAAAATTTGGTTTAGAAACAGCTGTGGTTCCAGGAATTTCTTCGGCTTTAGGTGTTCCAGCTTCTTCAGGGATTAGTCTGACGCAGCGAAAAGTTGCCGATAGTTTTTGGGTAATCACGGGAACCACTTCTAATCACGAGTTATCAAACGACGTT
This sequence comes from Flavobacterium endoglycinae, assembly GCF_017352115.1. Classification (NCBI taxonomy): domain Bacteria; kingdom Pseudomonadati; phylum Bacteroidota; class Flavobacteriia; order Flavobacteriales; family Flavobacteriaceae; genus Flavobacterium; species Flavobacterium endoglycinae. Next base: position 4,071,668 of record NZ_CP071448.1, read on the forward strand.
CATTTGGCTTCAAAATCAGCTGCGACGGTTGTGATTTTGATGGGAATGCATAAATTGGATGAAATCATTTCGATTTATAAAGAGAACAGAACGGATGATCTTCCAATTGCCATTATCCAAAATGGAACGAAAAATTCTGAGCAAAAAGTAATCGGAACTATCAACACAATTACTAAATTGGTATCCGAAAAAAATATTTCATCACCAGCGATTATTGTGATCGGTGAAGTAGTGAAAAATACATCAAAACTAACTGAATATTTTCAAGAGCATTTTGATGATGAATTTATTTTTCAAAATTTAAATTTAGAAGAATGATCGAGGTAAAATATTTTGGAGCTGTTGCCGAAAAGACAAAATGTGAATTCGAAAAGTTATCTTTTTCAGAAGAAATGTCACTGCAAAAATTATTGCGTGATTTAAATGAAAAATACGAATTCGAATCGCTGACTTTCAGTGTTGCAGTAAATCAAAAAATAGTTTCAAAATCGGCAGATTATACTTTACAGACTAGTGATATTGTGGCTTTGTTGCCGCCGTTTGCTGGAGGATAATGTGAAATAAAAATATCTTAACACATAGAAACATAGTTTCTTGGGTTGAAAAAAAAGAGATTAGAAGAAACAAGTTTCCACACATAGATAATCTATTTGTATTTAGAGTAGTGAAACGCCTTTTTAAAACTTATAAAAAACTATGTTTCTATGTGTTAAAAAAATATAAGCGCCGAGTGAACTAAAGAAGAAATGAAAGAATCAACACGATATAACCGACAAACCATTCTTCCTGAAATAGGAGCAGAAGGCCAGCAAAAATTATCAAAATCTAAAGTTTTGGTAATTGGAGCGGGAGGTTTGGGCGCTGCAATTTTGCCTTATTTGGCAGGGGCAGGACTTGGTAAAATCGGAATTGTAGATGATGATGTTATTGACGTTTCGAATCTGCATCGTCAAGTAATTTACAAAACTTCGGCAGTTGGAAAATCGAAAGCAGAAGAAGCCAAATGGATGATTTCAGAATTAAATCCGGAAATAAAAGTCAACGCTTTTTCTGAAAAATTATCAGGGAAAAATGCTATTGCATTATTTGAAAAATACGATATTATTGTTGATGCAACAGACAATATTTTTATCAAATATTTAATTAATGATGCTTGTATCGTAACCCAAAAGCCAATGGTTTATGGATCTATTTTTCGATTTCAGGGACAAGTTTCAGTATTTAATTATCAAAACGGACCCACATATAGATGTTTATATCCAGATGAAAATTCGAATGCTTTAAATTGTGAAGATGCAGGAGTAATTGGCGTTTCAGTTGGTATTATTGGAATGTTTCAGGCCAATGAAGTCATTAAAATAATTCTCGGAATTGGAGAAGTGTTAAGTGGGAAAATATTAGTTTATAATGTTCTCAAGAATGAACAGCATACATATAATTTCGAAAAGAATTCAATTTTAGAAATGACGAAAGAAGATTTTGATCAAAAATACAATTCAGATGAAAATCAAATAGAAGAAATAAAATTTGAATTGCTTTTGGATGAAATAGAAAATGATGCCGTTTTGTTTTTAGATGTTCGTAATGAAGACGAATTGCCAAGATTAGAATTGAAAAATAGCATTCAGATTCCGCTTTTAAATTTAGAAGCCGAAATTAAAAATCTAAATAAAAATCAAGTTATTTACGTTTTCTGCCAATCTGGAGTCAGAAGTAAGGTGGCAGCTGAATTGCTTCAGAAAAATCATTTTAAAAATGTAAAAAGCATTATTGGCGGAGCTTTAGCAATGCGAAATTTATTAGAAGAAAAAAAGGATAGCCACGAATTCACGAATTTTATTTTTTAAATCTATACGCAAAGTATTGGATTAATTCGTGAAATATGAATTACACAAATGATTAAGTGATAATTCGTGAATTCGTGGCAGAAAAAAAAACATAAAAATGAGTAAAAATGTATTTGTAGAAGGACCGATTTCTCCAGAATTTATTGCAGAATCGATCGCGAAACACCAATCCAAACATACAATTGGGGCGCATAATATTTTCCTGGGGCAAGTTCGCGCCGATGTTATTCACGACAATACAGTGGTAGCAATTGATTATTCGGCGTATAAAGACATGGCGAATGAAGCTTTATACACGATTCGTGAAAAAGCTTTCGCTAAATTCGATCTAACCTGCATGCACATTTACCACAGTTTAGGCGTTGTAAAAGCAGGCGAAATCTGTTTGTTCGTTTTTGTTTCGGCAACACGCCGCAAACAGGTTTATGAAGCTACGGAAGCGATAGTAAATTGGATAAAAACCGATGTGCCGATTTTTGGTAAAGAAATGTTTGAAAATGATACCTTCACTTGGAAACAAAATACCTAAGAAATTATAATGGTAGATATTACGCATAAAATAAGTACTTTAAGAGTTGCAACCGCAACCGCAGTTGTCAAAGTCAGCAAACAAGAAACAATTGATGCAGTTGTGAACAATTTAGTGCCAAAAGGAAACGTATTCGAAATGGCAAAAACGGCCGGATTATTTGCGGTAAAAAACACGCATTTATCTATTCCAGATTGTCATCCGCTTCCAATTGAATTTACTTCTGTAGAATATAATATCGAGGGTTTAGACATTCATATTATCTTTAAAGTAAAAACCGTTTACAAAACCGGAGTTGAGGTTGAAGCCATGCACGGCGCATCGATTGTAGCACTCACAATGTACGATATGCTGAAACCGATTGATAAAGAAATCGAAATTTCAACCATCAAATTAATCAATAAAGAAGGCGGAAAATCGTCTTTCAAAAATAAATTTCCGAATGCAATAAAAGCCGCAGTTTTCGTTTGTTCCGATTCGATTTTTGCTGGCGATAAAGAAGACCGATCTGGAAAAGTAATTGTAGAAAAATTAGAATCACACGGAGTCGAAACTTCTCATTACGAAATCATTCCAGACGAATTGGATATTATTCAGGAAAAAACAAAAGCTTTCGCTGAAGAAAATCAGCTGGTAATTTTTACAGGCGGAACAGGATTATCTCCAAGAGATGTAACTCCAGAAGCTTTAGCACCATTATTAGAAAGCAGAATTCCAGGAATCGAAGAAGCCATTCGCAGTTACGGACAAGAAAGAATGCCGTATGCAATGCTTTCTAGAAGCGTTGCGGGAACTTTAGGAAAAACATTGGTTTTGGCTCTGCCAGGTTCAACAAATGGAGTGAGAGAATCGATGGATGCCATTTTTCCGCATGTATTGCATGTTTTTCATATTTTAAAAGGAAAAAACCATGACAGCCTATAACACTATTTTAACGGATAGTTTCGGGCGCAGACATAATTATCTGCGTATTTCGCTGCTCGAAAAATGCAATCTGCGTTGTACGTATTGCATGCCGGCTGACGGAATTGCACTTTCTCCAAAAGCAAGTCTTATGACCACTGAGGAGATTTTTGCAATTGCTGAAACTTTCGTGAAAAATGGTGTTGACAAAATAAGATTAACAGGCGGTGAGCCTTTACTTCGAAAAGATTTTCCAGAAATTATTTCAAAATTATCGACTTTAGATATTTCACTTTCTATTACCACAAACGGAATCTTAATCGACCGACATATAGATGTTTTGAAGCAATTTAATGTCAAAAAAATCAATTTGAGTTTAGATACGTTGGTTGCTTCAAAATTTCAGTCTATAACGCTTAGAAATCAGTTTGAAACAGTAATTAATAATCTGCATTTACTTTTGAATAATGATTTTCAGGTAAAAGTAAATGTTGTTTTGATGAAAGGTTTTAACGATAATGAAATTGCCGATTTTGTAAAACTGACTCAGTTTCTGCCGATTTCTGTTCGCTTTATTGAATTTATGCCGTTTGCTGGAAACGAGTGGGATAGGAGCAAAATGGTTTCACAGCAAGAGATTTTATCTTTAGTTGAAGACAATTTTTCATCAGATGATATTCAAAAACTAGAAGACGAAAAAAACTTTACCTCAAGAAACTATAAAATAAAAGATTTCCAAGGCGATTTCGGAATCATCAGTTCGATTACCAATCCGTTTTGTGACAGCTGTAACCGTATCCGCTTGACGGCGGACGGGAAAATAAAAAACTGCCTTTTCTCAAATTCTGAAACTGATTTGTTGACTGCTTTTAGAAATGGAGAATCCATCAACGATTTGATTTCAGAATCTATTCAAAATAAAAAGAAAGTTAGAGCAGGAATGTCGACTGTTAATGAAATAAACGATCCTGCGCTGCATTCAGACAATCGAAGTATGATTGCGATTGGCGGCTAGAATTATTTAAGAATGCTTCACTTCTCTAAGCTATTTTAATGTGATTGCTTCTTTGTTCACAATGAATTATTAGAACGTATAAAAAAAGCTCAACTTTAAGTTGAGCTTTTTTTACGTATTATTTTTTCTTTTTAGCTTTTGCCTTTTTTTGAGACTTTGCTTTCTTCTTAGCGATTTTTTTAGCTTTAGCTTTGTCTTTAGCTTTTTTGGCTTTTTCCTTTTTCTTTGCCTTCGCTTTAAGTTTTGCTTTTTTAGCTTTTGCTTTCTTTTTATCTTTTTTAGACTTTTCTTTTTTCTTATCTGCTTTCTTTTTGTCTTTTACTTTCTTCTCTTTCTTGTCAGCAGTTTTTTCATTAGAAATCACTTCTGTAACTGTTGCCACATTTTCTTCAACAACTGGTGTTTCAACTACTATAGGTTTAATAGTTGGTGCGGTAATTTTTTTAGCAGGAGTTCTGCGAACTGTGGTTTTAGTTGATGTTGTAGCTGCAGCTGGTTTTACAGGAGTTTTTACTGCTGTAGTTTTAGCAGCTGGTGCGGTTCTCGCAGGAGCTTTGCGTACAGGTGTTTTTGAAGGTTCAGCGCTTTCCGTTTTTACATTTTCTTCAGCAGACTGATTGTTTTCAGCAGCTGGCGAATCAATCTTCTCAGGAGTAATTTCTTCGTTCTTGTTTTCCATATTAATGTTATTTTGATGAGGATGTAATTATCAATGTAACTAAATTGTTAAGTTTCAGTTAAGTAAAGATAATTATAAAACAAGCTTTCTAATGTTAAGTTTTTTGATAATTTTTACAATTAATTATCTGAACATAAGTTAGTTAGATTTTTGTCTAAAAATTAAAAACCAAATTTCTTAACAATTCTACATGAAAAAATGGAAGAAATTGCTGTATAATAAGAGTTTTTTGCTGATAAGTTCTTTTGAAAACAGGTGCTCTAGCCCTGATGGAAGCGACATCCTTTTATTTTTTTCTTTAAAAAATAAAAGATATAGGGGACAGCAGGAAATAGCTCCTCATTACTATCAAAGTAACTTAAATCAGTTTTTTGCCAATTCTAAAATTTTGAAATTACTTTTTGGAGCTTCGCATAATGAACAGCAATAATCTTCAGGTAAATTTTTAAATAAAACTCCTTTTGAAATTCCCTGCGTTTCGTCTCCGTATTCAGAATTATAAAGCGTTAAACATTCTTGACATTGGTAAATGTTTACTGGTGGTTTTTCTTTTTTCTGCGGATTTTCAGTGGTTTCAGAAGTCGAATTTCCGAGTTCTTCAAAATACTTTCGGCTTAATTCGATTAAAATCGTTGGAAGTTCCAGCTTGTCGATATCTTGTGAATGCACAATGTATTCGCGTGTATTTGGGTCGAAATTCTTTGCAAACAAAACATTATAAGTATCTCGGATTTTGATGGATTCTAAAGCGGCAGGAAGTTCATTTTTTTCGATAACAATCGAAGTGAAATAATGTCCGTCGCGGTTGTATTCTGAAATTCCGAAATTTAATCCGTAGGTACTGATGTCGAATTGATCTAATGTTCGAACTAGGAAAGTTTTTAGATTTAAAGCCCATTCCATTGCGACTGGTAAATGCCAGTTTAATTCTAATAAAGAATGGCGAACGTTGATACCGCGTTTGCCTAGGAATTTTTCCCATTCCAGTTTTCTGTCTTTTGGAATTCCTTTTATGATGAAAGATTTCCAGGGCGTAATACAGATTTTCCCGATTTTGCATTCAAAACACAAATCGCACATTTCTTTCAGGAAATCCAAATCGTAAAGATTATTTCGCCAATACAATCCCAGCCAATATTGATCGATTCCCATTCTGTTCATTCCTTCGTAATACGGAAATGGGTAAAACGGAATATTTAATGGTTTATCGATTGTTCTGTTATTGGTGTCCAAAGCTTCGCTGATCAAAGTAAAAAGCATTTCGATATCAACAGATCCTTCTTCGGATATCTTTTCGATTTCGTAATAAATCTTTGCCAAATCCCAAGTGTAAAGTAAAACAGGATAAACCTCCATTTTTTCCCATTTCGGAAGACGAATATACAAATACCAATAATCCTCCAATTCAGAAGCAATAAAATTTAAATGTCCTGTAAACAAAGGAACCAATTGCTGTTTCGGGTCGGTTATATTGACTTTGAGTTTTGGCTGTTCTTTAAATTCTTCTAAAATATATAAAAAACGATTTCCGGTAAGCCAGTTCGTATTTCTGAAAATATCTGTTGAAACATAGGAAGAAACGATGTTATTACCGCTTTTTTGATCGGGATAAACAAAATGGAATTTACCAAAATCTTCTTTATCAAAATCCTTAAAACCTTTTGGAAAAATAATATCCTGCCTCGATCCAAATGAAATCGAATCCAAGCCCTGATCCATTGCCATATTTACAATTTCTCGAAGTTCTCCCGGCGATATTACGCCTCCTTTTACTATTAATCTTGTTAGTTCCATTTTTTCTTTAGTTTTCAGTCGCAGTTTTCAGTCAGTCTCAGTCTCAGTCTCAGTTTTCAGTTTCGGTATTCACTGAAAACTGAGACTGCGACTGAAAACTCATTTACACTTCGCCAATATCTCTTTTACTTCAGTTTTACAGCTTCCGCAACCTAATCCGGCGCCTGTATTTTTGCATAATTCGGTGAAATCGTTTACGCCGCTTTTGATGGTTTCTTCGATGTTTCCAGCTCCAACTTGACTACAAGAGCAAACCAATTTTCCTAAAACCGGTTTTGCGTTTGAGCTTCCTCTTAAAAGTGTATTTCGTTTGTCTGATAATTCGATTTTGCTTTCGATCATGGTTTTGAATTCGGCAAACTCATTTTTATCGCCCATTAAAATCGCACCGACTAATAAATCATCTTTTACTATGCATTTTTTGTAATAATGTTTTTTCAAATCGGTAAAAACAATCTCTTCGTATGAATCATCATTTTCTGGAATGGTCAAATCGCCAATGCTGCAAAGATTTATGTCTTCTAATTTTAAGATGTTCATTAAAATCGAACCTTTATAATAACTGCTGATATCGCCCGCAAGGAAATTTGCCAAAATATTAGCTTGTTCTTCGGCAGCAGAAGTGATTCCGAAAAGCTTGTTTTCGAATTCTGCTATTTCTCCAATTGCAAAAATATCTGGATTTGAAGTTTGTAAATACTGATTTACTTTTACGCCTCGGCCACATGCCAAACCGCTTTCGCGAGCAATTTCGATGTTTGGAATCGTTCCAATTGTATAGACAATCGCATTTGCCGTAATGATTTTACCGCTTTTTAAAGCAATTTCAATTTCATTCGGATTATCGGTTTCAAAAACAGTGCTGACTTCATTATCAAAATAAATCTGAATGTCTCGAATCTGTACTTCTTCTGCTAATAATTTGCTTGAAATTCTATCCAATTGACGTTCCATCAAACGAGAAGCACGCTGAATAATGGTAGTTTTTACTTTTTTATGTTTTAAAGCTGCCGCCAATTCTAATCCTAATAATCCACCGCCAATAATAACAACATGCTGTTCTTCTGGTGGAAGATTGGTGCTGTCTAAATGTTTTTTCAAACGATCGGCATCTTCTTTTCTTCTAACTGTAAAACGTCCAGGAAGATGAAGCTGTGCATTTTCAGGTACAAAAGGACGGCTTCCTGTTGCCATAATTAGCGAATCGAAACGGTGTGTATTGCCTTCACTGTCAGTAATCGTTTTTAATTTAGTATCTATTTTATCAATAGAAACTCCAGCTTTCATGGTGATTTTCAATTTATTGAAAGTTTCGCCGTCTTTGACTTTTAAAAGTTGTTCCCAAGTAAATTCACCCGTCATGTATTCTGGAAGCAAAACGCGATTGTAAAACGGATTTATTTCATTCGAAAAAACAATGATTTCATCTGTAGAATTGAATTCTCGATAATTTTGAATGAATCGAAACGAAGCCGCTCCAGCGCCAACAATGGCAATTTTTTGAAATGGTTTAACGTATTTTTTAATCGAAACTGTTGTGAACTTAAAATCAGGTTCTTTTGAAATTGGATCAACAACAGTATTTGTTAGATTATTGGTTCTGTTTAAATCATTTTCAAGCTGTTTTCCCCAATGCATTGGCAGGAAAACTACTTTTTCTTTGATTGAATCTGTGACTTTTGCTTTTACGCGAACTTCTCCGTTTTTACTGCTAACGGTTACAATATCTCCATTTTTAATATCGTTTTTAAAAGCATCAATCGGATTTATTTCTAAAACGGGACTTGGAATATGAGTTAACAAACGCGATACTTTTCCAGTTTTAGTCATCGTATGCCATTGATCACGGATTCTTCCTGTGGTTAAAATAAAAGGGAATTCGGCATTTGGTTGCACCGATGTATTTTCAATAGAAACAGGGAGATTAAAAATTGCTTTTCCAGATGGCGTATAGAATTTTTTATCTGTAAATAATCGTGGAGTTCCTGGATGATTGTATTCTGGAACAGGCCATTGGAAAGTTCCTTCGCTTTTTAAACGATTATAATTTAAGAATGAAATATCAATATTAGTGTTTTTGGTAAGCGCACAATGTTCTTTATAAACTTCTTCGGCGCTATTGAAATTGAATCCGTTGAAATTCATTTTTTTAGCAAAACGAATCAAAATTTCAATATCTGGAAGTGCTTCTCCCGGGGGATTAATTCCTTTTGGTAGATAAGAAATACGACGTTCCGAATTTGTCATTGTTCCTTCTTTCTCTAACCAACCCGCAGCAGGCAATAATAAATCGGCAAATTTTGCTGTGTCTGCATTATGGGAAATATCTTGAACGACTACGAATTTAGCATTTTGAAGTGCTTTTTCGGCTCTTCTAGAATCGGGTAAACTCACTAACGGATTGGTGCAGATAATCCAAACGGCCTTCATTTTTCCAGATTCTAAGGCTTCAAACATTTCTGTTGCCGTTAAACCCGGTTTATCTGAAATTTCGTTGACTCCCCAAAAGTCGGCTACTTCTTTTCTGTGCGTTGGATTTGCAATGTCTTTATGCGCTGCTAAAAGTGTTGCCATGCCGCCAACTTCGCGTCCGCCCATTGCATTGGGTTGACCTGTTAATGAAAATGGCCCAGAACCTGGTTTTCCTACTTGTCCCGTCAATAAAGACAAATTCAGTAAAGCTGTATTTTTATCAACTCCAACCGCACTTTGATTTAATCCCATTGCCCAAAGCGAAATAAATCCTTTTGCTTTTCCGATAATATCAGCTGCGAGTTTGATGTCGGGAACTGAAATGCCGCAAAGTTTTGAAGCTTTTTCAAGGGAAGTTCCTAAAACTAAGTCTTTATATTGTTTGAAATTTTCTGCGTGATTTTTAACAAAATCATGATCTACGTAGCCTTTTTCGATAATACGTTTGGCAATGGCATGATATAAAATAATATCTGAACCTGGAATAATCTGCAAATGCAAATCAGAGAAAACGGCAGTATCTGTTCTTCGCGGATCAATGCAAATGATTTTAGTTTTCGGATTTTTCTCTTTGTGTTTTTCTAATCGTCTGAAAAGAATAGGATGGCACCAAGCAGGATTTGCTCCAGTAACTAAAAAGGTATCTGCCAGTTCGATATCATCGTAAGCAATTGGTACAGAATCTTCTCCGAAAGTTTTTTTATAACCCACAACCGCAGAACTCATGCAAAGTCTGGAATTAGTATCTATATTATTGGTTTTCAAAAAGCCTTTAACGAGTTTGTTGACTAAGTAATATTCTTCGGTTAAACATTGTCCTGAAATATAAAAACCAACACTATCAGGTCCGTGTTTTTTTATTATAGAAGAAAAAACTGCAGCAGCACGATCTAAAGCGGTATCCCAGCTAACGCGTTCCAACGGATAATTTTTGCTTCCGCGCATTTCTGGATATAAAATTCTATCGGAAGTATCATTAACTACGTAATGCAAATTCATTCCCTTGGAACAAAGCATTCCTTTGTTAACAGGATGATCTTTGTCGCCTTCAACCATTACACCATTTTTGGCATCGTTAGTTACGATTATACCACAGCCAACACCGCAGTAGGAACAGGTAGTTTTGATCTTCGTACTTTGCATCACGTCTCGGTTTTAAAAAATCACTTACTTAATTGAAAACAAAAATAAGTATTTTTTAAGTATTAATACTTATTTTTTAATTTATTTTTTTACTTTTGATGAAAGAATTGAGAAACAACACTTACGTTTAATGTTGAAAATTGGACTCATGAAAGAGGAATCTATTTGTTATGATTGTGCCAATGAAAATTGTTTCATCAAAAAGCACTTGCATTTGGAGCAAATGAAGCATTATGTTTCTAAGAAACAAAGTTTTATCTGCAAAAAATCACAGCCATTTATTACGGAAGGAGCGCCTTTACAGGGACTTTTCTTTATTTGTAAAGGGAAAGCCAAAACGGTAAAAACAGGAATTAATGGTCGTGAACAAATCGTTCGTTTAACGACAAATGGCGATACAATTGGTTTCCGCGGATTCGGAACGAGCAAGCGTTATTTGATTGGAGCTTATGCTTTGGAAGATACTGTTTTGTGTAATTTCAGTAATGAAACTATGACCGAAATTTTACAAAATATTCCTGAATTTACATATGCTATGATGTTGTTTTATGCTGAAGAATTGAATAAAAGTGAAAATAATATTCGAAAGATTGCGCATATGAATGTCCGTGAACGTGTGATTGATTTACTGCTTTATATTCATCGTAAATTCGGACAGGCAGATGGTTTAATTGATATTGAGCTTTCGCGAAAGGAAATCGCAGACTTTGCAGGAACTACAGAAGAACAGGCAATTCGCATTTTATCAAGTCTCAAAAAAGATGCTTTGATTAAAACAGAAGGGAAACGTCTAGGGATTTTAGAGGTTTCAACGCTTCGATCTGAGATTATGGAGCATAAATATTTTTAGGTGAGGGACAAAGGAGCAGAGGCTCAAAGTAACAAAGGTTTGTAGAGATGCACTAAAGCGCACCTCTACGTCGTTTTTTATTTTTTCTTCCCTACAAAACGAATCACAGAACCCGTTCCGTTATGGAATAAACCTTCGTTGAGTTCGATTTCTTTTTCTTCTAATTCAATGATTTCATAATTAGAAAAATCAGCTTTTATTTCTTCTATTGAAAATAAAGATTCAATGTCTTTTGGTCCGCCAACTTTTTCATTTTTGGTTACATATTCTAAATGCTTTTTGCTAAAAGCTTCAAAAATTAGAATTCCATCTTTGCGTAAAAGATTATCAAGCTGTTTATGAATTTTAGATTTTATAGCAGCAGGAAAGTGTGCATAAATTAACCCAATGGCATCAAATTGTTCATTTTGAAAATCTAAAGTTTCCAATTCGCCAACCTGATAATCGATTGAAACATTATTGTTTTTTGCTAAAAGAAGCGCTTTGTTTCTGCCTTCTTCACTAATATCAAAAGCCGAAACTTGCCAGCCTAATTTTGCAGCAAATATGGCATTTCGACCTTCGCCTTCAGCAGGAAAAAGTATGGTTCCAGTTTCTAATTTTTCAATTTGTTCTTTTAAGTAATTGTTGGGTGCTGTGCCGTATGCAAATTCTTCATTTTTGTAACGATCGTCCCATCTTTGAGTCCAGGTGTTCACTAATAATTTAATTAAATTTTTAAAAACAATTTAAGAAATCCAAGTTTCTTCAATTTTATCTATAATCCATTTTGGATTCACTTTTAAAAATAAAAATGTAATTCAAATATAAATATTTTGCTATAGAATTTAGGACAAAAAAATACCCTCTTTCAAAACCTGAAAAAGGGTATTTTGTATAAAATTCGATTATAAAATTGCTTTGTATTAAATCTTAACCAACAAGTTTTGTTAGTCCGCTGTTTACATCAATTTCTGCAAAATGATGTTTTCCCATAACGATAAGTAATTTGTCTGTATTATAACCAACGTATCGTATTTCGGGATTTCCAACTTTTGGTTTTCCGCAAACAGAAATTACATTGGTCTGCCATTTCAATTTACTTCTTTTGTAAGCAGATATGGTTTGTAAATCATTTTCAACATAATAAATCATGTTGTTTTTTTTGATTCCTCTTTTTTGAGTTTTTGCAAAATTTATTTCTGAGCCTTTTGAAATTAAAGCGTCATTAATTTTTTGCGCAATACCAGTTTGGGTAACCATAAAGGTTAGCATAGATAATTTTAGAAATGGTTTCATTTGGGATAGGATTTGGGGTTCACAATCGTTTCAAATATAGATAATTAAACCATATAAACAACTTTTAGAGATAAAAAAAATACCCATTTCCTATTTTAGGAAAAGGGTATTTTATAGATGTTAATTTTGAAGAAAATTTATTTTTTCCAGCTAAAAATTTTAGGATTTACAGAAATCATTAACCAAGCCCAATTGTTGGTGTGATTAGCATCTCCATTTTTAATAAATTCTAAAGTTTTAGAACCAAACATTTGAGAATAACCTCCTGTTATTGTAATGTCTTTTTTGAAATTATATCCAAAAGTTGCATCAATCTCTGTTCCTAAATAAGAATTTAATTTTTCATTTAAAGGTGTAACTACATCAGCAGCAGCTAAAAATACGTGCGGAATTAAAGCAAATTGCCATTTGTTTGTATTGTAATTTAATTTAAGGAATGCATCCTGTAAACCCACACTATTTAAGTGATTGCCAACATAGAAGTAATCCATGTAACCATTAAAACCGTGATTGGTTCCAAAAATGGGATTGAACGATTTGATTACAGTACTTCCGTCATTTGTAGATTTTCCTGATAAAAATTCATAGCCTAAACCTAATTTAAAAGCTTCAGTTATATTGTAACCAAAATTAGCTGCAGCATTCCATGCGCTTACTTGTAAATCGTTACTTTTTCCAGTTTGTCCGTATACCCAAAAATTAGTGTCTATTTTGCTTGTTTTATATGCTACATAAGGTCCAAAAGTTTGTTTGTAATCAACTATTAGTTTGTTATCAGGATTTGGGTTAGGAGCATATTCATAACCTGTATTCAATACTAAAAAACTTGCACCTAAATGTTCATTAAATTGATTGTGGTACCATGCATATTGTAATGTTTTGTAATTAGATACGGTGTAAGGTGTTTGTATAATGTTTTCGGCTGTTGAATTGTAAGCACCACCAAAATCTAATTTTTGGGTTTCTGTATGAAACGAAACCGTTAATGCATCGTGACTTTCAGCTTGCTGAGCCCAATCTTGTTCTCCTAAAATACGCTGGTTATCATATGAAAGTACTTGGCGTCCCATTCTTGCACTCCATTTTTCCGTGAAGTTATATTGTGCCCAAGCTTCAAAAACAGCGACTCCATTTTTATCAGCAATTGCGGTTGGAGTAACATCTCCCCAAGTTCTAGTATTTTGAAGAGTTAATTTTACAATTAAATCTTCTTGTTTGTAATTGAAATTTAAACGCGAACGCTGTGAAATTTGAGAAGTTCCTTTTTGTCCTTCTTGTAAAAGTTGCTTGTAACCGTTGCGATATTCAAAACGTGGCCTGATCTGTAGGTTAACATCTAATTCTTGTGCCTGAAGTTCGAAACTTAATCCTGCGATAAGTATTAAAATTAGTTTAAGTTTTTTCATAAAATGGTTATGTTTAATCGAGGGTAAATTTATAAGAAAAAGCCGTCTTTTTTATATGATTTTAATCATATTTCTAATTTTTTTTAATCTCAGTTTAATATGCAGGCTCTAGTTTTGCTTTACTTATTTTAACTTCTTTCTCTTTAGATAGTTGTGTGATAGTGTAATGCATCCAAACTAGGCAAATAGTTGAAAAGATTAGAATAAAAATCCATGAACTTGACCAGATTCCAGTTGCCGTTAATAAATATCCGAAGATAATTGGACCAAAGAATCCGCCTAAACCGCCAATCATTCCGACCATTCCGCCTACAACACCAACTTCATTTGGGAAATATTCTGGAATATGTTTGTAAACCGCTGCTTTCCCAATTCCCCAAGAAATTCCAATTAGAATTACTAAAATCAAGAAAACCCACATATTGGCATCGAATTTAATAACTGTTACACCTTTTGCAATTAGTTCTTTTTTGGCAACGCTTTGATTTTGAGATACAACTACATCCTGCCAGCTTGAAGTGGTTGGGAAAATAGCATTTTCAGATCCAGCTGTACTTGTTTTTTGTGTAATGGGATATTCTTTATCACCAACTTTTACCGTTTTATTGCTAATTTCGTTTACTACACCTTTTTTAGCGGCTAAGATTCCAGGACCAGAAGTGGTAATTTCCATTTTAGGAATTGATAATAAAGCACTTAAAATTACAGATGAACCCAAAACCCAATACATTACTTTTCTCGCTCCGAATTTATCTGATAAATAACCTCCAAAAGCTCTAATTACTCCAGAAGGCAAACTGAACATTGTGGCAAATAAACCTCCCATAACCAAACTAGTTTGATACACGTTCATGAAGTTTGGCAATAACCATTGAGAATAGGCTACAAAGCATCCAAAAACTAGGAAATAATAAGCTCCAAAACGCCAAACTCTTTGTGATTTTAATGGCGTAAGCATTTGAGAAACAGATTTTCCATTGCTTTCTATTTTTTTATTTTGAGCGAAAATTAAAAAGGCAATTCCGATTACGACTAATGAAACGGCATAAATTACAGGAAGTATTTTCCACCCATTTTGCGGGTCGTCAATGGAAAAATGATTTAATAATGAAGGTGCTAAAAAGGTCGTAATTGCTGCGCCGGCATTTCCCATTCCGAAGATTCCAAGTGCGCGACCTTGCCATTCTTTTGGATACCAGATTGAAGTATAACCAATTCCGACAGCAAAACTAGTTCCGACCATTCCGAATAAAAAGCTTAGTAAAGCAAACATCGCGAAACTGTCAGCGTAGGGAAGAAGGAAGAGCGGAATTGAACAAAGCAATAATAAAAGTGAAAAAACATATTTTCCGCCAAATTTATCCGTCAAGATTCCGATTGGCAAACGCATAATTGATCCAGTTAAAATTGGAATACCTAAAAGCCATCCCACTTGAATTACATCCCAATGGAAAATTCCGTTATCAACTAAAAAGGTTACCAAAACCCCGTTTAAAGTCCAGCAGGCAAAACACACTGTAAATGCCAATGTGTTCAAAAATAAAATTTTGTGTGATTGCGATAGTGAGTTTGTATTTTTCATAGTACTTGTTATTTTGATATAAAAGTAAGTACTATAACTTAGTAAAAACCTGCTAAAACGCAGTTTTTGAAAAATATTTACGTATTTATACGTATTTTTTTTAGATTAAAGAATACTCAGCCGCCTTATTAGAAAGTTCCATTAAGTTTTTTACTTTAAGCTTTTTCATCAAGTTGAAACGGTGTACTTCGGCAGTTCGTTTACTAATATCTAAGGCTTCGGCGATTTCTTTGTTTCCTTTTCCTGATAATAAAAGAGTAAGGATTTCTTTTTCTCTTTTTGTAATCATCATTTCTTCTCCTAGAGTTTGCTTAGGTTCTAATGATGCAGAAGAATTTGTCAATTGTCCAATTAAAATAGAAGAAATATCTCCGCTGAAATATTTTCCTCCAGCAGAAACGCTATGAAGTGCTTTTAAAAATTCTTCTTTGCTTGAACCTTTAAGTAAATAACCATCGGCTCCAGCTTTTATAGATTTTAAAACATATTCTTCTGATTCGTGCATCGAAAGCATGATGATTTTTACGTTGTTATTCTCGCTTCTAAGTTTTTCTACTAGTTCTATACCAGTCATGTTAGGCATACGAATATCGGCTATAAGTAAATCGGGTTTTGTCTCGGCAACAACTTCAAGTGCGTCAACACCATCAATAGCTTCGCCTACAACCTCAATGTTTGCTTCGTTTTCCAGTAAAGATTTGATTCCGTCTCTAACAAAAACATGGTCATCTACTAATACTACACGAATGATATTGCTCATAGTTTACTTAATTTAGATTCTAGATTTTTACGTATATTCATCTATAAAGAAGACGCTAATATACGTACTTTTTTTAAAAGTAAATTCCAATATTAAAATTCTAATGTTGGAAATTCCAAATTCCAAATGTTGATGTGCCCAACTTTGTCAAAGTTTGGTTTTCAATTGCCTCCAGCTTTAGCTGGAGGTTTTGTATTTAAGACAAAGGGCTTTAGCCAAATTTACGTTTGGCTAAAGCCTTTTTTAGGTTTGTTTGCTGACCTCCAGCTAAAGCTGGAGGCAATTGATTTAGATTGTTTTGTAAATGAATAAACGAAAACGTCTTTTGAAACCGTTTGCCCGCGAGAGGGATAGGAGCTGGCTACCGAAGTAGCGCGGATAGCCCGACAGCATTAGAGAAAGTGGGCGAATGTAGACAAAGTTTGTTTGCCCACTTTTTCTAATGGTGGCTCGCCCTTATTAATTAGATAATGAGTCAATTTGAAAATTAGATAATTCTTTTAAACGTCATTTTAAGTAATTATCTAATTGGCACATTATCTCAATTATATCATTTCAAAATGGGAATGTTGAATGTAATTCTGGTTCCTTCGCCTGGAATGGAGTTCATGAACACGCGGCCGTTGATGTATTGGATTCGTTCTTTCATGAATAAAAGTCCCATTCCAGATTCGCTGTTGCGTTTTTTGTCGACTGAATTGACGTCGAAGCCTTTTCCGTTGTCGTCTACGATGATACTTAAAAGTGTTTCACTATGCGAAAGTTGTACAATAATATGAGATGATTCGGCATATTTTATGGCGTTGTTGATGGCTTCTTGCGTAAGTCTGTAAATGTTGATTTCGATTAGTGAATCTAAACGTCGGTCAAAATCGGTTTTGTTGTAGAATAGGATTTCTTTTCCGGTTAATTTGGAAAGTTCCTGAGTCAATTTTGAAAGTGACGAAACGATTCCGTGATCGCTTAATTCTGGTGGCATTAAGTTGAAAGTCGCCGTTCTTACGCCTTTTATAATATCCAAAGAAAGCTTCTTTAAATACTCGATTTTTTGTTCCGATTTTTCTCTGTCATCCAGATTGATACTTTCTAAACTGAATTTTAAACCTGTAAGCATTTGACCAATTCCGTCGTGGATTTCTTTGGCGATTCTGTTTTGTTCGTTTTCTTGATTTTCAACGATTTTACTTGAAATAATCTTCTGTTGATTGATTTTTTCAGTTGTGTTTTCAAGATTCAAACGTTCGACTTCGCGTTGCGCTTTTTTACGTTCAGTGATGTTGAAGCAAACAATCAAAAGTTCCAGTTCGTCTTTTTTAATCATTACGGGAACCATTGACAAATCGAGCCAAATTTCTTTTTCGTCTTTATTTACAATTTTGATTTCGCCCTGCCAGCCACTTCTTTGTTTTTCGAAAATAAGACGATCAAAATTAACTTGTTCTTTTTCATCTTCAGTTAAAACTTCAGAGAATTTTTTGTTGGATGAAAACTTGGTGTAATTTAAAAGTTTGGCAAATTTTTCTCCAATATGAATGATCGAACCGTCTGGTGAAATTCGGCAATACAGTAACGTATTTTCCATCGCGTAATTGAGCGATTTTAATTCTTTTACAGAGTTTTCTTTGATTTCGGAGATGATTTCGGTGTTGTATGCCAGTTTTAAAGCTTTCTTTTCAGAAGATAAAAGCTTGGCAATTAACCTTTCGATTTTCTTGTTGGTTGGTTTGAAAATGAAAAAGAATTCCAAAAGCAGAACCAGTAATGTAAAACCGAAAATCCAATATTCGATTCGGCGTTGTTCGGTTACTTTTTCGTGCGCTTCAAGATCATATTGTGTAACAATCTGATTCATTTTCGAAAGGAAGATGCCTTCGTTTTCTAAAATAGTTTGAACCAGTTTTTGATTTTCTGAGATTGATTTTTTTTGTTGTAAATTCAGCAGAAAAGAATTCGTTGTTTCTGCAATTTTACTGAAAATCGGGTTGATTTCCAGATACAATTTATTTAGCGTTTCGCTTTTTTCTTTTGGAAAAGCCAAACTATCGTTTCCGTTTTCTAATGCGTTTTGGTTTTTCTTCCAAAGTTCTAAAACTTCTTTTAAGTGCGAAGTTTTGTTGGCTGTAGCCGAATCAGAAACGTAATGTAAAATCAGAACTTCTTTGACGATTTTCTGACTCAACATTCTCTGTTTTCCAGAAAAATTGATAATCTTAGAATCACTTAACTGCTGATTCAGATTGTATTGAACCAGAAACTGACTAACAATTATGGTTAAGGCAATAGTAAGAAGCGCAAAAAAATACAGTCGTCGTAAATTTTTGAAAGTGATTTTTTCTGCAGCTTCCTGATTGCTTTTCTTCATATCTTTTTACAATCCTAAAGAAGCTTTTATTAGATTTAAGTTCTCTTCAGAATATTTGATTTTTAAAGCTTCCTGATGTCCTTTGTCTGACATTTTATCCCAAGTTTTCTTGATGATGTTTTTCAGTTTTTCTTCATCATGTTTTTCAACGAAAGGTTCTAAGTAATATTCTAAAAACACCAAACAAATTACATCTTCAAGTAATTGCGTTTCAGCATCTTTTTTAAGCAGTTTTTTTTCGATTAAGAAAGAAACACGATCTATGAAAGTTTGGTCGTATCCCGCTTTTTCTAATATTCCAGCGGTAGTTTTTGCGTGGAATTTTTTAAGTTCTTCTCTCCATTTTAAATAACCCACACGATCCATTGGATAGGATTCGCGAGCGACTTTCCATCTGCAAATGTGCTGAGCTTTGGAAGCAATCTGAACTTGTTCTGAAGCATTTGGCTCAAACTGCATCAGTCTTTTATACATCCTGTTTGAATACAATAATTCTTTTGGATATTCTTTGTTTTGGTCTAATTCGATATTTGGATCTTGAGCGTTTTCGGCATCTATCCATTCGCTTGCTTTTTGAAAAGGTGTACTCATTTTTTGGTTGGATAATAGATTTCAAAGATACGGAATTAAAGTTTTTTTCTGCCACGAATTCAATAATGATTGTTTGTTTTTGCGACAGATTAAAGTTTTTTCCGCCACGAATTCACGAATTAAAACGAATTAGATTGGTGAAATTAATGACACAAATTTGAACACAATCATTCGTGAATTCGCGACGAAAAAAATATTTATCTAATCAATCAATAAACCCTACAAAAACTTCATCTTCAACAATCTTAACGGGATACGTGGCAATGCTGTAATCTTCGCCGTTTAAATTCGAACCATCAACAAGTGAAAAGGTTTTTTTATGCATCGGGCAAGCAATTTTCGGAATATCATCGGCAGAACCTGTCATTCCTCTTGAAAGAACCATTTCCATTTTATGCGGACATGCATTTTGGCAAGCGTACCATGCGTCACGGCGTGCGAAATTAAAAATCGCAATTTGTTTGTTTTTGTATTTGATACAGCCTCCTCGGTTGGTTGGAAAATCTTCTACTTTACCAGCTTTGAACCAAATTGTTGCGTCGCTTGCGTGAACTGTTTCGTATTGATTTAAGATTTCTTCCATTTTGATTAAGTTTTTTGTTCCTGTTTCTTAGCCCTCTTTTTACAATCAAGAGAGTTTTGATGGCGCAGTAAAAAAGAGGGTAAGAAGGACAGCAAACGTTTAATGATTTTTTTCTTTTTTTGGAGCTTAATTTTTTAAACACATAGAAACATAGGTTTTTTGTTTTTGTTTGAGAAAAAGAAAACCAAAAGAAACTAGTTTCTAACACATAGCTATGTGTATTAATGCAAGTGAAACGCCTTTTTTAAGTTCAGTTAATTCTATGATTCTATGTGTTTAAATTATTTTTATGACCAAGCTTTTGGCATTTTTTGATCTCTTAACGGAACAAACGCGATATTGTCATCTTTCTCATCAGAGTTCACGAAATGGTTGAAACGTTTCAATAATCTTGGTTTTTCTAGAACTTGTTTCCATTCGCATTCGAAAGTGTTTACCAAAGTCTGCATTTCAGCTTCAAGCGTTTCGCAGATTCCTAAACTGTCTTCAATAATGACTTGTTTTAGATACTCTAAACCTCCGTCTAATTTTTCAAGCCAAGTTGAAGTTCTAATAAGCGGGCCAGCAGTGCGGATGTAATACATTAAGAAACGATCCATGTATTTGATTACCGTTTCTTTGTCGATTTTTTCAGCCAATAAAACTGCATGTTTTGGATTCGCGCCTCCATTTCCTGCAATGTATAAATTCCATCCACCTTCAACAGCGATTAATCCGAAATCTTTTCCACGTGCTTCCGCGCATTCGCGAATACAAGCTGAAACACCACCTTTTAATTTATGAGGAGAACGAATTCCTTTGTATCTGTTTTCTAGTTCAATCGCAAATCCGGCGCTGTCGTCCATTCCATAGCGGCACCAAGCATTTCCAACACAGCTTTTTACAGCACGAAGCGATTTTCCGTAAGCGTGACCACTTTCAAAACCATTTTCTATTAAGATTTTCCAGATTTTTGGTAAGTCACTTAAATGTGCTCCGAATAAATCAACTCTTTGTGCTCCAGTAATTTTAGTATACAAATCGAATTGTTTTGCGACTTCGCCAATTACGATTAGTTTTTCAGCTGTAATTTCTCCTCCGGCAACTCTCGGAACAACAGAATAGGTTCCATTTCGCTGAATGTTTGCCAAAAATCTATCGTTTGTATCTTGAGTTGTGATGTGTTTGTTGGCCGTATCATTGTAAATACTTGAGAAAATAGAAGCGACAACTGGTTTACAAACTTCGCATCCGTCACCTTTTCCGTGATGATCCAGAACGTCATAGAAATTCTCGTATTTGTTGATTTTTACCAAATCGAATAATTCTTGACGCGTATAGCCGAAATGCTCGCAAATAACTTCTTTTACTTCTTTTCCTAAAGATTTTTGAGTTGCTTTTACCAAATCAGAGACCATTGGTTTACAGCCTCCACAACCAGAAGTTGCTTTAGTTGCTTTTATTACATCTGAAAAAGTAGCACAAGATTCATCTAAAATTTTACAACAAATTGAACCTTTAGTCACATTTTCGCAAGAACAAATAACCGCTGTATCTGGCAAATCCATAACACTTCCTAAAGAAGAACCTTCAGAACCATCGCGAGAACCTAAAATCAAATCTTCCGGATTTTTAGGCAATGCCATTTCGTTAATGTAAATCTGGAAAAGTGAACCGTAATCGCTTGAATCTCCAACTAAAATTCCGCCTAAAAGCTTTTTAGAATCTTTTGTAACGTTGATTCTTTTGTAAACGCCACTTAATTTATTTTCGTAAATAATAGCGGTAACGTCACTATTTTCAATAAAAGGATCACCAAAACTTGCCACTTCTACACCAATCAATTTCAATTGTGTTGACATATCGATGGTTTCTCTCATGGTTTTGTCACCATTTAAGATTTGCTCAGCGGCTACATCAGCCATTTCGTAACCTGGAGCAACAAGTCCGTAGATGTTTTGGTTGTAAAGTGCTGCTTCGCCAATCGCAAAAATAGAAGGATCTGATGTTCGCATTTGATTGTTTACCACAATTCCACCTCTAACGCCAACTTCAAGCCCTGAAACTCTTGCCAGTTCGTCACGAGGTTTAATTCCGGCAGAAATAACCAACATGTCTACTTTTAACAATTCGTCGTTTGCAAACATCATTCCTGTTATACTTTCCTTTCCGTCAATATATTGCGTTGCTTTGTTAAGATGAATTCCGATATTTAATTCCTCTATTTTAGATTGAAGCATATCGCTCGCGCCTTGATCCAATTGTCTCGGCATCAAACGAGGAGCAAATTCCACCACATGAGGATTCAAACCTAAATCACGAACCGCTTTTGCAGCTTCTAATCCTAATAATCCACCACCTAAAACAGCCGCTTCAGTAGCACCTTTTTGTTTTATTTTTCTAGCGTACGCCATAATAGCGTCTAGATCTTCGATGGTCCTGTAAACGAAAACACCTTCTTTTTCTACCCCTTCAATTGGTGGAACAAAAGGTGATGAACCTGTAGCCAAAACTAAGTAGTCGTACGTATGTGTTTTGCCTAAGTGTGTCTGTATGGTTTTTACATCACGATTAATATCTGTAATTAACTCAGATGTGTTTAGAATAATATTGTTTTGTTCATACCATTCAGTTGTTGACAGTGATAAGTCATCTGCCGTTTTTCCTCCAAAGTACTCGCTTAAGTGAACGCGATCGTAAGCGCGTCTTGGTTCTTCACCAAATACTGTGATTTGATACTTTTCTTGTCCTGATTTTGCAACAAACTTTTCGCAAAATTTATAACCAACCATGCCGTTTCCAACTACTATTACTCTAATCATGATTTCTTTAATTAAGTATTACTATGCAAATATAAGTATTTATACTTATAAAAATACGTAAGTTATTATTTTTTAAGTTGTAAATATGTTTTTGTAACTACGTATTTTGTGTTAATCTTCTACGTAGTGCGGGATTTGATTGATTTTTTAGTTACTTAGTTTTTTTAAATTTGAAAGGATTCTAAATAAACGTTTCAAAAAAAATCGTAAATTCATAAGAATTTTATAGCTATTTTACAAAAAGAGCATTTTAAACTTAAATCTCATGAAAAAAGTACTTTCAATATTGCTGTTATCATTCTTAGTCTTGGGATGCAAAACGGCAGCAAACAAAGATTCTGTTGCAACTTCGACAACAAGTTCTACAGAAGAAGATTTAAAATATTATTTTAAAGGAACCGGAAATGAACCTTTTTTGGGAATCAAAATAGGGAATGAAGAAATTGTTTTTACATCATTAATTCCAGGGAAAGAAAAAATCTCTTTTCCATCTGTTGAAGCTATTAGGACAATGGATGCTAATGTGAAAATGTATAAGGTAAGTAACGAAACCACTTCGGCAACTATTACAATACAGCAGTTAGATTGTCAGGATTCTATGTCTGGTGCGATTTCACCGTATAGTGTAAAAGTAGAAATCAAAAATAATTCGGAATTAGAAGCGAAAAAATTAAGCGGTTGTGGAAAATATCTAACAGATTATCGATTGCACGATATTTGGGTTTTGGAAGAACTTAATGGTTATAAGGTTTTTGCAACCGATTTTCAAAAGGAATTCCCAAGAATGGAGATTAATTCAACAGAAAATCAGTTTATGGGATATGGCGGTTGTAATTCAATAACGGGACAAATCTTTTTTGAAAAAGATCTCCTTCGTTTTACAAAAGTAGTTTCCAACTTAATGGCTTGTCCGCAAGGAAATAAAGAGAGCGAATTTTTGAAAGCTTTACAAAGCACAACAACGTATTCTATTGAAAATAACCAATTGACTTTGTCGAATCCTTCTGGGAAATTGATTGTTTTTAAGAAAGTTGATTAAAGGTTTTGTTTCACGTTTAAAGTTTCAAGTTGCTGTTGTCATTTCGACTGAAAGGAGAAATCGCACAAGAAAATCTACAAAGAAAATCGCTAATCTTTGTCGACAAACTAGTGTGATTTCTCCTTTCAGTCGAAATGACAAACTAAAACGTTGTTTGTTGAGTATAATTAATAGAAACATAGCCCATGGTTTCAACCGTGGGAACTTGTTGATGTGATTTATTCAAACAATTCTTTTGGATCGTCGTTTTCTGAATCTTCTTCAATAAAATCCAATTCCAAAGCTCGTACACTTTGAACTGCATTTCCAGCAATACCGCGAATCGAACCGTACATTCCTAAAGTATTATGAACTACTTTTTCGATTTGTTTTTCTCTTTGTTTCCAAATTCTCTGCATGGCTCTTTTTTCAGAATCCAGATCGCTTTGCATTTGGGTGAAACCTTCTACAATTCCCTCAATCTGCAAACGGAATTCGTTGCTCGTTAAGAAATCATACAACATCGACATTTTGTCGCCTTTGTTTTCTTGCGCTTGAACCGCTTGATTAATTTGAATTAAAGACTGACGCAAAACCGCACTTAAACCTTTAAATTCTTCGTATGTACAAATCCAAATTCCGTCTCGCATTCCCATTCGGTCCATTCCCGAAGGCATTACTTCGGTAACCAAAACTCCAATATTGGCTCTTTTGGTTCGAATATCGTTTTTGAATTTCTCAATCCAAGATGGCTGAAACGCTTTGGTTCTTTTACTTTCGTAATAAATAGAACCGCAATTTTGATGTTCTCTTGTATTAACCACTTGAAGACAGTCGGCACCGTTGGCTCCTTTTTTAACTTCGTCAATACTGTCAAGCGGGAAATTGTTGGCCAGCCATTCTTCAATTGCTAATTCCATTACTTCGCCTTGCAATTGCATCGAACCTTGTTCTTGTTTGCGTTTCATTTCTTCAGTCAGCTTTTTTTGTTCTTCCAGCTGTTTCTGAAGTTCTTTGAATTTCAGTTCGTTTTTATCGTCTTCCTGTTTTCTGATTTTTTCACGTTCCAAAGCCAATTGAGCGTTTAACTGCTTTTCGGCTTCGGCCTGAATGGCTTCTTTCATTTCCAGTTTTTCGCGCTGTAATTTTGCGATTTCACCTTCCATTTTATTCAATTCCCTAATTTTTTCAGACTTTTCAGAGAGTTCCTTTTCCATGAGTAGTAAACGATCTCTGTTTTCTTCTTCCAATTTGGCTTTTAATTTTTCTGAAATTTCTTTTTCAGCTGTCTTTTTCTCGCGCTCCAAACGTTCAGCAAAAAGTTCGTTTTCCTGTTTTTTCTTCGCTTCAAATTCGGATTTGGCTTTTTCCAATTGTTCGTTTTTAAGCTCCAATTCACGGTTTTGAATATTTGCTTTTTGTTGAAATTCTTTACGGATGCTATCTTCCAATTGATGCTTTAAAACATCATTGACATCGATAGGAGTTCCGCAGTTTGGACACTGAATTGAAGATTGTTCAGCCATTTTGTATTGATTTTTATGGAATGGAATTATAATTTGCTAAGGTATTTAAAAGTTCTCTTTTTCTGATGTGGATTTCTGTACTAAATTGTAACGAATTTTTGTTATAGATAGCCACGAATTCCGAATTTATTTTGAAAACTTTGCGCATAGATTTTAAAAAAATAAATTCGTGAATTCGTGGCTATTTTTCCGCTAACAAAAAGGCAACAGCAGATTGCGTGATTTCAGAATGATCGTCTTTTGAAGTTATTATGGATACATTTGTATATAAATTAACTTTTTTCAATTCGATAAAAGCAATTTCTGAATCCTGATTGTTTTTCGCAATGTTTGACGGAACAATCGAAATTCCCAATCCATTTTTGACCAATTGCACTATTGAATTGATATTATTGGCTTCGTGAATAATCTTCGGCGTAAAGCCATAAAAAGCGCAAAGTTCCAGTAAAACTTCATGATAATGCGGCGCGTAATCCTTATTGAAAAAAACAAACGTTTCATCTTTTAATTTTAAAATATCATTTTCCGATTTTATCTGAAAAGCGTTTTTATTATAAACCAATGAAAATCCGTCTTTAAACCATAAATGTGATTTTATTTTTGGCGAATGAATGGGCGATCTAATAATTCCCATTTCGATTTTTCCTTGTTCTAAAGCGTCGATTTGTTTGGTGGTGGAAATTTCGAAAAGTTTGAAATTGACGTAAGGAAATTGCGCTTTCAGATGTTTTATTAAATCGGAAATAATAGAAGAATAAATCGAACTGATATAAGCAATTCTGAATTCGCCCGAAACGTTCTCTGCAATCTTTTTTGTTTTGGATGAAATGCGATCTAGATTCTGAAAAAGTGCCGTAACTTCTTCTTTAAAATACTTTCCTGCTTCGGTAAGTTCTACTTTTTTATTGTTTCTGATGAAAAGTTTGGCGTTAAGTTCTTCTTCTAATTCCGCTATTTGTCGGCTTAACGGCGGCTGCGAAATAAAGAGTTTTTTGAAGCTTTGGTAAAATTCAGTTCTTCAGCTACAGCTAAGAAATATTTTAGATGACGTAATTCCATGATACTTTTAAAGTATTATTAATTGATAAAAATAGTATTTTTAAAGTATTTATGAAAGGAGTAGTTTTGAAAAAATAAAATATTTCTCTCGCAGATTTAAACAGATTTAGCAGATTATTAATTTTTAGATAAATCATCTTAATCATAATAATACCCGATCATATAATAGCAAAAAGATTCGCCCAATCTGCTTGATCTGCGGGAGATTAAAAAAGAAAAAAATAAGTTTCTCGCAGATTTAACAAATTTAAGCTGATCAAATCAGATTTTTTTTTATTTGAATCGTAAAGAATAAAAAAGAGAATCATTTTAAATCTGCGTGAAAATTTTAAAAAAAATAAAAGGCCATGAAAAAATCAACCATCGAAGAAATCAAAGAACGATTTGACAATGATGTCGAACGATTTTCAAATTTAGAAACAGGACAGGTGGCTACAATCGACGCTACTATTTCTTTAGAATTAATAACGGAAGCTTCAAAACGAATTGTTCCGAATGCCAAAAACGTTTTGGATGTGGGCTGTGGAGCAGGAAATTACACTTTGATGATGTTGTCTAAAGTGCCGAATTTAAACTGCACTTTGGTCGATTTGAGTTTGCCAATGTTGGATCGTGCTTTTGAACGGGTTTCGGCAGTAACAAATGGAAAAGTAGAAATAAAACAAGGTGATATTCGTGAGGTAGCTTTAGAAGAAGAAAGTTTTGATATTATTTTGGCGGGTGCTGTTTTACATCATTTACGTGATGATAACGATTGGGAAACGACTTTCACTAAATTATTTAAATTATTGAAACCAGGCGGCTGTTTGATGATTTCAGATTTAATCACACAAGATACTGATTTGTTGAATGAATATACATGGCAGCGTTATGGCGAATATTTGGAAGGAATAGGAGGGGCAGAGTATCGCCAAAAGGTTTTGGATTACATTGAAAAAGAAGATTCTCCGAGATCGATGAATTACCAGTTAGATTTGATGAAAAAAGTAGGTTTTTCAAAAGTCGAAATTTTACACAAAAACATGTGTTTCGGAGCTTTTGGAGGAATTAAGTAGTTTTTATAGCCACGAATTCACGAATTTATTTTTTTACAATCTTTGCGTAAAGATTTTAAATTAATTCGTGAATTCGTGGCGGAAAAATCTACGCTTCAATCGGCATCGGATATTTGTTTCTTAGATCGAAAACTAATTCTGAAGGGCCATTTTTCTGTAGGTAATCTAATTTTTCTACAGCCTCTTCCATGGTTGGAATTTGACCTTTTGGAATCCACCACATGGCTGTATGTGCTTTTCCGAATTTATGAAACCATTCTTTTCGGCGTCTTAAAAATTCGCTGTGAAACGTTTTGTACATATAATGTTCTAAAGTTTCGATGCTTTCCCAAACCGATACATTGATGATAATCTGCTCATCGTTGTACGGATTCAGACTTGTGGCATTGTAACTGTTGGTATCGTCTTTTAATCTCCAGACAAAACCTTCGCTTTCTTCTGCTAAAGTGTTTACAGCATCTAAATTATCTACAAATTCTTTCATTATTGGGTCGTTAATATCGACTCCTTTCATTTTGGCAACATTAATTTCATCAAGATGATAATGACTCATATTTTATTTTTGTGAATGAGAGGCAATTTAGCTTTTTTCTGAATATTATGTAGGATTTTTTTTCTGCAACGAATTCACGAATTATTTTTTTAAAATCTATGCGTAAAGTATTTAAAATTAATTCGTGAATTCGTGGCGGAAAAACTTTACAGAATCTGAGCGGTTTTATATACTTGAATTGGTGTTGAAACCAATGTTTCGGTTTGTTTGATGAAATCTTGCAGGTAAGACTGGCTGTTATGTAAATCTAAACCGGGTTGGTCTTTCCATTCTTCCCAAAGAATAAAAACATTTTCTGAAGTGTGTAAATCGTAACGAATGCATGCGGCTTCTTTTCTAGTTTCGGTTACTAGATGTGTCAGCATGTTTTGAACTTCAATTAAATGCTCTGGTTTGCTTTTTAAAATTGCGGTAATTGAGATCATAATTATAAGTTTTTGAAAGTTTCTTCTAAATGTTTTGTGTAATTCTCTTTAAAGATAACGATATTTTCTGGTGTTGCGCCTTTTTCAACATCATGGAAATGAAATCCGTTTATGCGTTCCATTCCTGTGAATTTGTTCATTTTATGAAAACCAAACATTACGCCATCATCAACAGAAGTTTCGTCGAAGAATTCTTCTGGAAGGGTAAAAGCCGTAGCAGGCGCGTTCCAGCTTGTGGTAAGCATGTACTTACGTCCGTGTAGAAGTCCGCCAGTTCCGTAGTTGATATCAGGATTTACACGGCTTCTTCCGTCGCTTTTGTAGATTCCGTTGTTGTGTCCTTGGGTAAAAACATCGTCTATGTATTTCTTGAAAAGGTTTGGTAATTGAAACCACCAAACTGGTGTATGATAGATAATTAAATCTGCCCAAACGAATTTTTCTACTTCTTTTTGAAGGTCAATTTCGTCTTCTACATGAGTGGTTTTGATTTCGTAATTGTTGTTTTTAGATAGAAATTCTACTGTCCAGTCCTGAACGGTTTTGTTGAATTTTCCTCCTGAATGTGCGAATTTTTGTCCGCCGTTAATTATAAATATCTTTTTCATTTTAATTGTTCTTATGAAAACGGATGTGTGAGGGATAGAGGCGGTATCCTTTTGCGAAATGAAATGGAGCAAAAGATATAGCCGAAAGCCCGGTTCGCCGCGGCGAACACACCCAAATTATTTTTATGTTTTAAGTTTTTGAGATTGTTTTAACACATAGAAACATAGGTTTTTCTTTCTGGAAGGGAATTGAAAGAAACTAGTTTCTAACACATATTCTATGTGTGATTATTTAAGTGAAACGCCTTTGTAGACAAAGGAAATCTATGTTTCTATGTGTTTAAATATTTATTTTAGTTTAGAAATTGCCTGATTGATGAATTCCAATTCTGAAGCTGATAAATCAAAATCCATTGTTTTGGCGTTTGAAATGGCTTGTTCTGCGTTTCTTGCTCCTGCTAAAACTATTGCAATTCCTTTTTGTAAAGAGGTCCAGCGTAAAACTAATTGTGATAAACTTGCTTCTTTGGCATGTGCTAAAGACGTTAATTCTTCGACTAAAGTTTTTACTTTTTGAAGATCGAATTGACCGAAATAACCGTTTCTATGGTCGTTTTCTTTTAGTTTGCTGTCTGTGAAATATTTTCCGGTTAATAAACCTCTTTCCATTGGACTGTAAGCTATGATTCCGATGTTTTTTGCTACGGTGAAAGGAATTAGTTCGTCTTCAATTTTGCGGTTCAGCATGCTGTATGCCACTTGATTTGAAGCGATTTGAATTGTTTTTTGCGCTTCTTGAATTTGTGCAACGTTGTAATTACTTACTCCGAAAGCTCTAATTTTTCCTTGCTGAATTAAACTTTCTGCTGCTTCCATTGTTTCAGAAATCGGAGTAGTAGAATCTGGCCAGTGAATTTGAAGTAAATCAATGTAATCGGTTTGAAGACGTTTTAGGCTTTCCTCAACTTCTTTAATTACATTTGCTTTTGATGAATATTTGTAAATCGGAACTTTTTTACCGTTGTCATCAGCATCAAAAAAGAAATCGCCTTTTCCGTTGTTGCTTCCGTCCCAAACCAAACCAAATTTGGTAAGCAATTGAATTTTAGAGCGATCTTGACTTTTAATGGCTTCTCCAATCATTTCTTCGCTTAAACCAAATCCGTAAAAAGGAGCAGTGTCAATTGTAGTTACGCCGTGGTCAATTGAAGCATGGATGGAGTCGATTGAATCCTTCTTTTCTGTTCCACCCCACATAGTTCCACCAATCGCAAAAGCACCGTAAGTAATGGTTGATAATTCCAATTCTGAGCTGCCTAATTTTCTATATTCCATGATAGTGATTTTTTCTGTTTAAAATTGATGAGGCAAAATTATACTGTTTTTAAGATTCTTATTTGGTATATATTTGTCTTTTTTAGGTATATTTGCATCTTCAAATAAATAGGATTATGAAAAAAGAAAACTTATATGAGCCGTTTACAGTTTCTTTTGAAACGCTTAGTGAATATCCAGATGTGGGAGATCGTCATAATTTTTTTGAATTAGTTTATATTCTGGAAGGAACAGGAAGACAGTGTATTAACAAAAATATTTTTGAATATGATCCGGGGCATTTGTTTTTATTGACGCCTGAGGATTGTCATAATTTTACGATTGAAACCGAAACGAAATTCTTCTTTTTAAGGTTCAATGATATTTATTTGAAAAATTCGAGTTTGCAGAATGAAAATATTCAGCGCTTGGAATATATTCTTCAAAATGCCAATCATCAGCCGGGTTGTATCTTGAAAAATGATCCTGATAAATGTTTGGTAAAAGTGATGATTGAAGCGATTTGTCGTGAACATCAGGATAAAGATGTGTATAATCAGGAATTGATTCAGCAGTTGGTCAATACGCTGATTATTATTGTGGCGAGAAATATTGCGAAATATCTTCCGGAACAAGTAACGATAAATACGGAAGCTAAAGCAATGGATATTCTGCAGTATATTCAGAATAATATTTATTATCCAGAAAAGATTAAGGCGGAATCTATAAGTGATTATTTCGGAATTTCGAATACGTATTTAGGTCGCTATTTCAAAAAACATGCAAGCGAAACGATGCAACAATACATCAGCAATTATAAAACAAAACTGATTGAACATCGTTTGCAATTCAGTGATAAGCGTATTAATGAAATTGCTTATGAGTTTGGTTTTACGGATGAAAGCCACTTTAATAAATTCTTTAAAAAACAAAAAGGAAATAGTCCGTCTGAATTTAGAAAGACAATTCGATTGAGCGCTTAGTTTTTTTTTAGCCACGAATTCACGAATTTATTTGTACACAATAAGAGTAGTAAATGATTAATTTCACGAATAGTTAGCTATATTATTTAAGCGGATTTTAAATAGATTAAAAAGAGAAAAAATAAATCTGCTAAATCTACGAGCGAAAAAAATAAAAAATCGGTAAAA
The DNA here is from genome assembly GCF_017352115.1 of Flavobacterium endoglycinae. Classification (NCBI taxonomy): domain Bacteria; kingdom Pseudomonadati; phylum Bacteroidota; class Flavobacteriia; order Flavobacteriales; family Flavobacteriaceae; genus Flavobacterium; species Flavobacterium endoglycinae. The sequence goes on from NZ_CP071448.1 coordinate 4,102,912, forward strand.
AATTCGCGTTTTCGCAAAGCGAATCTGTTTTATCCGCCTGCTTTTTTTAGATAATCTTTTTAATTACCCGAAGTTTGTGAGTGTGTTTGTTTAATTCGGGATTGTAAATTCCGGTGTGGTCCAAACGGTCAATGCGGACTTTTCCACTTGCGTGAATGATGTAATTATTGTCCATAATGATGCCTACGTGGGTAATATTTCCTTCATCATTATCAAAGAAAGCCAAATCGCCTGGTTCACATTCTTCAATAAAACTTAACGGATCTCCTTCAAGTGCCTGCTGTGATGCATCGCGATGAATTTTATAACCGTTTAACTTATAAACCATTTGGGTGAAACCAGAACAATCAATACCAAAAGGTGTTTTTCCACCCCATAAGTAAGGAGCATTCAAATACATAAAAGCCGTTTTGATTAAGCCACTCTTCGGTTTTATACCGCTGGTTTTGGTGCCTTCGAAATCAAAGTTTGAAATATTAATTTCGTTATTGTTTAAAAACGATAAGGAAGCTCCAAGCGGAATTGGAAGTAATAAATTATTAGGAGCTGTGATATAATCGATTAAGTCGGCATTTAAAATAATTGCTTCTTTGCTTAAAAGATTAAACTGCTCTTTGGTAATTTCCTGAATTTGTTTAGAATCAATCCAGCCTTCGTAATCATCAAATTGAATTCTGATTTTAGCCCATTGATTATGGCGTTCTAATATTTCAACATGTTCGCCAAATAAAAGCTGTGTGACAATTTCACTTCTATCGCTGGCTTCGGCTCGAACGGGTACTATGGCTAAATTGCAAATTCCAAACATCTAAGGAAATTTATTAGTTGAAAATCAGGAGTTATAGGTATAACTCCTGATTTTTTAAGATATTGTTTTAAGCTCTTTCGATAACAATTGCTGATGCACCACCACCGCCATTGCAAATGGCAGCAGCTCCGGTTTTTGCATTGTTTTGTTCTAAAACATTCAGTAAAGTTACGATAATACGTGCTCCAGAAGCTCCAAGAGGATGTCCTAAAGAAACTGCGCCACCATTTACGTTTACTTTATCGTTATCAAGGTTTAGTATTTTTGAATTGGCTAATCCAACAACAGAGAAAGCTTCATTGAATTCGAAGAAATCAACATCTGAAATTGAAATTCCTGCTTTGTCTAACGCTTTTGGTAACGCTTTTGCTGGACTTGTTGTAAACCATTTTGGTTCCTGTGCAGCATCTGCATAGCCTTTTATGTAAGCTAGAGGTTTTAGCCCTAAAGCGCTTGCTTTTTCTTCAGACATTAAAACTAAAGCAGCAGCTCCGTCATTGATTGTTGAAGCGTTTGCAGCAGTTACGGTTCCGTCTTTTGTAAAAACAGGACTTAAAGACGGAATTTTATCTAATTTTACATTAGTGTATTCTTCGTCTTTAGAAAAAATGATTGGTTCACCACGTCTTTGCGGCACTTCAACAGGAACCACTTCGTTGTCGAATTTTCCAGCGTCCCAAGCTTTTGCACTTCTTTCATACGATTGAATGGCGAAAGCGTCTTGTTCTTCACGGCTGATTTTGTATTCAGATGCACATAAGTCAGCGCAAACTCCCATTGCGTTGTTGTCGTAAGCATCTGTCAAACCATCTTTCTGCATTCCGTCAAGCATAGTTGCTGGACCAAATTTGTTTCCGGCACGCATTTGTACGTAGTGAGGAATCAAGCTCATGCTTTCCATTCCGCCCGCTATTACAATTTCAGCGTCGCCGCATGCGATTGCTTGTGCAGCGAACATTACAGCTTTCATTCCAGAGGCACAGACTTTGTTTACTGTTGTGGCAGCAACTTCTTCTGATAATCCGGCGAATAATGCAGCTTGGCGTGCTGGTGCTTGTCCAACTCCGGCCTGAATTACATTCCCCATGAAAACTTCATCCACTAATTTTGGGTCTAGGTTAATTTTTGAAAGGGCTCCTTTTATAGCAGCAGCGCCTAATTTTGGTGCAGGTACAGTAGATAACCCGCCCATGAAACTTCCGATAGGTGTTCTAACGGCAGAAACGATAACAACTCTTTTGTTCATTTTCTGTTTAATAATAGTTAGTAAGCAAATTTACTGTTTATTTGAATAAATTCAAATTTTGTGTTGAATAGGGTAGATTTTAAATTTAAGGTGAAATTTTTGTTAATTCTATTCGTTTGATTGTGAAGCGTTTTAAAAAAAAGATGCAAAAAAGTTTAAAAAAAGCGCAAAAATAGTTGTGAGAAATAGAATGTTGTTATACATTTGCAACCGCAAAACGGGAAGCAATTCCTTGAGCAAGGAGAGGTGCCAGAGCGGTAATGGAGCAGATTGCTAATCTGTCGACGGGTAACCGTCGCCAGGGTTCGAGTCCCTGTCTCTCCGCTTAAATTTTGCCTCGGGGTGTAGCGTAGCCCGGTTATCGCGCCTGCTTTGGGAGCAGGAGGCCGCAGGTTCGAATCCTGCCACCCCGACTACACTAAAATAATGGTCGCATAGCTCAGCTGGATAGAGCACCTGCCTTCTAAGCAGGCGGTCGAAGGTTCGAATCCTTCTGCGATCACAAAAAGCCACTCAAATCGAGTGGCTTTTTTGTTTTTACGCGATCTAGCTCTTTTTTATTATTTAATTGAGTTTAGAATTGTATTTTTATAGTAACTTTTCTAATACCACAAATCAATGGAATCTCTTATATTAAAATATAAATGTTTAGGAATTACTGATGTATTGCATTACGAGAAATTCAATTTGATTTCTATAAGCCACCATTCGACAAAAATTGAAGGGTCTACTTTAACAGAATTGGAAACCCAAATTCTGTTAGATAATGGTTTAACTCCCAAAGGAAAACCTATTAATGATACTTTGATGGTGACAGATCATTTTAAAGCACTTCATTTTATTATTGATAAAGCTAAAAACCAAGTTTCTATTACTACAGATTTGGTTAAAGAAATTAATTCTTACGTCATGAAAAGTACAGGAGGTATTTACAATACTATTTTAAGAGAAGTAGATGCCAGTAAAGGAATGTTTAGAAAAGGAAATGTTACCGCAGGAGTTTCTTATTTTCCCAATTATGATAAGGTTGAGAGATTAACTAATGAATTGACTAAATTTATCAATGCTAAAATGAGTGATAATTTGACAATTGATGAAAAATTGTATTTATCATTTGATGCACATTTTAATCTAGTAAGTATTCATCCATTTTATGATGGTAATGGAAGAACGTCAAGATTACTTATGAATTATATTCAAGCTTTTTACGATCTGCCACTCGCCATTGTGAACAGTGAAGATAAACAAGAATATATCCAAGCGTTAATTGATACTCGAAAAGAAGATAATATTCAGATTTTTAGAGATTTTATGAGAAATCAATATGAGCGATACCTTTTAAACGAAATCAAAAAGTTTGAAGATGGTTTTTCATCAAATTCAAATAAAGGATTTAGTTTTCTTTTTTGAGGGACTTTTCTAATTTAGTTTTTAAACAACTTCATCTTTTTGCTGCTGCCCAGAAAATAGAATTTCGAAGCAGAGTAGTGTAAACTTCATTTTCAAACAATTCGGGAGCGTGTCCCATAAAAATATAGACATTTTTGGAGGCAAAATGATCATTTGTCCACACTACAGGATGATCGCCCATTTTTATCTTTGAATCCGGTTCATAAGTCGATTCATCTACTGAAGCCAAAACCTGAACATTCTCTCGCGGACTTTTGTCATAGGTATACCATTCTTCTTTTTGAACCAGAAAATCTGCGGGAATACCTTTCATAACAGGGTGAAGTTTATCTTCTACATGAACTTTCCCACTTGCAAAATCCGGAATGTAATTGACAAATCGAATACCGCCCATAAAATCAGAAAACCATTTCCACATTGGATACCCATCAAATTCTCCCAATAAAGTGGCATGATGCAATCCAACCCAGCCGCCTTTTCCGCTGTTTATATAATTTTGAAAAGCCTGCATCGATTCTTCGCTCCAAGTATAAGGAGGATAATCGAGTTGTATAAAAACCTGATATTGCTTTAAAAGTTTTTCATTTATAGTTTTAGTATTTTCAATGTAATCAATTGTAAAACTGCTGTCGGTAGCGAGTTTGTTCAGCCACGGTTTTGCCGCTTTCGTAAAAGCTAAATGGTGTCCGCCATTTTCGTATAAAACTAAAGCTTTAAAACGTGATTTTTTTGTTTTTTGAGCCAGACAATCTACCTGCAAAAAGCAATTTAAAAACAGTAAAGAAACTAGCAGTATTAAATTTTTCATGTAATTGTTTTTTAAATATTTCAAATTACGGTTCGACAGTTGCTGTAATGGCTTGTAAAAACCAAGCCGAATGCGGAATCCATTGTTCTGTCCAGCGCCATTCATCATTTCCTTCTACATCCATCTTAAAATCAATTCCAGAGCCGTCTGGATTTCCTTCTTTTCCAGTAACTCCATTTGAAATACCACCTTTTTCGGAGCCATGTCCGTAATTAGAATGCATGTAAGGAACGTTTTTTTCTCCAAATTCATACATAAAACACACCGAATACGGATTACAGCCTAAAATCCAAGAAAGCTGCTGCGAAGCAAATAGGTCTAATGATTTTTTGGTGCTGTCGTTCTTTTTGAAAGATAAAACTTTTGCACCTTCAACGGCTGCCGTCGAAAGAGAAGCTAATCGGGCATTTTCGCCCTGCCACCACCAGCCGGTTTCATTTTCATGCGGAATAAAAAATCCATCTTTAATTTTGCCTTGAAATAAAAAGCTTTGTCTCGCATATCCAAACGGATTGCTGACATTGTTTGTAACGGCTAAATTATAATCTAAAGCTTTTTTGATAACCATTGTAGCGGCGTTTCTTTCTTTGGTGTCCGTTTCTTTTTTCAAGTAACGGGTTAAAGTCACTACAGGTAAACCGGCATCTGCAGCATGCCAAAACGGACGATTGCCATCATTGCTTTTAAACCAGCCTTTATCAGTCATTCTGTTTTCGAGTTTGTGCGCCCATTTTCGAGATTCTTCTTTGTAGAAATTATCATTCGTGGCGATCCATAATTCGGTTGCTCCCATTAAGGCACAATATTCATCGATGATGTTTTCTTTTCCGTCATCGTCATATTTGGTGTTGTATTTTAAAAGATGGGCATAAGCACGTTTGGCTCCGTCGAGATATTGCTGAGAGGTAAATTCGCCGTTTTTCTTCCATTGTGAAATTCGGGCGAGAGCCGCAATTGCCATTCCTGCGCCTTCGCGAAAAGCACTCTGATATTCATCTGTAGTTACGCTGTTGGCATGTAGTCCCACAATTCTTCTAGCTGCAGGATTTTTATCAAAATAGCTGAAAACTATCATATAAAAATAATCTTCATCAGATAAACATCTCATCATGTAATCAGCGCCCCAAAGCGCTTCGTTATCTAATGAATCTTTTATGTTCCATTGTACGAGTTTTTTTGAAATGGTTTCAGAAGTATTAATAAGCGACCAAGTTACCAAAGGGGTCTGCTGCGGCGATACAAAATTGGCATATGCGAGATGCGAAAAGTATTTGCTTACATCACCAGATGCATCGCACCATCCGCCACGTACATCGACTTTTTTTGTGCTTCCGTACAAAAGAATGTTTTTATCAGCTTCAAGTTCTTCTGGTGTGTTGGCTCTTTGTTTGTTGTAATAATGTACAATCGAAGAAATAGTTCGTTTTGCCAATATATTTTCTTCAATAGAAAAAGTGGCTGAACTATAAGTTTGATTGGCAATTTTTATCTTGATTTTGTAATTTCCGGGTGTTTGGAAAGATGAAAAATCGGCTTTGAAAAATAATTTTCCAGGCTTCCATTCGTCTATACTTTCGGGAGAACCAACGGCAGCGTTAAAAACAGCTTTTTGAGATGAAATATCAATAATATCAAAAGTTGTATTTGGCAGTTTGCTATCATATTCTATTAAAGCAATTTTGGGACTTTTGGGATCGAAACCAATTTGATTGACATAAATAGAAGGCTGACTATACGCAAATACAGAAATTAAAAAAACTACTGCCAGAAATTTTAATGGTGTACCGGTTTTTACCATAGTTTGTTTTTTAGAAATAAGAGAATGAAATAATGGTTTTTAAAAAGCAAATTACAAAAAAGTAAAAGTTTAGATCGTTTTATAAATCAAACTAAAAATGAAAGTGATTATAGAAAAGACTTGTTTTTGCTGAGGTTTGATGAAAATAAACGATCAAAATGATGTGTATTTGATGGGATTTTAGGACCTAAAAATGTACTAGAAAAGTGCTCGGAAATTTTTTAAAAATTGAGTAAAATAGTGTAACTTAGTGTAAATACTAAAATTTTAATACCAATTTAATCCATAAAAATGCGCTCTAGATACCTTATACTCTTTATTGTTTTTTTTTCAATTAAAGTAAATTCCCAAATTATAGAAGAAAAGAAAAACTTCCGCGCGGCAGATTCATTATTAAAAGAAAACAGCTTTTCGGTTCATCGAGACAATTACTTTTTAACAGGAGTTCCAATAAATACTGATATTACCCGAAATACTGCCGATGTAAAATACCAAGTTAGTTTTAAACTTCGACTGACTTCAAAACCTTTGTTTGGCAGTTTTTTCCCTTATTTGTTATACACACAAAAAGCGTTTTGGGATATTTATGCCAGTTCAAAACCTTTTTCGGAAATTAATTTTAATCCCGGTGCTGCTATTGTTCGTCCGTTTTATTTAAAAGGAGGAAGGCTTACGTATGCTGCGATTTCATTTGAACACGAATCAAACGGAAGAGATTCTATTTATTCCAGAACTTGGAATATGCTGGCGTTTTCATTAAAATCTCAGGTTTCGCCAAGATGGACTGTGGGTATAAGAGGATGGGTGCCGCTGGTTGATAAAGATGATAATCCCGGATTGACGCAATACGTTGGTTATGGAGAAGCCAGCGCGAGTTATTTGATACAACCCGGACGCTGGAGCGCCGATGTACTTTTTAGAAAAGGAAGCGGACTTATTAATTACGGATCGCTGCAGACACAGCTAAACTGGCGACCGTATCGAAATGAGAATTATTATGTCACGCTTCAATGGTTTGTGGGCTACACTGAAAGTTTAATTGACTATAAAGAACATAAAAGCATGATCCGGTTAGGATTTACAATCAAGCCTGAAAATATGGGGATTTTTTAAAAGCTGTTAATAAGCGGTAATAAATTTTCTCTCGTTCCATTTTTTAAATGGATGACATCGAATTTTTTGGTCGATGAAAATGAGCCAATATCACTATCGCTATTAATTAAAACTGCACCAACAAGAATAATGTATCGGCAGTTGTATTGGGTTGCCGATACTAATTCTTCGATTCTTTTATCAATGGATTCATAAATAATTTCAGTGGTTTCATAAAGGGGAATTTCTGCATTCAGGATTTTATCTTTCTGATGGTAAAGAATCTGTTCGATGGTGTTCATCTGGTAATCCATTTCGGTAATATGACCAGGCAGAATGTCGTTATTCTGAAGTTTACTTAAAGCGCCATGAGCTGCACCGCAACAGCTTGAAGCGTGCATTTGCCCAAAACGGTTGATTTCTCCAATTTTGCCTTCTTTCGAAATACCAATGTGTGGACCATAATAAATGAAAACTGCGCCATCATCTGGAACATGACTTGCAAATGCCTGCATTCCGGTTAATCCAGTAAATGGAAATCCATCTAAACCGCCCATTTTAAAAGGGCCGAGAAATTCATTTGCTCTTACCGGATATTGTATGCTGTTTACATCGTCGCTGCAAATACTGTCTGCATACATAATTTGTCCGGGTTCGAGATCTAGGTTTTCTTCAACGTAATCGATTATTTTATTAATGAAGTCAATAGTAGTTAAAGCATTAGGATAGTATTTTCTAATGATTTCTAGTTTTTCTCTTTTTTTCATTTTAAGAAATTTGAATTTTCCGTTTCAGGCAGATGGTAGATTTTACGGAATAGTAAAGTTATGAAATTCTGATATTTTATTTTAAAGAATAAGTGTTTATCTCAAAACAGGGATTTGTTTATCATTTTTAATGGTTATAGTTTTACTTCTAATGGTTTGCGTATGTGAGTTTTAACTTTTTTTTATTAAATTTGATAGTACAATTTCTAGCCAATACGATTATGGAAAAATTAAAACGCCCGGTTTATTCCAAAGCTGGTTCAGATGATTTTTTTAAGAAGATGCGCACAGAAGTCAACGAAACTGTTTTGCAAAACGAATCACTCTATCGTTTAAACGTTGTAAAATCCATAGGTCTATTGGTTTTGTATTTTGCGTTTTATGGCTGTATTTTATTTTTCGGCAATACTAATTCTCTTTTGTATTTGTTTTATGTTTTGTGTGGTTTTACCATGATTGTGCTTTTTATAAATGCCTTTCATGATGCGGCTCACGGAGCATTGTTTAAGAAAGCAAAGCATAACGAATGGTTTTTGTATGTGCTGGAGCTTTTTGGAAGCAATCACTGGCTTTGGATGCGCCGTCATATTAATCTGCATCACGCGTACCCAAATGTACAAGACTGGGATATCGATATTAAACAAAGCAATATCATTCGTATTTTTCCTAACAGTCCGTTATTTAGTTATCATAAATACCAGCATATTTATATGTGGTTTATTTATCCGCTTTACAGCTTGAACTGGATTTATATTCGGGATTTTAAGGATTTCTTCGGAACTAAAAATAATTATGTGAAGAAGGTTGTCGATACAATTCCGAAGAGGCAAATTTTTCTATTATTCACAGCTAAAATTATCAATCTTTTTTATATCCTTTTTATCCCAATGTTTTTTCTCAATCAGCCTTGGTATATTGTTTTAGGAGGCTGGTTTGCGATGCACCTATGCGGAAGTGTTCTTGGAGTTGTAGCTTTGGTATCTACTCACGTTGATGAAGATGCTCAATTTCCGGGAACGGATGAAGAAGGAAATCTTTCAGCGACTTGGGCCGTGCATCAAATGATTGTGACCAAAGATTTTAGCACCAATAGTAAATTGGCGAATTTTTTATATGGAGGTTTTACGCATCATGTGGCACATCATCTTTTTCCGGGAGTAGGACATACGTATTATCCGTACATAACACCGATTATAATGCGTTATGCTGAAGAATATGATCTTCCGTATACTTCTTATCCTTTTTATCATGCCGTACGTTCCCATTTTAGAATGCTGAAAGGTAAAGGGGTTAAAGAAAATATTTTGATGACGGGTGAAATTTGAGGTTCAAATCCCTCCATGGTCATAAGATATTTTTTATTTCCCTCTTTCAAATAGTAATGACGAAAATGTCCTAACTCCAGTTCTAATGCATTCTTCATCGACTTCAAAATTTGGAGCATGATTCATAGCGATGATTCCTTTCTGGAAATTAGAACCTCCAAGGAGAAAATAAACGCCAGGGATTTTTTGCTGAAAATAAGCGAAATCATCATTAAAATAAGGAACTTGTCCGTAATCTGGAACAACAAATCCTTTTCCGAAGATTTTATCTAAAATATTTATAGAAGTCTTTGTTAAGTTTGGATGGTTTAAAACAGTTGGATTTTCTTTTATAAATGAAACAGAAAGCAATTTTGAACCATAATTATTGTCTGCAATTACTTTTTCAACAGTTGGAATAATATTTTTCAATCGTGTCGCATCGGTTTCATAGATTTCTGCATTTACACGAAAAGTATCATTTTTAGAATAACTTCTGAAATTTTCTTCACTAATTAAATAGTCTTTAAATATGGTGTTTGGATTCGTTAATCCAATTTTAGGATCTAAAATAGATTGAATTTCCCAAGGTTTACTATCATTAATAGTTCTAACCAAAGACTTGCGGATTTTGGCAGAAAGATCTTTTACTTCTTCGTTCGATAATGCAGTTTTAAATTGTATTCCTATTTCTTTTTGGTAAGCAAACATTTCGTTTGGTTTTACCATTATTTGTCCAGTAGGTAAAGCCGTTACATGAAGCGCAAAAATCTCATCGATTTTAAATTTTGAAAAAATCTCATTTTCGACCATTTTTTTAGCTCCAATAAAGGTCTCTTCTTCTGGTTGAAAAATAAAGTAAACCGTACCATGAAGTGACTTTTTATTTTTTACTAAAACTTCTGCAATTCCTAACGCAATTGTCATGTGCACATCGTGTCCACAACCGTGCTGAACGCCTTTTGTTTTGAATTTAAAACTAGATTTATCAGGAAAATCATTTGGGAGAGCGTCCATATCGGCTCTCCAAGCTATTCTTTTTCCTTTTTTGGCACCTTCCAAAATACCTACAACGCCATAACCATAAATATCGGTTTCAACCTTAAGACCTAAATCAATTAATTGCTTTTTTATGATTTCCTGCGTTCTTTTTTCTTTTCCGGCAAGTTCTGGGTTCTCATGAAAATCTCTTCTAATTTGAACCAATTTTTCGAAAATTTTATCTGTTTCAAGCTGAATTGATTTTTGAGTTTCGATTTTACTTTTGTTGTTCTGTGCGACTATACTCGACATGAAAAGTGAATTAAGAAAAAGTAACGCTAATATGGTTTGTTTGTTCATTTTATATTTTGTTAAAAAACAGATAGGTAAATTATTTTAGAACCGGAATTTTTATAAAGCTGTCGTTGTACCACTGAATTTTTAAAGGTTCTTTGGCATCGCGTATAGTTTCGTCGCTAACGTCTTTTCCAGTTCCGTAATTTAATTGTGAAAAAGGATTTTTATTAACGGTCAAACCAATCAAAAGTCGGCTTCCTTTACTTAATTTTTTGCTCACAAAATGGGTATTTGAAAAAGAAACTGTTTCTATTGTATTCGGTTCTAAAAGCTGTCTTTTTTCAATATCTTTTGCATAACTGGCACGGCCAATGTAGTAAGAAAGATGGAAATATTCTCCGTTTGGTGTGACTTCATAAACTGTGATGCCTACATCCAAATCTTTTTTGTTGATGCTTAGTTTAATTTCTCCCAGAAAAGAACCGTTTACTATTAAAGATTCAGTCAAAGGTTCGCTGATAAAAAAGTAACCATCATTTTTGTTGACTTCTTTCTGAATAATTGGACTCGGATAGTAATTGTTATTGCTGATTTCTCTATTGGCAAAATCAACTTCTTGTGTTAGAAATTCTTTCTTTTTTGGTTTTTTAAAATCTGCTAAACGAAAATCTTGTGATGGAGCAGAAGTCAAATAAAAAGTCAGATATTCATTGTGCATTTTTTCGAATGAAGAAGCGCTTTTCCATTCATTGGCACCCATGACTTCATAATTGATTTTATCTTTCAGAATTTCTGGTTTGGCTCCATTTTTCAAAATATAATCAAACCATTGATAGGTAATTTTTTTAATATCAATTAAAGAAACAGGATCGACTTTGTAATCGTTTAAAACGGCTTCACCACCAATCTGGGTTCCAAAATGTCCATAAGGACCAATTACCAGATAAAAAGGCGTTTTCGGACTGTATTTTTGAAGTTCTTTTAAATAGTACAAACCCGAGTTTTGCGAATCATTGTAATAACCGTCAAAAGCTAAAACAGGAATATTGATCTTAGCAAAATCGGTTTTATAAGGCGCCATTTTCTGCCAGTAGGAATCAAATGAAGGATGCTTTATCCATTTTTGAAACCATCTGTTTGGCTCGCCGTCTATGCTGTCTAATGTTTTGTACGCCGTTCCAGATTCCCACCATCTAAATTTTAAACCTCTAAAACGAGGTCGGTTATTATTGGTTACAGTATCAAGGTATTTGTTGTTTCCCACATAAAATGCCCATTCATAGTTTGGATTTATAAAAACATTGTTTTCCATAGGAAGTCCCATTCCGGGTCTGTTTGCTACAGCAGGAACGATTGTTTTAAGTGCGGGATGCATTTTTTTGCAGGCTGCCCATTGGGTAAATCCGTTATAACTGCCTCCGTACATGGCGACTTTTCCGTTGCACCATTTTTGTTTACTAATCCAATCTATAGCATCATAAACATCATTGGCTTCGTCTTCGTACGGATTAATTTCATTAGGACTAAAGCGTTTTCCTCTTGAATATACGATAATTCCAGTATAACCTTTATCTACAGATTCTTTAATGGATTTAAGATCTCTGCCTTTATCGCGAACATAAATGGTGTACTGCAAAATTACAGGTTGTGGTTGGGCATCGTTCTTTTTTCGGGCGATCATAGCAGATAATATGGCTCCGTCACGGGTTTTAATCGACACGCTGTCTTGAATGTCATACGTGTTTTCTTGATCTGCTGCTTTTGCAGTTTTGGTTTGCTGTGCAGAAACAGAAATCACCGCAAAAAATAAATTCAGAAATAATAATAGCGCTTTATGAATCATAATTACTAGTTTTTTGGGTTAAAGGAAGTTAATTATTATTTCTATATTTACATAAAAGACGTCAATTATAACTTTATGTTACATTTTATTAAAACTTTATCTTTATCATTTTTTCTTTTGGGAACGATTTCGGTCTGCGCACAGCATGAAGCTTATGAAGTTCCAACAGAACAACAAATTGCTGATACTACTTTTGTAAACTTAAAAGATTATAGCACTGATTTTGTGTATGATATGAAATATGCTACTGAAGATAATTTCTTGAAAGCCAAAGTATATGACTGTGCCGAATGTTTGCTGCGTTTAAAAACAGTGAAAGCATTGGTTGCTGCCAATAAAGATTTTATTAAAAAAGGATATAAAATAAAGCTCTATGATTGTTATCGTCCGTTGTCGATTCAGAAGAAAATGTGGGCAATCGTATCGAATCCCAATTATGTGGCAGATCCAAAAAAAGGCTCCATCCACAATAGAGGAGGAGCCGTTGATATTTCGTTAGTTGATGCTGACGGAAAAGAACTTGATATGGGAACTTCTTTTGACTTTTTTGGTCCCGAAGCCGGTCACAACTATACTAAGTTTTCTAAAAATATTTTATCAAACCGAAAGTTTTTGAAAAAAATAATGATTCAAAACGGATTCAATTCATTTGATTCTGAATGGTGGCATTATAATTTAAAAACAGGTTTGAAAGATGCTGTTTCCAACCAAAAATGGAATTGTAATTAATTACTCGACACATTTAATGTTTTCCATGAAATAAGTGTTTGGCTGATACGTTTTGCCATTCAGCTCCGAAACTAATTCACGCTTAACAATATAATCTTCTACATTCGTTAAGTATTTTACTCTCATAATTAAAATTGGAGATTTTTTCAGTTCTTCAAAATTGTCTTTCATAAACATAAAAATCCCTGTGTTAACGCGGTTGTCAAAACCTTTATCGTCACGGATAAGCGTTCCGCAGCTTTCTTGGTCAATGTGCATTAAAGTCACAATTTTACCATTTTCTAACTGAAGAAAGATTTTGGAATTTTTGTCAAAACAATTCGCTTTGATGAAATCTTTACTTTTTTGAATCAATTGTAAATTTAATGTTGGAAGTCCGTCTGTTTGTGCCAGAGAAAAGAAAACATAACTGAAAGTTCCTCCAAAGTTTTTCTCGCTTATTAAATATTCGTTGGTTACTTTATAAGAGCCAATAGAGTCATTTACGTTTACGCTGTACTCACATGGTTTTTGGGCAAATGCGGTAAAGGTTAATAAAAAAAGAGTGAATGTAATTAGTTGTTTCATTGCTAAGTAATTTTTGTGCAAATTAAAACTATTTTGTTATCATTTTTATCAGTTGTAAAAAAACAATATGTATTTCCTCCATTTTTTATTTTCCACTTTTTGCGGATGTTTTCTACCGTTTCCGGAAAGTTGCGTGTGGTAACGTTTGCCTGCTGGTTTAAAAGTTCTTTTTTCATTTCATTTTTATGGTACGAAATGACTTTTTCGATAGCAAAACTTCTTCCGGGAAAATCGATTAAATTTTCCGAAGTATATAAATGCGAATGTTTATGCAGTTTGTTTATTTGAAAAAACGCGCTGACTTCATCAAATCCGCCAGATTTCATAATGGCCGAATTGGGTTCATAAAGATATTGCTGCGGCAGATTATAAGATGAAAACTGATTTTGAGCATCTAGAATAAATTCAAATGTTTCTACTTTATCTTTTAGAATATTGGCTGTTTTTAAAGTGATTTCGCCTTTATAATTTTTATGAATTTCGAAAAGAAGTTCTTTTACTTCATTTTCTAAAGCAATAATATGAATGTTTTTTACAAATTTCAATTCTGATAAACCGGCTGAAATATCCAATAATGGAGCTGTTTTAATTAAAATAGAATCGGCTTTTTCAAAATAAAAATCTAAATTTTCGGGAACATTCGGTAAACAGTCCTTCAGCATAAAAACTTTGCCTTTTGCATCATTTCTTCTGGAAGGATCAATGTAAATCCAATCCCATTTTTTGTTTAAATTATTTAAAACATTCGAAGAATCATCGGCATAAAAAGTACAGTTGGTAACCTTTAACTGCTCATAATTATGTTTTACAATTTCAGATAAATCCGGATTGATTTCGCAATGTGCAATGGTTTCAAATTTCTTCGAAAAATAATAATCATCCACTCCAAAACCTCCTGTAAGATCGATTATTGATTTACCGTTTATTAAGGAAGCTTTGTAAGCAGCTGTTTTTTCTGATGAGGTTTGTTCAACCGAAATTTTACTCGGATAAATAATGTTTTCAGCACTAAACCAAGTAGGCAGTTTTTCTTTTGCTTTAGCTTTGGCTTCAATCTGATTTAAAATCAAAATCCAATCCGTTTCCGGAAATGGATTTTTCTGAAGCGCTAATTTTTTAATATCTGCACCGCTGTTTCGGGTTATAAATTCCTGAATGTCGGGATGCAAAATAGAGGTATTCAATGCTAAATTCTTTCGGTTAATACGGACACAATTTTATTGTCAGGAAAAAATTCTTTTAAAATTACTTTAATCATGGTAAAAGCAGGAACGGCAATGATCATTCCGACAATTCCAAACGTGATACCGCTGATTAAGATAATTAAGAATATTTCTAACGGGTGCGAATTTACACTTTTTGATGAAATTATAGGCTGGCTGATATTATTGTCGATTGCTTGAACTATCAAAAAGCCTATTACGACATAAATAGTTTTGGGCAGAATTTCTGATTGAAAATCCATTCCAATCATGCTAATCATGGTTAAGATTGCCGCCAAAGTAGTTCCAATGATTGGTCCTAAATACGGAATAATGTTTAGGATGGCGCATAAAAAAGCAATTACAAAAGCATTTTTATTTCCAAATATCAGCAATACAATCAGATAAAGAACAAATACAACGATTAACTGCAGTAATAAACCAATAAAATATCGGGTTAGTAAATGATTGATTTTTGTAATCGAATTCAGAATTTTATCTTCATTAGAATCAGGAAGAATTCTTCTGGCTTGATCTTTAAAAATAGTCTGGTCTTTTATAAAGAAGAAAGTAATAAAAAATACCGATACCAATCCCATTCCCATGTCGGCCATAAAATTGATAATTGAATTAATAAATCCAGTAAAATAACTAAAATCTAATACCGAAGTCAATTTAGAATCTTTTATAACTTTATTTAAATCAATATGCTGAATATTAAAGTATTCTTCAAGATGCTTTTCGGTTTCCATAAATTTAGTCTGCAGATGAGCCGTATCTAATAAGGCTAAATTGTTTGCCTGGGAAATAATTAAAGGAACAAACAGTAAAATAAAGCCCACAATTAGAAAGATAAAAAAGACAATGGTAGTGGTGGCAGCCATTGAATTACTGAATTTTAATTTATTTTTTAAAAACAGTACTAAAGGATTTGCAATTAGGCAGAGTAGTAACGAAACACACAAGTAAACGATTACAGTTTGTATTGAGTATAAGAAGTATAAAACGATACCAATTATTAAGATGGTTGCTAAAGCTCGTAAGATCCCGTTAGAGATAGTTTTTGACGTTATCATATTTAAATTTTAAGATTATAAATATAGGAAAAAGCTTTTATATTTCTAATGTTTTGGGCGTTCTAAATAATGAGCAAAAAAAAAAGGCGAGATGATTTCATCTCGCCTTTAATTAGATTTTTTTTATTAAGGTTGTGCAAAAGAAGCTCTCGCTCCACCGCTTGTAAATATGGCAGCAATTCTGTTTTTCTGTCCAGTTGAGAACATGTACATTGCAGCATCATCAACATAATCCATGTAGTTCATTGTCATTTCTACAGGAGTACCAGAACAAGTACTGTAGTGAGGATATGCAGGAACACCATAGTTAGCAGTATTGTGAGTTGGTGTATCTGATACTAAGTCGCTTCCGCAAGTTGCATCTCCCCAAATGTGACGTAAATTCATCCAGTGGCCTACTTCGTGAGTAGCAGTTCTTCCTAAGTTAAATGGCGCGTTAGCAGAACCAGATAAACCGAAATATTTTGGATCAATTACAACTCCATCTGTAGAAGAAGCTCCTCCAGGGAATTGTGCATATCCTAAAATCCCTCCTCCAATTGTACAAGACCACATATTAAGTTTTGTAGTTGGTGAAGTAGGAGCAATTCCTCCCTGAGCTGTTTTTTTCATGGCATCGTTAGTTCCCCATGAAGTTTTAGTAGTAGATTTTCTAATTACCTGATCTAAAACAAATGAAATTCCAATGTTTGCTTTTACACCTGCGAATAATGCTGGTACATTATTGTAATCAGAGTTTAAAGCGTTGAAATCTTTGTTTAAAACATCAATTTGAGATTGAATTTGAGTGTTGGAAATATTCTCTGCAGTTGTTCTGTACAAAACGTTTACCACAACAGGAATTTCAATTTTACCATTTACAAGACGGCCTTGGAATTTTTTGTCACCATGCTGGATTGTAAATTCTTCGATTTCATTCATTGTGATGGCAAGAGCCGGATTAGCTTTCAATTGAGCTTCTAATACGTCCTGGGTGGCACAGGCACGACGGCTTGCAACTGCTGCTTCAGGAGCTGAAGATTCAGTTTGGTCATTTTGACAAGAAAACAGCACTAATGCTGTAATTGCAGAAATAATAACTTTTTTCATAATAATCGGGGTTTTTTGTTATAAAATATTAGTTTTGGTTAACCAGATCGCAATTTTATAACAAATTCATTTTGTAGCCAAATTTTTATAATGATTTATTTGTGAGAATTTTACAAAGCCTTGTAAATTCTGGTTCTTACAAAAATGTTAAATTTATTTTTATGATGTAATTTCTTATTATTGAATGTTTTAACACCTAAAAAAGTTCTTAAACCATCTTAAAAATACTTTACCAGAAGTTTGTTTAACTTAATTTTAAGATTTATTCCCAATCTGTATACACTAATTGGATAAAGAAATCAGTAAAGACCGTCTTTTTACGTAGGAAGATATTTTATAAAGAAGTAATCTCGTATAAAGCAATACTTGCTGCCTGAACTACATTCATGCTGCTGTTTTTTCCAAACATATTGATGTGGACAATTTGATGTGAAATTTCTAAAAGATCTTCTGAAATGCCACTGATTTCGTTGCCTATTAAAAGTGCAGTTTTTTTATTTTGAGGTATAACAACTTCTTTCAACGGTTTGCTGTTACTTGCGATTTCTAAGGCAATAATTTCGAAATCATTTTTCTGCAGATATTCAATTAATGCTGCGTTTTCTTCAATAATCTGATGCGGTACATGAAGATGTGTGCTTCGGGAAGTTTTGTTGATTTTTCTTGGCGTAAGCGGAATATCTTTTCCTAAAAAGATGATATTTTCTACGCCAAAAGCTTCTGAAATTCTAAAAAGTGAACCAATATTCTGCTGAAAATAAATATGATCGCAGACTAAAGTTATCGGAAAAGTTTTTCGTTCAAACTGGTTTTCTTCGTGGGTAAGCTGCACTTTTTAAATGTTAATTGGTAAAAATATAATTAATGATATTCGCACCCATCTTTAAGGCTTTTTCGCGAACATTTGCGGGATCGTTGTGTACTTCGGCATCTTCCCAGCCGTCTCCTAAATCACATTCGTAAGTATATAGTAAAACCAGTTTATTTTCTACAAAAACTCCAAATGCCTGCGGACGTGTTCCGTCGTGTTCGTGTATTTTCGGAAGTCCGTTTGGGAAAGAAAACGGCTTTTGAAAAATAGCGTGGTTGGCTGGAATTTCAACTAAATCATTATTAGGAAATATTTTTTTAATTTCTTTTCGAATGTATTGATCCATTCCATAATTATCGTCGATGTGAAGAAATCCGCCTCCGTTTAAATAATTTCTCAGATTCGTAATATCAGAATCGCTGAAAACCACATTTCCGTGTCCAGTCATGTGTACAAATGGGTAGGACAATAAATCAGGATTGCTTAGTTCTACTGTTGAAGGTTTTGTTTTTATACGTGTATTGATATTCGAATTGCAAAAACGAATCAAATTTGGCAGCGAAGTCGGATTGGCGTACCAGTCACCGCCGCCGCTGTATTTTAATAAAGCGATTTCCTGAGAAAAGGATGGAAGAGAAACTAATAAAAATAAAAGCAGTAGTTTTTTCATAGTTTATGCAACAATAATTTAGTTTGAGGTTTCATTAAAAAATACCACACTATGACAAGCCACAACAGCAGCAGTTTCCGTTCGTAAACGTGTATTTCCTAAAGTTACAGGCTGATAATGGTTTTCTATTGCCAGTTTTATTTCTTTTTCGGAGAAATCTCCTTCAGGGCCAATTAACAATGTCACATTTTCATTTGGCTTTAAAGTTTCCTTCAAAGATTTTTTGTCTGTTTCTTCGCAATGAGCAATAAATTGAAGTCCTTGATTTTTTTGTTTGATGAATTCTTTAAATGAAACCGCTTCATTTAATTTAGGCAGAAACGTTTCATTTGATTGTTTCATGGCAGACAAAATAATTTTTTCAAAACGGTCTAAATTCACCACTTTTCTTTCAGAGCGGTCGCAGATTATAGGCGTGATTTCTTGTATTCCAATTTCAGTAGCTTTTTCTAAAAACCATTCAAAACGATCGTTCATTTTGGTTGGTGCTACTGCCAGATGCAAACGAAATTTTGGTTCGGGCGATTTGGTAATCGAAATAACATCTACAATGCATTTATTGTCTGAAGCCAACGTGATTTCGGTTTCAAACAATATACCTTTCCCATTCGTAACATGCAGTATATCCGAATCTTTTTTACGCAAAACTTTTATAATATGTCGGCTTTCTTCTTTATCAAAAGAAAAACTTTGGGTTGTTTCGTCTATATCAGGATTAAAAAATAACTGCATACTTAAAATTTAATTCTCGCTTTTGAAACCACAGCAGACGTTTCAAAACGGTTAGATAAAAATTTCTGATAGCCTACAATTCCAATCATAGCAGCATTATCTGTAGTATATTCAAATTTCGGAATAAAAGTTTTCCAGCCGTATCTGCCTTCGCTTTCTTTCAGCGTGTTTCTAATTCCTGAGTTGGCCGAAACACCACCGCCAATCGCAATTTGTTTGATTCCGGTTTCTTTGACAGCCAATTTTATTTTGTCCATCAAAATTTCGATAATCGTATGCTGAATAGAAGCGCAGATATCATTGAGGTTTTCTTCTATGAAATTAGGATTTTCCTGTTTGTTTTTCTGAATGAAATATAAAATAGCCGTTTTTAATCCAGAGAAACTAAAATCCAATCCCGGAACTTTAGGTTTTGTAAAAGCAAATGCTTTTGGATTTCCTTCTTTAGCATATTTATCAATTAAAGGTCCGCCTGGATAAGGCAGTCCTAAAATTTTGGCACTTTTGTCAAAAGCTTCTCCTACGGCATCATCAGTCGTTTCGCCAATGATTTCCATATCAAAAAAACCGTTGACTTTTACGATTTGTGTATGTCCGCCGCTGATAGTTAATGCTAAAAATGGAAACTCAGGTTTGTCATATCCTTCTTCATCAATAAAATGAGCCAGAATATGAGCATGCATGTGATTTACAGCAATTAACGGAATATTTAAGGCTAATGATAATGATTTGCTGAAAGAAGTTCCCACTAGTAAAGACCCCATTAAACCCGGACCTTGTGTAAAGGCAATGGCGTTTAGCTGTTCTTTTTGTACATTTGCCTTCTTAAGGGCAGCATCGATTACGGGAACTATATTTTGCTGATGGGCTCTCGAAGCTAATTCTGGAACCACACCGCCATATTGATTGTGAATTAACTGATTGGCCACAACATTTGAGAGTACTTTATCGTTATGTAAAACTGCAGCAGCAGTATCATCGCACGAACTTTCGATGGCTAAAATAAAAACCTCTGAATTTTGCATATAAAGGCACGATTTTGGATTATATTTGACAAATAAATTTATTAATTTTATTTGTGTAAAGCAGATGCCAAAATTAAAGAATTTTTATCAATAACAGCGGTCCTTTGTCTGTTCAAATTAAATTAACAAAAACAATAATAAAACAAGGTTATCAAAAAAGTAAAAAAAATAGTATCCAGAACTCTGATTGGCTTAATTTTACTTTTGCTGGTACTTGCTATCACCTTGTCCCTTCCGGTTGTACAAACCAAAATTGCCAATTATATTACTGATACATTAAATAACGATTTTAAAACCGATATTACAGTTGAGCGAACTGCTATTAATATTTTTGGCGGTGTAAAACTTAAAAAAGTCCTTATACGCGATCATCATAAAAATACTTTGATTTATTCGGATATTATTTCCACTGATATTTTGAGTATTAAAAGGATGCTCGACGGTGATTTGATTTTTGGCGATCTTCGTTTGACGGGATTGATTTTTAATCTGAAAACCTATAAAAACGAGGATGAAAACAATATTAATAAGTTTATTAAATTGTTTGAAACCGGAAAAAAGAGTCAGTCAAAAAGACATTTTTTGATGACAGCGCGAAATGCTTACATCTCAAACGGAAGTTTTTCTGTGGTAGATGAAAACAAAAAAACACCTCAATTTTTAGATTTCAAAAAGCTAAACGCTTACATCAGTGATTTTAAAATATACGGGCCAGAAGTAAATACAACGATTCACCGTTTTTCATTTTTAGATCACAGAGGATTGTATGTTTCCAACTTTGCCGGTAAATTCAGTTATAATAAAAAACAAATTAAGGTTGAAAATTTAGCTATTAAAACCAAAAGGTCTTGGATTTACGGAAAGGCAATCTTAAATTATAAAGTTGGCGATTTCCTTGAGTTTACAGATAAAGTAAAGTTTGATGTGGCTCTGGATTCTTCTTCTATTGCTTCAAATGACATTCGTTATTTTTACGATGGTTTGGGTAAAAACCAGCATTTTAAAGTAAAAACCAAAATCAAAGGACCTTTAAATAATCTGAATTTAAATCATCTTAGACTTAGCGATACCAATGGTTCTAAAATTTACGGAACGATTAATTTCAAAAATCTTTTAGGCGATAAAACACAGAAATTTTCAATGGACGGAAAGTTTGATAAACTGCTTTCCAGTTATGATAATTTAGTTGTGCTGCTTCCTGGAATTCTGGGAAAAAGTCTTCCAAAGGAACTTAAAAAAATCGGGAAGTTTAATATTATAGGTAAAGCGAAAGTTACAACTGTAGATCTCGACACGAATTTTAAAATGGCAACCGATTTAGGAAACGGAAAAGTCGATCTTCATATGAATAATATGGATTTTATCGACAAAGCTTCGTATTCTGGAAATATCGTGTTGGATAATTTTAATATTGGTGCTGTTTTAGATCGGAAAGACCTTGGAAGAACAACTCTTAATCTGGATGTTGATGGAGTTGGTTTTACAAAAAAATATCTAAATACTATTGTAAAAGGAGATATCAGCAAATTGTACTATAATAATTATACCTATAATAATATTGTAGTAAATGGTAATTTCAAACTTCCTTATTATAAAGGTAAAGTAAATATTAGCGACCCAAACCTGAGTTTGACATTTGACGGATTGGTAGATTTAAGTAAACGTGAAAGCCGTTACGATTTTCATATCAATGTCGAAAATTCAGATTTGCGTAAGCTGAAGTTTATTAACGATTCTATTTCTTATTTTAAAGGAGATGCGGTTGTGCAGGTAACTGGAAATTCAATCGAGAATCTTCAGGGAGATATTTATATTAAAGATGCTGAATATCAAAATCCAAAAGCAACGTATGCTTTTGATGAAATTACTGTAAGTTCGAATTTCGATGCTGATAAACTGAGAACCATAACCATAAACTCTAATGATGTTGTAAATGGTAAAATTATAGGGAAATTTCAGTTTGGGCAGTTGGATAAACTGGTTATGAATTCCGTTGGAAGTTTGTATACCAATTACAAACCGTATAAAGTTAAAAAAGGACAATTTTTACGTTTCAATTTCCACGTATATAATAAGGTAGTCGAAATGCTGTATCCTGATATGAAAATTGATTCGAGTACCGTTGTGCGCGGAAAAATAGATTCGGACCAACAGGAATTTAAATTCAGATTTAAATCTCAGCAAATTACCGCTGATAAAAATACATTTGATAATATCCGAATCAATATCGATAATAAAAACCCGCTTTATAATGCTTATGTAGAGCTGGACAGTATTAAAACACCTTATTATAAGATCCGTGATTTTAATTTAATCAATGTAACTTCAAAAGATACTTTGTTTGTTCGTTCGGAATTTAAAGGTGGAGATAAAGGACAGGATTATTTCAATCTCGATTTGTTTCATACTATCGATAAAAATAAAAACAACATTGTAGGAATTAAGAAATCCGAAATGAAGTTTAAAGATTATTTGTGGTATTTAAATGAAAATGCAGAAAAAGATAATCAAATTGTTTTTGATCAGTATTTTAAAAACTTTACCATTAATAATATAGTCTTGTCGCATGAGAATCAAAAAATCGATTTGAATGGTATTATTAAAGGTAAAGATTATAAAGATGTTGTCCTCAATTTTGAAGATGTCGATATCAATAAGATTACCCCGTTTAATTCCAAATTTGTCTTTAATGGTAATTTGAACGGAAAGATTAATTACAAGCAGAATAAAAATGTGTATCAGCCCACGGCAACTATTGTAATTGATCATCTAAATTTAAATAAAGTCGATCTCGGAACTTTGAATTTTGATATTTCTGGTGATGAAAGCTTTCGAAAGTTTACTGTAAATTCCTCTATTGTAAATGGTTTTGCAGAATCGTTTAGGGCAAATGGTACTTTTGCAATCGAAAACAAAGAAACCATACTGGATATGAGCTTAAAACTCGAAGGTTTCAATCTGGCTACGTTAGGAACGGTTGGAGGAGATGTCTTGTCGAATATTAGAGGATCTGTTTCAGGAAACGCTTCAGTTGTTGGAAATTTAAATAAGCCGGAAATAAACGGACGTTTGTATGTGGAAAAAGCCGGAATGACAATTCCATATCTAAATACTGATTATGAGTTAAGCGATCGAACCGTAATCGATTTGACCGACGAAAAATTCTTGTTTAGAAATAATCAGTTAACCGATACTAAGTATAAAACAAAAGGATTGCTAAATGGAACGATAGAACATCATAATTTCGGAGATTGGAAACTCGATCTTACCATAACATCCAAACGTTTATTAGCTCTTGATACAAAAGATAGTGAAGATGCGGCGTATTTTGGAACCGCTTTTATAAACGGAACTGCGAGTATAAAAGGACCAACGGAAAGTTTATTTATTAAGGTAGATGCCAAATCGGAAAAAGGAACCGAAGTAAAAATTCCTATTAACAATGCGCAAAGTGTTGGAGAAAGCAGCTGGATTCATTTTGTAACGCCAAAAGAAAAATACAATCTCGCCAATGGTATTGTAGAAAGAACCCGAAACTATAACGGTTTGGAACTTGAATTTGATTTTGATATTACGCCAGATGCCGAAGTAGAAGTAATTCTTGATCGAAATTCCGGCCACGGTATGAAAGGAAAAGGGTACGGATCGTTATTATTTAAAATTAATACACTCGGTAAATTTAATATGTGGGGAGATTTCCAGGCATACGAAGGAACTTATAATTTTAAATACGGCGGTTTAATCGATAAAAAATTCGCAGTTAAAAAAGGAGGTTCTATTATTTGGGAAGGAAACCCTATGCGTGCACAGCTGAATTTAGAAGCCGTTTATAAAACTACGGCGAATCCTGCAGTTTTATTAGATAACACTTCATCTTTCAATAAAAAAGTACCAGTAGAAGTTGTGATTGGATTAAGAGGAGATTTGGCAAGCCCGGAACCTAATTTTGATATTCAGTTTCCATCCGTAAGTAATGTATTGAAATCAGAGATTCAGTACAAACTGGATGATAAAGATATTCGTCAAACCCAAGCCTTGTATCTATTGTCTACCGGTTCGTTTATGAGTACCGATGGTTTTAGTCAGGGAGATTTTTCAGGAACGCTTACTGAAACGGCTTCAAGTTTATTAGGCGGTATTATTAAATCAGATAATGATAAAGTAAATATCGACTTGAATTATGTGTCTGCTGATAGAAGAATGGGGCAGGAGGCTGACGGACAATTTGTAGCTAATATTTCATCTCAAGTTAATGAAAGAATTACCATTAACGGAAAACTTGGAGTTCCGGTTGGAGGAGTAAACGAATCGGCGATTGTGGGAGATATTGAAATTTTGTATCGTGTAAACGAAGACGGTTCGATGAATCTTCGATTGTTCAATAAAGAAAACGATATCAATTACGTAGGACAAGGAATTGGCTACACACAAGGTGTTGGTATTTCATATGAAGTCGATTTTGATACTTTCAGCGAATTGGTAAACAAAATATTCAAGAGTCATAAATTGGAAAGAGCGATTAAAAACTCTGATGATTTTCAAGATTCGAATTTAAATCCTGACTTTATTAACTTCAATAAACGAAAAGAAGAAGAGAAGGATAAAAAGAAATCTGAAAAGAAACAAGAGGAAAAAAAGACGCCGCCAAAAAGCAATAATGAAGCAGTGATTCCAGATAATGATTTTTAAATGACTGTTAAAAGAAACCTATATCTAACCCCATTATTTTTATAATGGGGTTTTTTATGCTACTTTTAAACTTTTTATAACTTTTTGGTTTCTAAACCATAAGATGCTATTTTTATAACACTTCATTTGGGTATTGTTAATTTTAAACATTTAATTAAAAAAAGTGGCTTTTATTATTTTAAATGAAATTTTTACCGCTAAAAAACTTATTAACGAAAACGTTTGAATTTAACAGATTTTATTAATTTATAATAAACAGAACCGGAAAAGTGCTGAATGTTTGCTAATTTTACACTTTAATACTTAAATAATGTCAAAAACAATAAAAAAAGTAGGTGTTCTAACCTCAGGGGGAGATTCACCTGGAATGAATGCTGCCATACGATCTGTTGTTCGAACATGTGCTTTTCATAATATAGAATGCATAGGGATTTATAGAGGGTATCAAGGAATGATCGAAGGAGATTTCAAAGAAATGGGCCCTCGAAGCGTTAATAACATTGTAAACAAAGGAGGAACGATTTTAAAATCGGCTCGTTCAGTTGATTTCAGAACACCTGAAGGTAGAAAGAAAGCGCACGAAAACCTTTTAAAAGCTGGAGTGGATGCTTTGGTTGTAATTGGTGGTGACGGAAGTTTTACTGGAGGTTTAATTTTTAACTCTGAATATGATTTTCCTGTAATGGGAATTCCTGGTACAATCGATAATGATATTTATGGTACAAGTTTTACTTTAGGTTACGACACTGCTTTAAATACTGTTGTTGACTGTATTGATAAAATTAGAGACACTGCAAGTTCTCATAACCGTTTATTCTTTGTAGAGGTAATGGGTAGAGATGCAGGTCATATCGCTCTTAATGCCGGAATTGGTGCAGGAGCAGAAGAAATCCTTATTCCTGAAGAAGATTTAGGATTAGACAGATTGTTAGACTCTCTTCAAAAAAGTAAAGCTTCAGGAAAATCATCAAGTATTGTAGTGATTGCTGAAGGAGATAAAATTGGTAAAAATGTATTCGAATTAAAAGATTATGTTGAAGCTAATTTACCTGAGTACGATGTAAGAGTTTCAGTATTAGGACATATGCAGAGAGGTGGTTCTCCATCTTGCTTCGACCGTGTACTGGCAAGCCGTTTAGGAGTAAAAGCAGTTGAGTCTTTATTAGAAGGAAAATCAAACTATATGGTTGGTTTAAAAGAAGATAAAGTAGTTTTAACTCCATTAGAACAAGCTATTAAAGGAAAATCAGAAATTGATAGAGAATTATTAAGAGTGTCAGACATCATGTCTACATAATCTATATAAAGTTTAAAAAGAAGAGAAGTTTATTGTGAGGAAATTAGACTTTGAAAATAGTGTAATAAAAACAAAAGCAAAAATTTAGTAAAATGTCAAAAGTAAAATTAGGAATAAACGGATTTGGACGTATCGGAAGAATCGTTTTTAGAGAGTCTTTTAATAGAGATAATGTAGAAGTAGTAGCGATCAACGATTTATTAGATGTAGATCACTTAGCTTACTTATTAAAATATGATTCAGTTCACGGTCGTTTCAACGGAACTGTAGAAGTTAAAGAAGGAAAATTGTATGTAAACGGAAGAAATATCCGTATTACTGCAGAAAGAAATCCTGCTGACTTAAAATGGAACGAAGTTGATGTAGATGTAGTAGCTGAATGTACTGGTATCTTCACAACTATCGAAACTGCAAGCGAGCACTTAAAAGGAGGAGCAAAAAAAGTTATCATCTCTGCTCCATCTGCTGATGCTCCAATGTTTGTAATGGGAGTTAACCACGAAACTGCAAAAGCTTCTGATTTAGTTGTTTCTAACGCTTCTTGTACTACAAACTGTTTAGCTCCTTTAGCTAAAGTTATCCACGATAATTTCGAAATCGTTGAAGGTTTAATGACAACAGTACACGCAACAACTTCAACTCAAATGACAGCTGACGGACCTTCTAGAAAAGACTGGAGAGGTGGACGTGCTGCTGCAATCAACATCATTCCTTCTTCAACAGGTGCTGCTAAAGCGGTTGGAAAAGTTATTCCATCTTTAAATGGAAAATTAACTGGAATGTCTTTCCGTGTTCCTACTGCTGACGTTTCTGTAGTTGACTTAACTGTAAAAGTGGCTAAAGAAACTTCATACGAAGAAATTATGGCAGTATTGAAAAAATCATCTGAAACAGACTTAAAAGGTATCTTAGGATTTACTGAAGATGCAGTTGTTTCTCAAGATTTCATTTCTGACAAAAGAACTTCTATCATCGATGCTACTGCAGGAATTGGTTTGAATTCAACTTTCTTCAAATTAGTATCTTGGTACGATAATGAGTACGGATACTCAAGCAAATTGATCGATTTATCTGTTCATATCGCAGGTTTAAAATAATATTATATATTTTTGCAGAATCCCGTTCGATGCGTCGAACGGGATTTTCTTATTTTGTTGCGTCTTTAATTAATGTAAAAAATACACTTATTGAGGAAAAACTAAACCAAAAAACAAAAAATAAAATGAAATTAATAGTTGATAGTGGGTCTACTAAAGCCGATTGGATTGCAATAGATGATAATGGAAAAGTATTATTCACGACACAAACATTAGGATTAAATCCTGAAATACTTGACGGTCCTGAAATCATTACAAGATTAAATGATCGTTTTGATATTTTACAAAATAAAAAAAATGCTACTCACTTATTCTTTTACGGAGCTGGATGTGGAACAGACAGAATGAAAGAATATTTGAAACAAGTTTTTCAAGAATATTTCTCTAACGCAATTGTAGACGTTCAAGAAGATACTTATGCAGCGGTTTATGCTACGACTCCAAAAGGAGAAGAAGCTATTGTTTCGATTCTTGGAACAGGTTCTAACTGTAGTTATTTTGATGGAAAAGTATTGCATCAAAAAGTTCAATCATTAGGATATATCGTAATGGACGACTGCAGCGGAAATGTTTTCGGAAAAGAATTGATTAGAAAATATTACTTTAATAAAATGCCTAAGGAATTAGCTGTTGAACTTGAAAAAGAATACGACGTTGATCCAGATTTTATTAAAAATAAGCTTTACAAAGAGCCAAATCCAAACGCGTATTTAGCAACTTACGCTAAGTTTTTAATCAAACATAAAGACACAGATTTCTGCAGAAAAATTATTTTCAAAGGAATGAAGTCTTTCGTTAAAAACTACATCAAACAGTTTGATAACTGTAAAGAAGTTCCTGTTCACTTTGTAGGTTCTATTGCATTCTATTTAAAAGATGAATTACAAGAAACTTTTGATAAATACGAGCTTAAATTAGGAAATGTTTTAAGAAGACCAATCGACGGTTTAATTGCGTACCATGTTGCTAACCAATAGTTCCGGATTTATGGAAATTGCAATTATAGCTCATGACGGTAAAAAAGCAGATTTAATAGAGTTTTTAATTAAAAATGCTGATATTCTTCATAATGAGAAAATCAAACTAATTGGTACCGGAACAACCGGAGGAAAAGCCGAAGCTGCCGGATTTAAAACGCAAAGAATGCTTTCGGGTCCATTAGGAGGTGATGCGCAGATTGCAGGAAGAGTAGCAGAAGGAATTACTAATATGGTTTTCTTTTTTAAAGATCCTTTATCAAGTCATCCGCATGAAGCAGATATTAATATGCTGATTCGTGTGTGTGATGTACATAATGTGCCGCTGGCCACGAATGAAGCAACGGCACAATTATTATTAGATGCTATTGCACAGCAATTATAGAAATCTCAACATTTACATTCTTAGGCAGACATGCCACTTGAACCGTTTCACGTGCTGGAGCGGTTTTTTCGTTAAAATATGAACCATAAATCGTATTGATCGCTCCAAAATTGTTCATATCCATAATGAAGATTGTAGCTTTAACCACATTTTCAAAAGTCATATCTGCAGCCTCAAGAATAGCAGCGATGTTTTCCATTACCTGCTTCGTTTCATCGTTGATGTTGTCAGTTACAAGTTCGCCTGAAGTCGGATTTATAGCAATCTGGCCAGAAGCATAAAGTGTATTTCCAGATAATACAGCCTGATTATAAGGTCCAATTGGAGCTGGAGCCTTCTCTGTAAAGATTATTTTTTTCATGATAGTTGTTGATTTATAAATATCTTATCGGTTTGAGACACTTCTTTTATTCCATTTAATGTCGCTCAACATTCCAGATTTAATTCCAATAAAGAAGTTCCAGTTAGAATTTGTTCCAAGCGGCTGATAGTTAAAAGCCATTCTCCAGCTTAATAAATCTCTTTCAAAACGGAACTGAGTAAAAGTAACTCCTTTTTGTACGAAATCATATCCTGTAGATACACCACCTTTCCATTTAGGCGTAATATCAGTGTTGATAGAAATCATGATGGAGTTTCCGGTAATCTTATTTTCTCTGGCCGCGTTCGAATACGTCAACGAATACGCCATAGTCATATCCCATGGTATTTTTGCACTGAAAAATTCGCTGATAACATCATCGTCTCTTTCTGGTTCATTTGCAAATTGGCTGTTTCGGCTGTCATTTAGGTCAGTATTTGTTCCGAATAAGTCGTCATTACGACCACCATTTCGCTGACTCTGCGCATTTTTTTCCTTTCCGGTTCCCTTATTCGAAAACGAATAATTCATCGTAACGTTTGCACTCGTCATTCTAAATAAACTTCCGCCATTGTCGATGTTGAACTTGTTGATTACGTTTCCAGCATTATCAATCGCATACGGGTTTAAAACTGCCCCGAAGTTCATGTTTAGTTTATTGTCAAAAAACTGTGTTCCACCACTTACTACGATTGGCTGCCAAGCTAGAGTTTCTTTACCGTTTGCATTAAAATTATAGCTTGTATTGAAGTTTAAGTTGTTTAACAGCATAATCTTCTTTGGTTCCGTTTTTGTGCTGTCACTGTCTCTTACTTTTGCTTCAAAAGTGTTGCTCAGTGTAAAACCAACAATACTTGAATTATCTTTTCCTGGTGCACCGTAAATTCCATTTGCAAAACGGCTGTATTCATCTGTAGAAATTCTTCCTGCAGCATCTACCGTATAATGATCGTAATACCTTTCGAAACTTGGTGTATACGAATACGTAATACTTGGTCTCATGACGTGACGAATAGACTGGATTTTTTTATCTGCTCCAAAATTGAACGTACCATAAATAGTAGTTCCTAAGTTCGTGCTGAAGTTGTATGTTCTGTATGAATCAAAACCATTAACCGTTTTGTCAACCACTTGACCTTTGGCATCGTCGTAATTTTTATCAATCGTTTTGGTTACCCAAGTTTCTTGATAGTTTGTAGAAGCTCCAGCACTAAAATATTTAAAGATTTTAAAATTGGTACTGATTGGAATAGTATGCTGCATTCCAATTTGAGCATCTCTAAACATCTGAGGCTTGAAAAAAAGCGAATCAGTAGTTTTAAAATTATTTTTTCCCGTTACGTTATATTGTAAGTTGATGTTTTTGAAAAAACCTTTTTTAACGCCGTTTTTGCCAACAAATGGGTAAACACGGTCAATACTTCCCTGAAAGTTAGGTAACGTCATCGTGATTTCTTCTGTCTGCGTATTCTGCTGGTGTGTTGCAGAAAGTGAAATACGAGATCCTGGAATGGTATTAAATGTTTTGTTGTACGAAATAGAAGAACTCAAAGTATTGTTCAGATTGGAGCCAATATTGGCCTGATTAATCGAACGCTTAAAGTACTTACTACTACCCATGTTCACAGAAGCAGAGAAGCTTGAATTTGGGTTCGATTTTGTATCCTTAGAATGCGACCACTGAATGTTATAAATGTTTTGTTTTGAATAATCAGGATAACCTCGTTCACTGCTGATTAAGTTCTCAAAACGAATATTCACATTTCCACGATACTTATACCGTTCGGCATAAGACGATTCAAAACGCATGGCATAACTACCATTCGTGTAATAATCTCCTAAAACCGTTAAATCGTAATTATCGCTCAAGGCAAAATAATATCCTCCATTTTGTAACGAGAAACCTCTTGTATTGGAGTCATTATAACTTGGGATAATAATACCCGAAACGCTTCTTTCCTGGCTTAATGGAAAATAACCATACGGTAAAGCCAGTGGAGTAGGTACATCAGCAATAATCATCTGGGTTAAACCAGTAACGATTTTTTTTCCAGGTATAAATTTGATTTTGCTCGTTAGAAAATAGTATTCGGGATTGTCAATATCTTGTGCAGTTGTAATTCTGGCGCCTTTTAAGAAGTAAACAGAATCATTTTCCTTTTTTGTAACAGCAGCTTTAATGTTTAATTCTCCCTGTTTGGTTCTTGAATTGTAGATTAAAGCTTTCTTGGTTTTAAAGTTAAAACGAATCGAATCTGGCTGGACTTCACTTGTACCTTGCTTGAAATTAGGATATTGGACTAGAACTCCTGAAGAATCTTTTATTCTTCCAGCATATACTTCGTCTTTTTCGTAATTTAGAACAATGATACCCGATTTTAACTCAACATCTTTATAATATAATTCACCCTCATTATAAAGAGTGATTAATTTTTTCTTCTGGTCGATTTTTGCATAATCTTTGGCCTTGTATCTTACTTTCCCATCCAAAAAAGTCTTGGTAGCCCTTACGGTGTCAAGCTTTATAGTATCATTTGGAATTATTTCAGGTTTATCTGTTTGTTTTCCAGAAGGTAAAGGCTTTTTTTTAGATTTTATCTCTTGCGAATATAAATTACCACATCCTATAGATAGGAAAAATGATATTAAAACGATATTAAATAAGTTTGTATGCAAAGGTTTAAATACTATTTTTGTAAAATTATGGCTTGTTTTTTGACATGTCAAACTTACATATAATTTTTTGGCAAAAATAATCAATTGTAAAAATTATAACAGCTGCGTTTTATTAAAATTAACTTTTACATTTATGAATAAACTAAACAAAATTAAAGTAATCTTTGCTTTTTTTCTAACTATATCGTCATTTTTTGCTTACAGTCAATCAAATGTTTTTAAGGTTACGCTCGATGCGGGACACGGTGATCACGATTTTGGAGCAGTTTACAGTGGCCGGATTGAGAAAAACATTGCTTTAGCTATTGTTTTAAAAGTCGGGAAAATATTAGAGCAGAGTCCTAATGTTAATGTTATCTATACTCGTAAAACCGATGTTTTTGTCGATTTAGTAGAAAGAGCTAATATTGCTAATAGAGCCAACTCAAATATTTTCGTTTCAATTCATTGTAATGCCAATAAAAATACTGCAGCAGACGGAACAGAAACATATGTAATGGGTTTGAGTAAAGTTGCATCGAATCTTGAAGCGGCGAAAAAAGAAAACTCGGTAATTACATTAGAGAAGGATTATAAACGTAAATATGAAGGTTTTGATCCGAATTCACCGGAATCAATGATTGGAATGACATTAATGCAGGAAGAATATCTAGACAACAGTATCTCTTTAGCAAGTAAAATTGAGGATAACTTTGAAAGATTAGGCAAAAAAATCCGCCATGGTGGTGTAAAACAAGCACCTTTCATGGTTCTGCACAAAGCGTATATGCCAAGAGTTCTGGTAGAAACCGGTTTCGTTTCAAATCCAACAGAAGGAAATATATTAAATTCAGACGAAGGTCAGGATGATATTGCAAAAGCAATCGCAGAAGCTATTTTAAGTTACAAAAGAGAATATTTCGGTTCTGGCGCACAAGAAGTAGTGGAAGCAAAACCAGTAAAAGACACTTCTACACCAAAAAAGGTAACACCACCACCGACAAAAAATACACCTAAAGGAACTTTTTTTAAAGTTCAGTTGATTGCTAGTATTAAAAATACGCCATTAGAACCTAAAAATTTTAAAGGTTTGAAAAACGTAACAATGGTTTTTGAAAACAATATGTATAAATATTTCTACCAAGAAACTTCAAATTATGAAGCTGCTAAAAAATATTTGGAAGAGGCTAAGGATAAGGGATATGGAGCCGCTTTTTTAGTAGCAACTAAAGATGGAGAAAAGATTAGTATTCAGGACGCGATTAAATAATTAAGCACAAGTTCGAATATTTATATTAAATTTGTATAAACACTAAGAATTTTGAAAGTAACAAGAGAAATTAAAACGGCTGTATTAGTCATCGCGTCAATTTTATTATTTATTTGGGGCTACAGTTTTTTAAAAGGCAGAGACCTTTTTACGAATTATAAAGTATTATATGTTCAATATGATAATGTTGAAGAACTTTCATCTTCAGCTCCGGTAACTTTAAACGGACTTGGAATTGGAAAAGTAAGCAAGATTACAATTGATGAAAACACAGGAAAACTATCTGTTGAACTTCAGATTAAAACTGATTTTCCAATTTCTAAAACAAGTACAGCAGCATTATATTCTCCAAGCTTGATTGGAGGAAAGCAAATCAAAATTATTCCAAATCTTGCTGATAAAGAACTTGCAGAAGACGGACAAGTATTACAGTCTGCTGTAGAGCTGGGACTTACTGAATCTTTAGGAGGAAAGATCGAACCGCTGCAGGTTAAACTGGATAAAATGCTTTTAAATATTGATGTGCTGGTTACGGGCCTAAACAATACTTTAGACAAAAACACACAAGAAAATTTAAAGAAAACTATTGCTGAATTGAGTCAGACAATGGAACAGTTTCACAGAGCATCGGGAAGTCTTAATAACATCTTAGATACGAATAAAGGGCAGATTAATGGAGTTGTGAGTAACTTCAATAAAATGTCAAATAACTTCAATAAAATATCTGATTCTTTAAATAAAGCTGATTTAGGAAAAACAGTACGTAACCTAAACCAAACTTTAGCTAAAGTGGATGGATTAATGGCTAATTTGAATTCAGGAAAAGGAACAGCTGGTAAATTATTAAATGACGATGCATTATATAATAACTTGGCTAAAACTTCTAAAGAACTTGAATTGCTATTACAAGACGTACGTCTTTACCCGACACGTTATGTAAACGTTTCGCTTTTCGGAAAGAAAAACAAACCTTACGTAGCACCAAAAGAAGAAACAAATTCAACGGATAAAAAATAGACATAAATGAGTTATTTAGATAATATTTTATTTGCTATACTTCTTATAGCTGGTTTCGGTTTTTTTGCAGCGAGCGTAAAAAAAATCATCCGAAATATAAAGTTGGGAGTTGATGTAGATCGAAAAGATAATCCTAAAGCTCGTTGGAAAAATATGGCTTTGATTGCCCTTGGACAGTCAAAAATGGTAAAACGTCCTGTGGCGGGGATACTTCACATATTTGTGTATGTAGGTTTTATCATTATTAATATCGAATTACTCGAAATCATTATTGACGGGTTATTTGGAACACACCGAATTTTTGCACCTTATTTAGGTATTATTTACGATGTTTTAATTGCTTCATTTGAAATTTTAGCTATTCTGGTTATCGTTGCTGTAGTGACTTTCTGGATTAGAAGAAATGTAATTCGATTAAAACGTTTTATAAATTCAGACTTAAACGGATTCCCTAAAAGCGATGCGAACTACATTTTGTATTTCGAAACCGTTTTAATGATTCTGTTTTTATTAATGAATGCTTCAGATCTGCATTTGCAGAATGTTCCAGGAGGATATTCTCATTTTCATCAAGCAGGAACTTTTCCTGTAAGCCAATTTATTGCACCAATCTTTAATGGAATGTCAAATGATTTGGTCGGGCTTTTATACGAAGCTTTCTGGTGGTTGCACATTACGGGTATTTTAGTTTTTATGAACTATTTATACTTCTCAAAACACCTGCATATTCTATTGGCTTTTCCAAATACATATTTTGCAAACCTAAAACCAGAAGGGCAGTTTGATAATTTAGCATCAGTTACAAAAGAGGTAAAACTAATGATGGATCCAAATGCTGATCCGTTTGCAGCAGCTCCAGCTGATGAAAATGCAAATCCGGCCAAATTTGGTGCAAGCGATGTTCAGGATTTAAACTGGGTGCAGTTGTTAAACGCATACACTTGTACAGAATGCGGACGTTGTACTTCGGCTTGTCCAGCTAATCAAACTGGTAAAAAATTGTCTCCACGTAAAATTATGATGGATACTAGAGATCGTTTGACTGAAGTTGGAAAAAATATTGATGCCAATAAAGGAACATTCGTACCTGATAATAAAACGTTGTTAAACGATTATATCACACCAGAAGAATTATGGGCTTGTACATCTTGTAATGCTTGTGTAGAAGAATGTCCAGTAAATATTAGTCCGTTATCTATCATTATGGATATGCGTCGTTATTTGGTGATGGAACAAAGTGCTGCTCCAATGTCACTAAACGCCATGATGACCAATATTGAAAATAACGGTGCGCCTTGGCAGTACAGCCAACAGGATCGTTTAAATTGGAAAAACGAGAATTAAAAATATTTTAATTGGTTAATTGTTTAACCGTTTAATCAATTTTAAAAATAATATTTCGGTTTTTGTAGAATTGTCAGTTTGTTTTTGACGATTAAACAATTCCACTACAAACCGATTAAACAAAAGTGAGAGAAATGTCAGAAAGTTTAGTAGTGCCAACAATGGCAGAAATGCTGGCCGAAGGAAAACAACCAGAGGTTTTATTCTGGGTAGGTTGCGCAGGAAGTTTTGATGATAGAGCAAAAAAAATTACTAAAGCATTTGTGCGTATTTTAAATCGTACGAATGTTTCTTTTGCAGTTTTAGGTACAGAAGAGAGTTGTACTGGCGATCCTGCAAAAAGAGCTGGAAATGAATTTTTGTTCCAAATGCAGGCTATGATGAATATTGAGGTTCTAAATGCTTATGAAGCAAAAAAAATCGTAACCGCTTGTCCGCATTGTTTTAATACTTTAAAAAATGAATATCCTGAATTAGGAGGAAATTACGAAGTTATTCATCATACTGAATTCTTGAAATCATTAATTGATGAAGGAAGATTAACAGTGGAAGGCGGACAATTTAAAGGTAAAAAAATCACTTTCCACGATCCTTGCTATTTAGGAAGAGCGAATAAAGTATACGAAGCTCCAAGAGATTTAATCCAGAAATTAGACGTTGAATTGGTTGAAATGAAACGTTCTAAAGCAAACGGATTATGTTGTGGTGCTGGTGGAGCGCAGATGTTTAAAGACGCGGAACCAGGGAACAAAGAGGTGAATGTTTTACGTACAGAAGATGCTTTAGAAACGAAACCGGATATTATTGCAGCGGGTTGTCCTTTCTGTAATACCATGCTGACTGATGGAATTAAACATGCACACAAAGAAGGCGAAGTAAAGGTAATGGATGTGGCAGAGCTAATTGCGAATGCGCAGGATTTATAAAAATAAAGATTCTAAGTTTCTAAGATGCTAAGGTTTTTAGCTTGAAACTTCAGAAATCTAAAATCAACAATCTAAAATCTAAAATTAAAAATGTATATACCTTTTGAAAATTTACCGGGTGAATCAAGAGTTTGGATTTACCAGTCGAACAGAAAATTTTCTGAGGAAGAGTTTTCTGAAATTGAAACTGATTTAAAAGCTTTTGTAGAACAATGGGCGGCACACGGCACCAGTCTTGAAGCTTCCTTTTTATTGAAATACAACCGATTCATTATATTAGCTGTAAATCAAGAGGTACAAGCAGCGACAGGCTGTTCAATCGATAGTTCTGTAGAATTTATTCAAGGATTAGAGAAAAAGTACAATGTTGATTTATTGGATAAAATGAATGTTACTTTTAAATTAGGAGAACATATTGCTCATAAACCATTAATTGACTTCAAGAAAATGGTAAAAGACAAGGCAGTAACTGGAAATACAATTGTATTTAATAACTTGGTTACTAATATTGAAGAATTTAACGATGCTTGGGAAGTTCCTGCTGCCGACAGCTGGCACAGCAGATTTTTCTAAGAGAAATTTATAAAGTATTAAAAGGCATGAAATTTAATTTTATGCCTTTTTTTGTGGGTCTAACTTTGTCAAAATTTTAAACTTTGACAAAGTTGATTTAGTGAGTTAATTTCATTTGAAAACAATAACGTCTCTTTTAGTCCCGATGGGAGCGATATCCTTTTTCTGGCTTCTTTAGACAGAAAAAGATAAAGCGGACAGCGGGAAGGTTGGTTCTTTTGAAAACAGTTTTTACTGCTCCTTATAAAAATAGGAGAAAATTTTAATCAAAAAATCTAACTGTCTAATAATCTGACCGCTCTAATATTTACAAAAATCTAACAATTTAAACGGTCAATTCAACGCTATTTTTGAGTATTTTCGTAGAATTAAATTAAATACATGAAAATAGCAATTGTTTGTTATCCTACTTTTGGAGGTAGTGGTGTAGTAGCCACAGAGTTAGGTCTCGAATTAGCCAGAAGAGGACACGAAATACACTTTATAACTTACAGCCAGCCGGTTAGATTGGCGCTTTTAAATCCAAATGTTCATTATCACGAAGTAAACGTTCCGGAATATCCTTTGTTTCATTATCAACCGTATGAATTGGCATTGTCAAGTAAACTGGTTGATATGGTTAAATTGTATAAAATTGAGCTTCTGCACGTACATTATGCCATTCCTCATGCGTATGCAGGGTATATGGCAAAACAGATGCTGAAAAATGAAGGGATTAATCTTCCGATGATTACAACTCTTCACGGAACAGATATTACATTGGTTGGAAATCATCCGTTTTATAAACCTGCGGTAACTTTCAGTATCAATAAATCAGATTATGTGACTTCGGTTTCTCAGAGTTTGAAAGATGATACTTTGAAATTATTCAAAATCAAGAATAAAATCAAAGTGATTCCTAATTTTATAGAATTGGATAAAGTAAAAAAAGATCCTAGCGCGCCTTGCCACCGTTATGTAATGGCAAATGAGAACGAGCGTATTATTACCCATATCAGTAATTTTAGAAAAGTAAAACGCATTCCAGATATTATTAAGATCTTTTATAGTGTTCAAAAAGAAATTCCTGCTAAGCTGATGATGGTAGGAGATGGACCTGAAAAAGAAAAAGCAGAAATTTTGTGTCAAGAATTAGGCATCTTAGATAAAGTTATTTTCTTTGGGAATAGCCATGAGATCGATAAAATTTTATGTATGACCGATTTGTTCCTGCTTCCTTCTGAAACTGAAAGTTTTGGTCTGGCAGCTTTGGAAGCTATGGCTTGCGGAGTTCCTGTTATTTCTAGTAATTCTGGCGGTCTGCCTGAAGTTAATTTTGACGGCGTTTCGGGGTATTTAAGCAACGTTGGCGATGTAGAGTCAATGGCTGCAAATGCAATTAAAATCTTGAAAGACGAAGATACTTTGAATGAATTTAAAGCGAATGCATTAGAAGTGGCAAAAAAGTTTGATATTAAAAATATACTTCCTAAATATGAAGCTTTGTATCAAAAAGCAATTGACGATTATAAAGATTAAAACATTAATTTAAAATTTAAATGTATGAAAAAAATAATTTCAGTTTTGATAGTTTTTGTTTTGATTTCCTGTGGCGCTAAAAAGACAACTGGTTCTACGGCATTGTACGAAGTTTTAACCGAGCAGTCTAATGGAGGCGGTAATATTAAGTTCTTTGAAATTCTAACAGAACCAAACGAAATTAAAATGCTGCAGAATGATCCGCTTTTGGCTCATAAAATGAAAGACGCTGACATTGCAAATTCCAATTATGTAATCCTTAATATGGGTGAGAAAAACACAGGAGGATATTCTATTGGAGTAGAGAAAGTGGAAGAAACTGATAAAAATATCATTATTACGGTTAAAGAAAACAATCCATCGTCTGATGCAATGGTAATCCAGGTAATCTCATATCCGTATACAGTGGTTAAAGTACATTCTAAAAAAGAAATTATTATTAAAGAATAAAAAGAAAATAGTTAAATGCGAAATGTTATTTTTTCATTAACTCATAAAAAAAACCTGTCGTTTAAGCGACAGGTTTCTTCTTACAATTTTTTTTATCTTTTATTCTGTTTAGAATCTGAATTTAACTCCTAATCCGACGTCAAATCCAAAATTATCATCATCATAATATCCTGAACCAATTTCAGGTCTACCGTCTAATGATAATGTAATTGGCACTTCTTTAAATCTATATTCGATACCAATGTCTCCGGCAGCAAACACATAAGTTCCGCTGTCGCTATATCTTAAATTGTTGTAACGGTGATCGTAGTCCCAGGCAGCAACTCCACCACCAACACCGGCGTACCAGTTAAAACCTCCATCGATGTTCCAAACCCATTGGTAAAGCGCAACGGCTTTTATGGCATCTACATCACGGCTGTTTCTCCATCCTAAATCAAACTCAAGTCTGTTTTTTTGATTTAATCCTAATTGATAGGATACTTCGCCTCCAAATCCGTTATTGTCTCCAAGACGTAATCCTAAAGCG
The DNA here is from genome assembly GCF_017352115.1 of Flavobacterium endoglycinae. Lineage (NCBI taxonomy): Bacteria > Pseudomonadati > Bacteroidota > Flavobacteriia > Flavobacteriales > Flavobacteriaceae > Flavobacterium > Flavobacterium endoglycinae. Next base: position 4,142,255 of record NZ_CP071448.1, read on the forward strand.
TTTTTTGAAATTTCTTGTGATTGTGCAGTAAATGCAAAACCAAAGATCATAATGGCAGATACTATTATCTTCTTCATAAAAATGGTTATTAATTTTTGTCAAATTTAATTTTACTTATTTATGAAGAACGTATAATATTTTTAGAAATTGTTATATAATTCACATTTTTTGGCAATTTCGCTGGTATCAAAAGTTAAAAACATCGCTTACAGGGCTTTAAAACAAGGTTTTCTATTTTTTAAGAATGATATTTGATAACATTTGGGAAGTTAAAATATCTTCCATTTCAAATAAATTTTCCTCTTCAGTAAAATTGGTTGAGTGTACGAATATAATTTCCAGCGTTTTTTATGGTATTCTAAAGCAGTTAAATTTTCAACCCAGTCACCAGAATTTAAATACAAAGTCGATCCGTATTTATTTTCCTTATTTAAGATTTTTGGTTCGTGAATATGACCGCAGATTACATAATCGTATTTTTTTTCAATAGCCAGATCGGTTGCAGTAGTTTCAAAATCCGAAATAAATTTGACCGCTTTCTTGACGCTGGCTTTTATTTTTTTTGAAAAAGAATAAGGCTCACGACCTAATTTAGCCAGGCACCAGTTGGCAAAACGATTCATAAGAATCAGATAATCGTAACCTAAGCCTCCTAATTTGGCAATCCATTTTGAATGCTGAACAGAAGCATCAAATACGTCACCGTGAAAAATCCAGGCTTTTTTATCGTCTAATTCTAAAACTAATTTATCGACCAAAGAAAAATTTCCCATACTCATGTCGCTGAATTTTCGAAGTATCTCGTCATGATTTCCAGTAATATAGTACACTTTTGTACCCTTTGAAGCCATCCCGATAATACGTTGAATAACTCTTAAATGCGCTTTTGGAAAGTAGGATTTTCTAAACTGCCACGCATCAATTATATCTCCGTTTAAGATTAAAGTTTTGGGTTTAATGCTTGAAAGATAGTTGTTTAGTTCTTTAGCGTGACTTCCGTAAGTTCCCAAATGGACATCTGAAATTATGACCAATTCGACGTTTCTTTTTTTCAATTTTTCCTAATTTGAAGTTTAGCAAATGAAAGAAAATTGAACTGGATTTATTTTATCAAAAGGTTATTAAAAACACTTTAATTTTACCAAATTGTGATTTTTAAACTGTTTAATGTTTAGTTAATAATACCAATTTTAAATTTTTTAATTTAATTCATAAAACTTACATTTGCTCAAAACTATAAACAATGGCAGGAAACAGCTACGGCACCCTATATAAAGTAACAACTTTTGGAGAATCTCATGGTGAAGCATTAGGCGGTATTATTGACGGATGCCCTCCAGGAATACAACTTGATTTTGAAGCAATTGAAGTTGATATGGCAAGAAGAAAACCAGGTCAGTCAGCAATTGTAACGCAAAGAAAAGAACCAGACAGTGTTCAATTTTTATCTGGGATTTTCGAAGGCAAAACTACTGGAACTCCAATTGGGTTTATTATTCCAAATACCAATCAAAAATCAGACGATTATTCTCATATAAAAGATAACTACAGACCAAGTCATGCTGATTATGTATACGATCAGAAATATGGTTTTCGTGATTACCGCGGCGGTGGAAGAAGTTCTGCACGTGAAACAGCGAGTAGAGTAGTAGCAGGTGCTATTGCGAAACAAATGCTTCCTGAAATTAAAATTAATGCTTACGTATCTTCTGTTGGTCCAATTCATTTAGAAACACCTTATCAGGAATTGGATTTTTCAAAAATTGAAAGCAATCCAGTTCGTTGTCCAGATGAAAAACAGGCGGCGATTATGGAAGAATATATTCGTGATATCCGTAAACAAGGTGATACTGTTGGAGGTGTCGTTACTTGTGTGATTCAAAATGTTCCTGTTGGTTTAGGAGAACCGGTTTTTGATAAACTTCATGCTGAATTAGGCAAAGCAATGCTTTCTATAAATGCTGTTAAAGGTTTTGAATACGGAAGCGGTTTCTCTGGTTCTGAAATGAAAGGAAGCGAACACAACGATTTATACAATCCTGACGGAAGTACAAAAACAAATCTTTCAGGTGGAATCCAAGGCGGAATCAGCAACGGAATGGATATTTATTTCAGAGTAGCCTTTAAACCAGTTGCTACTATTATGCAGACTCAGGATTCATTAGATAATCAAGGAAATATTACACCAATGACCGGAAAAGGACGTCATGATCCTTGCGTGGTTCCTCGTGCAGTGCCAATTGTGGAAGCAATGGCTGCCATTGTTTTGGCTGATTTTTATCTAATCAACAAAACATATTAATAAAGTTAAGGCAGTGAGGGTCTTAAATTTTAATAATTAAAAAATAAATTAATGCAAGTTACAGAAACTAAAAAAAAATCATTTCTTTCAGGATTAACAGGGCAGATTTTAATTGCAATGGTTCTTGGTGCAACGCTCGGAATTATACTGCATAATTATATTTCACCTGAAGCAGCGCAGTCATTTAGTACCAAAATTAAAATGCTTGCTACAGTTTTTATCCGATTGGTGCAGATGATTATTTCTCCATTGGTTTTTACTACACTGGTAGTAGGAATTGCAAAACTTGGAGATATAAAAACAGTAGGAAGAATTGGAGGTAAAGCACTTGGATGGTTTTTTACAGCTTCTTTTATATCCTTATTAATTGGATTATTTTACGTAAATATTTTAGAACCTGGAGTAGGTTTGAAATTAGGACACGTTGATATGGGAGCTGCTACAGAGGTAACAGCAAAAACGCAAAATTTATCATTTGAAAACTTCGTAGAACATATTGTTCCTAAAAGTATCATCGAAGCAATGGCAACTAACGAAATTCTTCAGATTGTAATTTTCTCAATCTTTTTCGGATTAGCGGCGGCTTCGTTAGGATCTACTGTAAAACCGGTTATCGGAGCTTTAGACAAAATATCACATATTGTATTAAAAATGGTAAACTATGTAATGAACTTCGCTCCAATTGGAGTTTTTGGAGCCATTGCAGGGGTATTTGCAATTAGGGATGCAGAAGAATTAATTATTACTTATTTCAAGTTTTTCGGTTCTTTTTTATTAGGAATTGGGACACTTTGGGTAGTTTTAATTGCGGTTGGTTACATTTTCTTAAAAGGAAGAATGACTAATTTGTTAAAAAGAATTATTGGACCATTGGCAATTGCTTTTGGAACTACTAGTTCTGAAGCTGTTTTTCCTAAATTAACAGAAGAGTTGGAAAGTTTTGGTGTGAAGGATAGAATTGTATCTTTTATGCTGCCGCTTGGTTATTCTTTTAACCTTGACGGAAGTATGATGTACATGACTTTTGCTAGTATTTTTATTGCACAATTCTACAATGTGCATCTGGATTTAGGAACACAAATGGCGATGCTTTTGGTATTAATGTTAACCAGCAAGGGAATTGCAGGTGTGCCACGAGCTAGTTTGGTTGTGGTTGCTGCAACCTGCGGAATGTTTGATATTCCAGTTGAAGGAATTGCATTAATTCTGCCAATTGACCATTTCTGCGATATGTTTAGAAGTGCTACAAATGTTTTAGGGAATGCTTTAGCAACTTCGGTAGTGGGACAATGGGAGAATAATAAAGAAGAAAATTTAAATTCGGTTGAATAATAAATATAGGACCTTTGCCATAAAAATGAAGCCGTAACATTTGTTACGGCTTTATTAATTTATAACGTTTAGAAAGCATTTTTTACTAACTAGCGGCTACTTTTCCTTTTCTAGGATGTATGCTTTCATCTTCAACTGGTTCTTCACCACCTGTAACAGATTTTTGCTGTGCTTTGGTTAATTTTTCTGCTTCTGCGAATTTTAAAAATTTTTCAGACATAATTGGGTTGATTTTTAGTACTTCAATCTCATATAACACTTGAAGTTTGTGTTGGTAAGTTTGTTAAAATTAAAAATATTTTTTATTTGTTTGATGGTTTTTATTGATATTTATTAACAATACAGGTTTGAAACTGTGAATTTAATTTCGGGGACTGTATTGAAATAGCAGAAGTGATTGATATTAGGTACTAAATATTTCAGCATAAAAAATGGAAATTTCAGAAGGATTTAAATTGTAACCAACATTCAAATTGGAACATTCTGCTGTCCAATGTTAAATCTTTATCTTATTAAGGTAAATACTGTTATTTTGTATTACTATAATGATGTATATTTGAAAATCGATATTCTAAATTATGCATCATTATAGGGTTAGTTTTTTTCTATTTCTATTTCTTTTTATGGTTTGTCCTGACTTGTCTGCTCAGAACAGTGCTGTATCAATAGCAAAAGTTAAAGAATTAACAAAAGAATCTTGTGATTATTTAGATCAAACCAACTATGAAAAATCCCTGAAAAAATCTGGAATTGCTCTCAAGTATGCTTTCGACCTGAAAAATGACACCTTGATTTCGAGGAATTATAACATCATCGGAATTAATTTTCATGATTTAGGCGAAATAGAAAAAGCTATTTTCTTCTATAGAAAAGCACTCTTCTACGCAGAGAGATCTAATATTGTCAGTCTCAAAATGATGATTACCAGTAATCTTGGAAATCTGCATTTTTTTGAAAAGAAAATGTACAAAGAAGGGATCGCATATTACAAAGAATCCTTAAAATTTGGGCAGCAGGAAAAATATCTCAAAGAAGTTGCCATAACAAATCTTAATATAGTTTGGTCTTATTTTAAAGTTGAAAACTACAAAGCAGGTCTCCCTTATCTAAACTATATTAACGCTCATCAAAATGATTTAAAGGGAAAATCAGATGATATTGCTTTGAATTTTTTAAACGGAATGTATTGGTCAAGCGTAAATGATACTGCGAAGGCCAACATGTATTTCTCTAAAGCTGTTTCTGCCAGCAAATCGACAGAAGATAAGCAGGATTTGTCTTTTGCACATTTGGAGTATTCTAAATTTCTAAACAAAATTGGAAAATACAAACAAGCTTACGATAACCTTTTGATGTATAATACCATAACCGGCGAACTGTATAACGAAACGAAACTTAAAAAAGCTTCAATTGCAGGTTTAAATTTAGAACTTGATGAATATAAAAGACAGATTGAGAAAATCGAAAACGAAAAAACCTCACAATCACAAAGTCTTAAAAAATCACGAATTATAGTAATTTTGTTTATTCTGATTTCATTTATATTTCTTTTTTTAATTATTACGTTAATTAAAAATATCAGGTTTAAGAAAAAACACAATTTAGAGCTTCTGGAAGCAAAAGAAATTGCGGAAGAAGCTTCTCTGTTAAAAACACAATTTATTTCGACTATAAGCCATGAATTACGCACACCGCTTTATGGTGTGGTTGGAATCACTAATATGCTTTTAGAAGAACATAAAGAACTTTCAGAAAGTGAACATTTAAGTGCCCTGAAGTTTTCTGCAAGGTATTTACTTTCACTGGTCAACGATATTTTACAAATTAATAAAATAGAAGAAAACAAAGTTGTACTCGAAAGCCTTGCTTTTAACATGTGTGATGAAATCACAATGATTAAGAATTCACTGTCGTTTTTAGCTCAGAAAAATAATAATAATTTCAATATTGAAATTGATGAAGAAATTCCAGAATACTTAATTGGAGATAAGCTAAGACTTGCGCAGATTTTAATTAATTTAGTGAGTAATGCACTAAAATTTACAAAAGACGGTCAAGTCGATATCATTATTAAGATTGACAAAATTGAAGGAAGTTTTTATCATCTGGATTTTTTAATTAAAGACAATGGAGTTGGAATCGCGGCTGTCGACCAGAATAAAATATTTGAAAAATTTGTTCAAGTAGGGCGGAAAGATGAAGATTATCAAGGAACAGGATTGGGGCTTAGCATCGTAAAACGTTTGTTGGGGCTTTTTGGCAGTTCAATTAAATTAGAAAGCGATTTGGGTAAAGGAACTGCATTTTCGTTTAAAATTCCTTTCGAATACAATACGCTTAAAACACAAAAAATAATAGAAGATATAGAAGTTGATTTGACCTCAAATGAAATTTATAAAATACTGATTGTCGAGGATAATCTAATTAACCAGCTGGTGACTAAAAAAATCATCGAAAAAAACAACTATGTATGTAAGGTTGTAGATGATGGGTTTGCCGCGCTTAAAATATTAGAAAAAGAACATTTTGATCTTATTCTAATGGATATTAATATGCCTTTAATGAACGGATTTGAAACAACTAAAAGAATTCGTTTAGAAGGAGTGAAAACACCTATTGTGGCACTTACTGCTTTTGATAAAGATGAAATTACAGATGAAGCTGTTTCTGCGGGAATGAACGATATAATAGTGAAGCCGTTTGAACCAGTTAAACTATTTAAAATTTTAAATTACCTTATTACTGAAGCAAAAAAAGCTGGTTAATACCAGCGTTTTTTGTTTCTTTTTGATGCGTTTGACTTTCTCGATTTGTGAGCGTCACCGCTTCTGTTTGAATTTTTAGGTTTTTCTCCCGGTTCAGGACTTCCAGCATGCCACGGATATGGATGATCTGAAATGACTTTTACATCAACCTTAATTAATTTTTGAATGTCTTTCCAGTACGGATGTTCGTCTTTTCCACAGAAAGAAATAGCAATTCCTCCATTTCCAGCGCGGCCTGTACGACCAATTCGGTGAACATAGGTTTCAGGAATATTCGGAAGATCAAAGTTGATTACGTAAGGAAGCTGTTCGATATCAATTCCTCTTGCGGCAATATCGGTTGCTACTAAAACGCCTACTTCTTTATTTTTAAATGCATCTAAAACACGCTGCCTTGCATTTTGAGATTTGTCTCCATGAATAGCTTCTGCGGGAATATCTTTTTTACGCAATGCTTTCACCACATTATCAGCGCCGTGTTTGGTTCTGGAAAAAACCAACACGTTTGATAAATTTTCATTTTTAATTAAATGATACAGCAGATTTCGTTTTTCTGTTTTGTCAACAAAATAAATGCGCTGTTCAACATTTTCTGCAGTTGATGAAACCGGAGAAACTTCTACTTTTTCAGGATCCTGCAAAAACATTTCTGCCAATTCGCGTATTGCCAAAGGCATTGTAGCAGAAAACAATAATGTCTGTCTGTTTTTTGGAGTCAGTTTTATAATCTTTTTTACATCATTTATAAAACCCATATCCAGCATTTGATCGGCTTCATCTAATACTAAAGTGTGCAGATGATTCAAATCTAGAAAACCTTGTTTGTGTAAATCCAATAAACGACCTGGAGTAGAAACCAGAATGTCAACACCATTTTTTAAAGCTTCAACTTGCGGATTTTGCGAAACTCCTCCAAAAATAGTGAGTTGTACTAAATTGGTATATTTAGAATACGTGTCAAAACTTTGTCCGATTTGTACTGCGAGTTCTCGTGTAGGTGTAACTACAAGAGCGCGAATTTGTTTGGCTTTTTTTGATGAGCCTACAATTCGGTGCAATTGGTGTATAATTGGAATAGCAAATGCTGCCGTTTTCCCCGTTCCCGTCTGTGCACAGCCAATTAAATCCCTTCCTGCCAAAACAATCGGAATGGATTTTTCTTGAATTGGAGTAGGATTTAGATAGCCTTCTTCAAATACGGCTTTTTGTATACTTTTTGAAAGTGATAAATCTTCGAATAACATATCTTACAAATTAAGATTTTTAGTTTTAAGTACTAAAATCTGTGCAAAGATAGGTTTATTCAGCCAATCGTTTATTTGAATCTCGTATTATTTGGGAAATATGCGGTTTTAAGCCAGCTGACCTTCAGTTAAGTTTTTCTTTTTCGTTATTGGCTTTTATGAAATCCGTGATTAAATAACCAATTAATTTTCCAATTAAATTATTATTGGGAGAATCTGCTAAATCCGGAGCGCCTTCGCATATATGCAGGTAGGTCGCATTTCTGTTTTGCCCGAAGAAAGAAATAAACTGTCGTAATTCTTCAACCGAAAACCCGCTGATTGTCATGGCACTGCTTGCAATATTAGGTATCGCATCGAGATCAATCTCAATTCCAAAAGCATCTGTTTTAATAAACTCCAGTGCAAGTGCCATTTCTCTAGTGAAATCTTTTTCTTTGCGAATATTCACACTGTCATAAGTATTGTAACGAACACGATCCTCAAGTTTTTTGATGATATCTAAAACGCTTTTTGAAGTATAATTTTCATGTAGACCAAAGATGAAATATTTTTTGAGGAAACCTTCTTCGTAAGCATATGAAAAACCATTGCCACTGTGTCGTCCTTCTAAAATTCTGAAATCAGAATGCGCATCAAAATTGATAGCGTTAATAGGTTTTCCTTTGGCTAAAGCCGAACCTTTAATATTGCCATAAGCATTATTATGTCCACCGCCAATAATAATAGGGGTTTTTCCGGCTTTTATGATGTTAAAAATGATATGCGAAACTTCTTTGTCGATTTTTTCAACCAGCTGGCTTAATTTAGAACGATCGTCAATATCATTAAAGTCCAGATTTTCTACCTCGCGCATTTCTTCCGCTACATTCAGCTGTCCTAAAATAATAATCTGACTGCCTTTGGCAAAACGATTGTGCTGTATGTTGGCAATACTTTTAATTGCATTTTCCCAAGCTGAAGCTGTTCCCGGACGACCGTAGTTAGCACGCACGCCAATATCTTCTGGAATACCAAAAAGTACATACTTCGCCTCAGATTCTTGTAAAAATTTGATTTTGTCAGTTCCTGTTGGAATGATAATCATTTTTTCACCGAATTTTATTTCACCACTACGATGATTTGTGACTTTTGCCAAATCATTGACAGTAAAAGGAATCAATTTCTCCATTAAAAAAAAATATTTTCCAAAAATAATATAATTGTTACAACTTACGTTATTACGATATATTAATTCTTAAATTTGTTTTAAAGAAAATTATTTAAATATGGAAAACCCAAAGAACAACAACAATTCGAGTCTAAAAGCGGTAATCGCCGTTCTAGCAGTCCTACTGATTGGTAGCTTAGTGTATATTTTTAAACTTTCTTCTGATACTGACGTAGTTCAAACAGAATTAACAACAACTATGACAGAAAAAGAGTCTGTTATGAAAGATTTACAGGAATTAAAAGCAACTTACGATGCTGCAATTGCTGAAAATACTTCAATGTCTGATGAATTAATTCAGGAAAGAGATAAAGTTGTCGCTTTGATGGATGATTTAAATAAATCAAAAGGGGACGTTTCTAAATATAGAGCTCAAGTTCAGGCTATGCAGGGCAAAATGAAAACTCTTGTTGCGGAAAACGATGAGTTGAAAAAACAAAATGGTGTTTTAACAACTCAAAGAGACAGTACAATTGTGGTTTTAGGAGAGTCTAAAAAATACAATGAAGTACTTGTTGGCCAAAACGAGGAGTTAGCAAAAACAGTTGAAAGAGGTTCTAAATTATCGATTTTGAACACTAAAACATCTGCTTACAAGTTAAAAAGCTCTGGAAAACAGATCGAAACAGATAAAGCAAGCCGTGCTGATATCTTAAAAGTTAGTTTTACAATCGCTGAAAACCAAATTGCTAAATCTGGAGATAAAACGTATTATGTTCAGGTTATTGATGCTAAAAACAATGTTTTAGGCGAGAAAAAAACAGAAAATTTTGGAGATAACTCTTTAACTTACAGCTTTAAAACAACTGTAAAATACGAGAATAAATCTGTAAATGTAACAGAAGATCTTCCTGGAAAAGATTTCGCAAAAGGAACTTATTTTATCAACGTTTTCGATAATGATGAATTAGTTTCTAAAACAAGCTTCAGCTTAAGATAATTCAGCCAAAGGGATAAAAATACCACTTAAGATATTAAAGGTCTGTGATTTTCACAGACCTTTTTTAATATGGTAAAATTTCAATTATTATGTTAGAAGTTTTCCTTCTATAAAAACATTTTCAATCAAATTGCTTCCAAAAGCGTATGGGATTTGATAATAAGAAGAAATAGGTTTGGTAAGGATTAAATTAGCTTTTTTTCCTTTTGTAATACTTCCATGTGTTTGCGATAATCCCATAGCATAAGCACCGTTTATGGTCGCTGCATTTATAGCTTCTTCAGGAGTCATTTTCATTTTGATACAAGCTGTGGCAACAACAAAATTCATATTCCCTGATGGAGTAGAACCGGGATTAAAATCTGTAGCCAATGCGAGTGGTAATCCTGCTTTTAGCATTTCTCGGGCTGGTGTATACGGAATACTTAAAAAATAAGAACAAGAAGGTAATGCGACAGGCATCGTTTCAGTCGCTTTTAAAGCTTCGATATCTTCGGGATTCATGATTTCAAGATGATCTACAGAAAGAGCATTATACTTAATTCCTGCCTGAATACCGCCAATAGAATTAAATTGGTTAACATGAATTTTTGGCTTTAAGCCAAATTCAATTCCAGCCTGCATAATTTTTTCAGTTTCTTCTACAGAGAAATAACCGCTTTCGCAGAAAACATCTATATAATCTGCCAGTTTATTTTGCGCAATTTCGGGAATCATTTTGGTAATGATTTCATCGATATAGCCTGTTTTATTTTCTTTATAATGTGCAGGAAATGCATGAGCACCCAAAAAAGTGGCCTTAATTGAAACCGGATAGTTTTCAGCCAATTTTTTGATTACACGAAGCATTTTCATCTCGCCTTCGATGGTTAATCCGTATCCTGATTTTATTTCTACAGCTCCAGTTCCTAACTGCATTACTTCTTCGAGACGAAGTTTTGACTGTTCGTAAATTTCTTCTTCAGATGTTTCGTTTAATTTTTTAGCCGAATTTAAAATTCCGCCGCCACGGTTTGCGATTTCTTCATAAGAAAGTCCGTTGATGCGGTCTACAAATTCCTGTTCACGGTTTCCTGCGTATACAATGTGGGTATGGCTGTCGCACCAAGCAGGAAGAACAACTCTGCCAGAAGCATCTATAATGGTATCAGCATTGATTTGAGGAAGATTTTCCATTGAACCGAAGTCTTCAATCAAATTGTCTTTTATAATTAAAAATGCATTTTTTAGGGTTGGAAGTTTAGCCATTTCTGCTCCCGAAATTTTCTCTATAGAGGTTTCGCGAACTTGGAGTAACTCTTGTATGTTTTTTATTAATGTTATCATTAGCGTGGTTGTAAAACACAAATTTGCTTCGTCTATTCCCTACGGTCGAGTCAAATTATCACGAACTAATGCGTGCAATTTGTGAAATTCGTATTTTTTATTGTTTTGTCCTTTTATTCTGAAACTGTTATTTCAAACATTTTATCCCAGTATTTACCAGTTACAAAAATAGTTTTGGTGGCAGGGTTGTAAGCAATACCATTTAATACTTCAGCATTTTTAGCTTTAAGGAATTTACGTAAACCTGATAAATTGATAATACCTTCCACAGCACCAGATGTGGGATTTACAACTGCAATAGCATCTTTCTGCCATACATTTGCATAGAATTTTCCGTTGATTAATTCTAATTCATTTATAGCTTTAATTTTAGAACTTCCAGAGTACACATTGATATAATCAATCAATTTTTGAGTCTGCGGATCCATTTTCCAGATTTTTTCTGTTCCGTCAGAATGATAAATATATTTGTCGTCATGTGTCATTCCCCAGCCTTCAATATCTTTATCGTATTTGAACGTTTTTTCTAATTTGAATGTTTTTGCATCATAGATAAAACCTGTTTTTTCCTGCCAGCTCAACTGATAGATTTTATCATTAAAGAAAGTGATTCCTTCTCCAAAATATTCTTTAGGAAGATCTACTTGTTTAATTACTTTTCCAGTTTTATAATCTACAGATCTAAAGTAAGAATCTTCTTTTTGACCAGTACTTTCAAATAAAACACCATCGTGAAATTCTAAACCTTCTGTAAAAGCAGTTGTGTCATGTGTAAAAGTGTTTACGATTTTATAGTTTAAAAGTTTTGGTTCAACACTAGAAACTAATTCAATACGTTTTGTCGCATCAGATGAATTTCCTCCGTAATAAACGGTTGCTTTTAAATACTGATATCCTAATTTTTGATCTTTTAATTCAAACTTAAATTTTTCAGTACCTTTTGTACTTCCCACTTTTTTATCATTATTGAAGTACACAATGCTGTCGATTTCTTTCGAATTTGGGTTCAAAATTCCTATTGAAACTGATTCTTGAGGTAAAAAATGGGCTGGAAAAGCAGAATCATCAATATTAAATAAAGAATTTTCACCTTTATTTTTATCTCCGCATCCAATTAAAGTGATTCCTAATAAAATGACAGATAGGAAGTTATATTTTTTCATAGTTTAAAATTTGAATAAGCCAATATACAACGATATTTTTATAGCAACAAAGGTCTTGCAAAAATATAAAAAGATTGTATATTTGCACCGGCAAGTCCTACACGACCAGCTCCTGCAGACTCCCCCAGGATGGGAACATAGCAAGGGTACGTGGTTGAGCGGTGCGATGTAGGTCGCTTGCCATTTTTTATTTTTTGTTTTTCCTGAACCTGTTTCAGGATTTTTTTTAGAATTTATTTAAATGTAGTCTTCCTTCGGGAGGATTTTTTTATTTTTGAACCTTTCTGATGTTACATGTTATTGGTTAGAAGTTCAATGTTAACTGCTCAGATTTCAGTTTTCAAAAAGACAAAATCCAAAAACGTATAACTCATAATCTCTAACTTATAACTTAAAAAATGAGTAAAGTCGTTTTAATTACCGGAGGTTCCTCAGGAATTGGAAAATCTATTGGTGAATTTTTGCATAAAAAAGGTTTTGTAGTATATGGAACAAGCCGAAATCCTGAAAAAATACAAAATTCTGTTTTTCCTTTACTGGCTTTAGATGTTCGAAATTCTGAAACTATTAAATCTGCTGTTGAAGAAGTTATTAAGCTTTCAGGAAGATTGGATATTGTAATTAACAACGCCGGAGTAGGAATCACTGGTCCACTTGAAGAAATCCCGATGGAGGAAATCAAGAATAACTTCGAAACCAACTTTTTTGGTCCTATAGAAGTTATGAAATCGGTTTTGCCTCAAATGCGTGAGCAGAAATCAGGCTTAATTATCAACATTACTTCCATCGCAGCTTATATGGGGTTGCCTTATAGAAGCGTTTATTCCGCTTCAAAAGGGGCTTTAGAATTGATTACAGAAGCTTTACGAATGGAGGTAAAGCAGTTTGGAATCGAAATCACAAACGTTGCTCCGGGAGATTTTGCTACAAATATTGCAGCAGGCCGTTATCATGCTCCAGTGGTAAAAGATTCTGCTTACGAAAAAGTATATGGTGATGTACTTGCCACTATGAACGAACATGTTGATGCTGGAAGTAATCCAAATGAAATGGCAGAAGCGATTTATAAAATCATACAAAATGATAAGCCGAAAGTTCATTATAAAGTTGGGGTGTTTATGCAGAAGTTTTCAATCGTCTTAAAGCGTGCACTTCCAGATAAAATGTATGAGAAAATGCTTATGAATCATTATAAATTATAAAAGTTGTAGATATGGTCAATGATTATGTAATAATATTTATTCCTATTTTATTTCTTATAGCTATTTGGTTTATAATTCGCAAGATATTTAAATCGGTAAGCAATAAAATTAATAATGCTGAGGATTATAGAGAAGATACTTTGAAAGTTCTTGAAGAAATTAGAGATGAATTGAAGGAGTTGAATAGAAATAGTTCTAAATAATCTTAAAATTTAGTTTGCATTACGAAGCGGGTTTTTGATTTATGGTGTATGAAAAAACTTTCTAATCTTGCAAGATGTGTTAAAAATGTAAAAAGCACACTTATTTTTAACATATAATTTCAAAATGGTTTTGATTTTAAAAACGTTATTGATATTGATTTTGTAATTTTGCGGCTAGATTTTCTTTTGATGATTTATTTGAAGAAAATTTATTAACATATAAATACGAACAAACCATTTTTAATTAAACAAATAATTATGAAATTTTTTATAGACACAGCTAATTTAGCTCAAATTAAAGAAGCACAAGCTTTAGGTGTTTTGGATGGTGTAACTACTAATCCATCATTAATGGCAAAAGAAGGCATTACTGGAAAAAACAATATCCTTAAACATTATGTAGACATTTGCAATCTTGTTGATGGTGATGTAAGTGCTGAAGTAAACGCTCTTGACTTTGAGGGAATGGTGAAAGAAGGTGAGGAGTTAGCTGAATTACATGAGCAGATTGTTGTAAAACTTCCTATGACTAAAGAAGGTGTTATGGCAGCTAAATATTTTTCTGATAAAGGAATCAAAACTAATGTAACACTTGTGTTTTCTGTAGGGCAGGCTATTTTAGCAGCTAAAGCAGGAGCTACTTATGTTTCTCCATTCGTGGGACGTTTAGATGATGTTTCTACAGATGGATTAAACTTAATCCAAGAAATTAGGGAAGTTTACGATAACTACGGTTACGAAACTCAAATCCTTGCCGCTTCTGTACGTCACACTATGCACATTGTAAACTGTGCTAAAATTGGTGCTGATGTTATGACTGGACCACTTTCTGCAATTTACGGATTGTTGAAACATCCATTAACTGATATTGGATTGGCTCAGTTTGTTGCTGATTTCGAAAAAGGAAATAAGTAATACTTAGTATATTATAATTTAAAATCGTCTTTTCTGTAATAAGAAAAGACGATTTTTATTTTCTCCCAAATGGATTTTTATTACAGAATAAATAGGTGATTTTTTTTTCGGATAAGACACAAAAAAACTCCCATTGAGAGAATGGGAGTTTTTTTATGCTTTATATTTAATTTTTTAGTGCCCACCGCCTTCACTTTCGACGTGGCTGATACCTTGTTTTTTAAGTATTTGTGGACAGTAGAAACCATAGAATGCTAAATATGCAAAACCTAATAATGGTACAATATAAGAGAAGTGTGTCCATGAGATTCCTAAAATACCTTCTGGTTTTGTAATATCAAAATCACAGATACTTCCTTGAATCAATGGAATAACTCCACCACCAAGAATCATCATGATTAAGAATGAAGAAGCTTTTCCGGTGTTTTTTCCTAAACCTGCAATTGCTAAGTCGAAGATAGAAGGCCACATGATCGATAAAAATAAACCTCCAGAGATAAAGAAGAATTTAGCAATTTCAGGATCTGGCCAAGCTAATCCAGCAATCATCATTGTGATTCCTGAAAGACCAAAAAGCATCAACGTTTTTCCTGCATTTTTTCCTCCTATAAAACTTACTCCAATGAATAATAAAATCCAGATTGGGTAAATGTAAAATGAAGATACATCGTGAGCAGCAAAAATATTAGCACCAATGATTACACCAAATGCAATAGCTGGTACGATGAATTTTAGTGCTGTGTTTACCAATTTTGATGTGTCAAAAACGTTAACACCACCATTCCAACGACCAATCATTAAACTTCCCCAGTAAAGGGCGATAAATGGCGCAACGGCATCTTCTAAAATATTTCCAAATTCGTGAGTATGTAATAACGCTGGTAAATTACTAATAATAGTAACTTCTGTTCCAACATAAATGAAGATCGCAAGCATTCCAAGATATAATTGTGGATAATCAAGGATATTAAAACTGCTGTGGGCATCTTTGATAACGGCTTCTTCTAGTTTTTCAGGATCTTCGATTTTTGAGAAGTTCATGAAAATAGCCACTGCGATAAAAGCAAGACCAAGAATAATAAATGGTAATTTGATATCTTCTAAGGAAAGAGCTGTTTTTTTGTTATCTCCCATTCCAAATAAAGCGATACCTAATAAGATAGCTCCAATTGTGGTTCCGAACGAGTTGATACCTCCAGCCAATGTTAAACGGTGCGCTCCAGTTTGAGGGCTTCCCATTTTAATAGCTAATGGATTGGCTACAATTTGTTGAATTGAAAATCCTAAACCAACAGTAAACAAAGCAGTTAAAAAGAATGGAAAGCTTTCCATTGTCGCTGCTGGAACAAATAAAAACGATCCAACTGCTGAAAGAACTAAACCAGCTGAAAGTGTTTTTTTGTATCCAAATTTTTGAAGGACATCTAATTTTAAAGAAACTAAAAAGAAGATAATTGATCCCACAAAATAAGCAGCATAAAATGCCCAGGCTACTAACTGTGATTGTACTTGTGATAAAGTAAATACTTTTTTGAATACTGGTATCAGGATATCATTGGCAGAACCAACAAAACCCCAAAAGAAGAAGACGATTATCAATGAGATAAACTGCCCCCACTTGGTTTGAACATTTTCTGAACTCATAATTGTAATTAAGGTTAATTTTTAATAAAAATTGTTTTTTGAAGACCGTAAATATATTTGTTACGTTAATCAAAAAAAAATTATTGATTGAAAATAATGTTAAATTTAAACCAACGGCGTTATTTATTCAACAATGTGTTAGTTTATACAGAGTTAGAAATGTTAAAGTTTATTCGAAAATTCTATTTTTTACGTCTTTGCTGTAATTTCTTCCAATTGGTATCGTGTAAGACTGGATTTGAATGCGGTTTCCTTCAATAGATTTTACCTTGTTTACAGCAATTACGTACGATTTATGAATACGCAGAAAACGGTCGCCAGGCAATTCTTCGGATAATGACGTTAATGATTTATGAGTAATATAGGTTTTGTCTGGCGTTACAACTTTGATATATTCCTTCATTCCTTCTATAAAAAGAATTTCTTCAATATTAATTTTCATCATCTTTTTATCGACTTTAATAAAAATATGAGAATCGCCTTTTACAGCATCAATTTTAATATTGTTTTTTAAGTTATACTCCGTGGTAATCTTGTTGATGCATTTTATAAATCTTGGCAGCGGAATGGGTTTTACAAGATAATCTAAAACATCAAGATCATAACTTTCTGCGGCAAATTCCCTAAAAGCTGTGGTTATAATAACCTTGGTTTTGTTTTCAATAAGACTTATCAATTCAAAACCAGTCATCATAGGCATATTGATGTCTAAAAAAACGGCATCTACAGAAGTGCTGTTTATAAAATCCAGTGCTTCTAAAGAATTATTGAATGTTCCTATAACTTCAAAATCTGTGAAATTAGTAAAATAATTTTGCAGAACTTTAATAGCTAAAGGCTCATCATCAATCAATACGCATCTAATTTTCATTCTGAATTGGTATTTGCAAACGGATTATATAGTAATTTAGTTTTGTTGTGTCTTTTAAACTGAAATGATTTTTGTAAATTAACTTTAGTCTTTTCTTTGTATTAACTAAACCAATACCGCCTTTGGACTTTCGATTTTGTGAAATTACAAAATTATTTAAGATTTCAAAGTACAACATTTTATTGTCGACAACTTTGCAGTTGATTTTGATTTTGAAGTTATTGTTGTTAACTCCGCCATGTTTAAAAGCATTTTCAACCAATGAAATAAAAATTAACGGGGGGACAACAACATCTTCAATATTCGATTCTAAATTGATCGTAACTTCAACATTCTCAAAACGTAATTTTTCTATTTCAATATAGTTTTGAATGTAATCTATTTCTTTTATCAACGGTACAAACTTGGTTCCTTTTACATCATACAATACATATTCCATCAAATTGGAAAGTTTGATAATGACATCTGGAACTTTATCTGAAGATTCTAAAGATAAAGCATATAGATTATTTAAAGTATTGAAGAAAAAATGAGGCTGGATTTGGTTTTCCAGATATTTCAGTTTGATTTTAAATTGATTTTCTCTTAGCGATCGGTTTCTTTCCCTTTCGCGAAGCCACGTTAACGTAAGATAAACTGAAGAAGCCATTGCAAGCACATACAACTCTCCAATACAAACTGCTACGATATGATTTATTTCAAATGGATGATATTCTCTATTGGCTTCCGGCCAGATATTTTCGGATACTATATAATAGGTAAGAGCGGTTTTTAATAAATAAATTCCGAAAAGACTAACTAATAACGCCAGCGTATAAGTAATGTACTTCTGTTTTAAGACATATTTCGGAACTAAAATAAATAGATTAAAATAAACAAGTGGAATATGAAGCGAAAATTCAATAAGATTTGATTTAAACGAATAGGGATAGTCGTTAAAATAAGCTCCCCATCGTAAAAAGTTGAGAGTAAAGTAAGTTCCCCAGAACCAAATGTGATTTTGAAGTTTGATGTCAAATTTTAGTTTTTGAATTTCTTTCAACTTTTTCTTTAACTTTTTATTATTTGTTTTGGATGGTTCGAATAGTTGTGCAACTTTACATAATTAGTTGATAAAACGCAATTCTTTTGAAGAAAATTTTGAAATAAAACGATATTGATATTTAATTTAATTGGAATAACGTTTTCGTGAAACATATTGTTGAATGTTTTATGTCGTTTGTTTAAAGATAATGACTGTTTGTATAAAATATTTTTTTTAACAGTACCTTAACAATAAATTTATCCCTAACTAATCAAAACCATGATAAAAATGAAACAAATTATGTTAATCCTTATGATTGCTTTTACGGTGCAGGTTTCGCTTGCACAAGTAAAGACAGTTAAAGGTTTGGTAAGCGATCAAAACGGATTGCCGCTGCCAGGGGTAAGTATTCTTGTTCAGGGTACGAAGACGTCAAGTCAATCCGATTATGACGGTATGTATACGATTCAGGCATCAGCAGGAGATGTTCTGGTTTTCTCGTATATAGGTATTAAAACTAAAACAGTAACAGTTGGGACTTCAGCAACAGTAAATGTAGTGTTGACTCAGGACACACAAAATCTGAATGAAGTTGTTGTTACGGCTTTAGGTATCAAAAGACAAAAGAAAGAACTTGGTTATGCTGTTCAAGACGTTAAAGGTGAACAATTGAATAAGGCAATTACAACCAATGTAACTTCTGCTTTATCAGGTAGAATTGCCGGTGTAGATGTTTCTATACCAGCAACAGGAATCGCAGGAAGTACAAGAGTTATTATTAGAGGTATTTCTAGTATTGGTGAAAGTAACCAGCCTCTATACATTGTAGATGGTGTTCCTATTGATAACTCAGGTTTAAATAATGATCAGGCAGCTACTAGCAAATGGTTTGATGGCCGTGATAACGGAGATGGGATTTCAAGTATTAACCCAAACAACATCGAAAGTTTAACGGTACTTAAAGGAGCTGCTGCTGCGGCTTTATACGGTTCACGAGCTTTAAATGGGGTAGTTTTAATTACAACTAAAAAAGGAAGCAAAGGTAAACTTCGCGTTGAATTAACAAGCGGAGTAAATTTTGACAGAGTAAATGCAAAATACTCTGATTATCAAACAGAATACGGAACAGGATCCAACGGTGCTCTTCCAGATCCTGCAAAAGCACCAACTGAAATTTATGGGTACACTACTAATGCGTGGGGACCTAAATTTTCTGAAAGTGTAGGACAACAGGTTAAAATTTTCGACGGTTCTATGAGACCTTACGCTAGAGTAGAAAACAATATTCAGGATTTCTTTAGAACTGGCTTTACAACTACAAACGGAATTGCGGTTTCTGGAGGTAATGACAGCGGATTTGTGCGTTTTGGTTTCAATAACTTGAAAAACGATGACGTCGTTCCAGGATCTGGATTAGAAAGAAACGACGCTACTTTGAATGCGACTTTAAAATCAGAAAAATTTACGTTAGATGCAAATGTGAATTATATCGCTGAAAATACAAACAATAGACCAGCTTTAGGAGATTCTCCAAATAACGTTGGATATTCATTAAGTGGTTTAGCGCCAAATATTGACCAAGCTTGGCTGAAAAATTATAAAAATCAAGACACTGGACAGATTTATCCATGGAACAACAATGTTTATTTGTTGAATCCTTATTTTGTCACCGAGGAAAATCACAATACATCAGTTAAAAATCGTTTCATTGGAAATGTTACAGGAACATATCAATTGAAAAAATGGATCGCTTTAACTTTTAGAACAGGTCTTGACACTTACAATTTTAGTGCAAAAGATTTCATGGCGGCAGGAAGCACCTGGCCGGGAAGAGATGAAGGCTATCTTGGTTTAAATAATATTAATGTATCTGAAATGAATACTGATATTATTGCCACTTTGAGCGATATTAAGTTAGCAAAAGATTTAACTTTTTCTGGAATTTTAGGTACAGCAAGAAGAGATTTTAGAAGAGAGCAAAATTCAAGATTTGGAACAAAAATTATTGAGCCGGGAACTGAATACATCAGCAACTTTGTAAATAAAACAGAAAACGCTCCCGTTGAAACAAAAACAAGAACAAATTCAGTTTACGGATCTGCGAAATTTGATTACAAAGGGTATCTATATGCTGAGTTTACAGGAAGAAATGACTGGTTTAGTGTAATTTACAGCGGAGATGAAAGTGCATTTTATCCTGCGGGTTCGTTAGGATTTGTATTCTCTGATGCATTTAACATTCAAAACGATACTTTTTCTTATGGTAAATTTAGAGCATCTTGGGCTCAGGTTTCGAACTCACCAGGGGCTTATAAAAATGCATTAAACTATACTACGTTTTCTTCATACGACGGTCAGAGTGTTGTGAATATTAAAAATACTGCGGCACCAAACCCTAATTTAACATATCAGTCAAAAACAGGAGTTGAGTTTGGATTTGAAACAGCTTTCTTCAAAAACAGATTAAGAGCAGATGTTACTTTATATCGTGAAGACACATCAGATCAAACACTTGACTTACCTTCATCAGCAACATCAGGATATGAATTTGTTTCTGTAAATGCTGGAAAATTACGTAACGAAGGTATTGAGGTATTCTTATCAGGAACTCCAATAAAAACAAACAGTTTTGAATGGGGAATTGATTTGAACTTCTCAAAAAACAAAAACTCTATCATTTCATTGCATCCAGATATTAATACCTATACAATATCCGAAGCTCGTTGGGCTGGAGCAGCTGTTGTTGCGCAGGTTGGCGGCCAATACGGAACTATTATGGGTAGAGATTTCTTAAGAAATGAAAATGGAGAAAAAGTAGTTGCGGCAAATGGACTACCATTATTTACAGATGAAAAAGTAGCCTTAGGAAAAGGACTTCCTGATTGGGCTGCTGGTTTAACCAATAGATTTACTTACAAAGGAATCACGCTTCAATTCTTAATTGATATGAAATTTGGTATGGATGTATATTCTATGACGAATTCATTGGCGGCAACAAAAGGACTTTTGGATGTAACTACTGATGGTAGAGATGCTTACAATCATGCAAGAGCAGAAGCAATTGCAAATGATCCTAACTTTAGCCAGTCTACATGGGTTCCAACAGCTGGATATGTGGCAGAAGGTGTGGTAAATACAGGAACAGCAGCAAATCCGGTTTATGTAAAAAATACAAAACCTGTTAATCCACAAGATTACTGGAATACAGTATTTAACAACTCACCAGCGCCATTTGTTTACGATGCATCTTATGTGAAATTAAGAGAGGTAAGTTTAGGATATACTATTCCTTCAAGTGTTTTCGAAGGAGCAAAAATAAGTTCAATTTATGTTTCGGCATTTGCAAGAAACTTGTTGACTTTCAATAAAGATCTTCCAAATATTGACCCAGAATCTATGTATACTTCTGGAAACGGACAAGGTTTTGAATATGGTTCATTGCCATTTAGACAATCTTACGGTTTTAATATTAAAGTTGCATTCTAAAAAAAGAAATTATGAAATTTAATCAAATAATTATAGCCGTACTCACATTGTTTATTGCAGTAGGCTGTACAGATAATTTTGAAGAACTGGAGAAAGATCCGGTTGCGTTGTCAGCAAATCCAGCTGGGCAGCTTACCTTCACCCAATTATGTATGTCGGGTGATGGATTTTACCAATGGAGAGCCAATTTAATTTATTCAGGAGGTTTTGTGCAGCATTATGCAGGTGCTTGGAACGTAACTGAGTTTGGAAGCAAATTCAAAAAAGACGATGGATATGCAACCGCTCTTTGGAGAAATGGGTACCAAAACGAATTAAAAAACGTGGTTGATATTCTTGAAAAAACAAATGGCGATCCAGCAGCTGTCAACATGAATGCCGTTGCTAAAATTATGAGAGTAATGGTGGCGCACCGTATTACGGATTTGTATGGAGATATTCCTTATTCTGAAGCTGGTTTAGGTTTTTCAAAAGGAATTGTAACTCCTAAATATGATAAACAAGAAGATATTTATGCTTCATTTTTTCATGATTTAGAAGAAGCTTATAATCAATTAAATCCGAATGGTGGCTCTGTAAAAGGTGATTTATTCTACAAAGGAGATATTTCTAAATGGAAAAAATTAGCCAATACATTACGCTTACGTTTAGGTATGAGACTTTCTGAGGTAAAACCAGCAGAAGCAGAAAAACAAGTGAAAGCAGCTTTACAAGCAGGTGTTTTTGCAAGTAACGATGACAACTGTATTATGCACCATTTAGATGCTACTTTTAATGATGATCCAGCATCAATCGATTTTAGAGGAAATGGATTAGCTTATGCACTTGTAGGAAATGAAAATGGAGATCATTTTAGTACTTTGGTTATTGACTTTTTAAGAGATAACGGAGATCCTAGATTACCAATGTATGCAACTCCAAAAACAACGAGCAGTCTTGCTTGGGGAGCACCATTACAGCCGGGAGAAACACCTTATGAAGGCGTAAAACCAGGACTTTTTCAGTGGGAAGTTCCAATGGGAGCAAGTTCGACTTCTGGAATCCAATCGTATTTCAAACAAAAAACTACACCATTTTTACATGTAAGTTATTCTGAAACACAATTATTACTTGCAGAAGCGGCATTTAGAGGATGGGTTTCAGGTTCAGCAGCAGATTATTACAGAAAAGGAGTTGAAGCAGGTATTAAGCAATTAGAGATTTACGGAGCAACACCAGCAACTCAAGCTGCTATTGATACGTATTTAAATGCTAAACCTTTAGTTGCAGGACAAGAGAAAAAACAAATTGCAACACAATTATGGATTACTTATATATTTAACAGTATTGAAGCGTATTCAAACTGGAGAAGAACAGGATTCCCTGTGTTGATTCCAATTACAAATCCAGATTCTGAAACAGGAGGAATTACACCAAAACGTTTGTATTATCCTAATGATGAAATGCAGAAAAATGAAGCAAATTATTTAGAAGCTTTATCAAGAATGGGAGGTAAAAATGATTGGTTGAATAAAGTTTGGTGGGATGCCAATTAAAAAATCCTAAAAAAATATAGAGTTATGCCTAATAAGGTGCTATTTTCATTCTAATTAAAATTTAAAAAATTATGATAAAAAATAAAGCCTTATTAGGCATCCTTTTTTATATCAGTTCTCTTTTTTCAGTTTACAGTTGTACAACTCAAAAAGATGATAATCCAGAAGAATCAAAAATAAAAACAGCAAGAGTCGTTGGTTATTTATCATCGGATAGTTTTGACAAAATGACCTCGATTGAATATTGTAAGTTGACACACTTAAATATTGCTTTTGCAAATCCAGATAAAGACGGAAATTTGATTTTCAACGGAAATATTGATGCTGTGATTCAATACGCAAAATCAGTGAATCCTAATATTAAAATTTGTATTTCTCTGGCAGGCGGAGTTATATCGCAAGAGCAAGCGGCAAATTGGTCGTCACTAATTGATAAATCAGAAAACAGACCCGCGTTTATTCAGCATATTATTCAGTTTACCGAAATTCACAAATTAGACGGTGTTGATGTTGATCTCGAATGGGATGCTGTTACAACGGGCTACAGCGGTTTTGTAACCGAATTGCGAAAAGCTCTTCCAATAAATAAGCTGCTAACGGCTGCATTACCTAATAATACCCGATTTGTAAACATAAGCAATTCGACTCTTAATGCTTTTGACTTTTTAAACATTATGGCTTATGACAGCACTGGACCTTGGAGTCCAAACAAAGTGGAGCAGCACAGTTCGTTTGATTTTGCAAAAAATGGTATCGAATTTTGGCACAAACTTCAAAATGTGCCTTCAGAAAAACTAACACTTGGTGTTCCCTTTTATGGATACAATTTTACATTTACGCCTGTTACAAGTTCAACATACGGAGACATAGTTGCCGCAGGAACACAATTAGCAGATCAGGACGAATTAGGTAAGCTATATTACAACGGCAGGCCTACGATCGCTCGGAAAGTTGAATATGCTTCTGAAAATACGGGAGGAATAATGATATGGGAACTTACCCAAGATTCATTTACTGAATATTCTCTCTTAGATGTTGTTCACAAAAAATATACAGCATTAAAAACAAAAACATCAGGATTGTGCGGTAATTAAAATTTCTTAAAATTATTTAAAAATATAAGCATTTTCATCTTTTAATATTAACAAATTAAAAGGCGAAAATGCTTTTTAATTTTATAAAACCCAGATTTATAGCTTTTTATTTTTATTTAAAAATTATCAATAAAAAAGCTTAAACATTGATATAATTTGTTACAAATAGATAAAATGATGCTTTTTATAGAATGGAAAACGTTTTCGCATAACGGATTATTGAATGTTTTATGTCGTTCGTTTAAAATATGATGCAGTTTGTATAATATATTTTTTTTAACAATCCCTTAAGAATAATTTTACCTCATAACTAACAAAATAAATAAACATGAAAAAAATTTTCTTAATCTTTATGATTGCTTTTACGGCGCAAGTTACGCTTGCACAAGTAAAAAGTATCAAAGGTGTGATTACAGATGCTGATGGGATGCCATTACCAGGGGCGTCTGTTGCTGTGCAGGGAGGTCAAAAGGGAGCTACGACAGATTTTGACGGATTGTACTCTATTGAAGCACAAAAAGGCCAGACATTAGTTTTTAGTTATGTAGGTCTTGAAACACAATCAATAGTTGTAGGAGATGCTGCTACAATTAATGTAAAAATGCAACAAGCAGCTTCAAATGCTCTTAACGAAGTAGTAGTTACTTCTCTGGGTATTAAGAAAACAAGAAAATCTTTGACTTATGCGGCTCAGGAGCTTAAAGGAGAAGAGTTAACCAGAGTTAGAGATGTAAACGTTATTAATACAATAGCAGGTAAAATTGCCGGTGTTGCTGTAACTAAAAGTTCAAGTGGTACAGGAGGATCTACAAAAGTTGTAATTAGAGGTAACTCTTCAGTTTCTAATAATCAGCCTTTGTATGTAATCGACGGTATTCCATTGTATAACGGTACTTCTGGACAACCAAATGATTCTTTTGGTAGTACCTCTACTGGTAACCGTGATGGTGGTGATGTTGTTTCATTAATAAACCCAGATGATTACGAAGGAATGACAGTTTTAAAAGGTGCTGCAGCATCTGTTCTTTACGGAAGCCAAGGAGCAAACGGAGTTATCTTATTATCTTCTAAAAAAGCAAAAGCAGGTCAGCCAACAATTACAGCATCATCTGTAACTACTTTCGAAACAGCTGCTTATTTACCAAAATTCCAATCTGATTATGTTGCTGCGACTGGGGCTGATGAAAGCTGGGGAGCTAAGCAAAAAACAAAAGATCACGTAAAAGACTTTTTCGAAACAGGTAATACTCAAATTACTTCAGTAGGTTATTCAACTGCAGCTGAAAATTCTTCTACAGCATTTACATACGCAAACACATCTGGTTCAGGAGTAATGCCTGGAAACAGTATTAAGAAAAATAATTTTGGTATTCGTCAGACAGCAAAATTCTTTGATGATAAATTAAATTTTGCTGCAAACGCAAACTATACTACACAAACTATCATAAACAAACCAGTTAACGGTTTCTACTTTAACCCTTTAACAGGTGTTTATTTAATGCCAAGAGGAAACGATTTCAACTACTATAAAAACAATTTTGAAGTTTTTAATGCCAACAGAAATTTAATGGCTCAAAACTGGATGACTAATAGAGATATTATGCAGAATCCATATTGGGGAATCAACAGAAATAAATCTGAAGATGATAATAATTTCTTCAACGGAGCATTATCATTAACTTATAAAGCGAACAATTGGTTAAGTATCGCTGCCAGATATAGTTATAATAGAATTGAAAGTGCTTTTGACAAAAAAATCTATGCTACTACACAAGGAACAATTTCTCACGAAAATGGTAGATATTATGTAGAAAATGCTTTAAGTACACAACGTTATGGAGATTTAATTGCTACAATTAACACAAAATTTGGTGACAACTTTAGTTTTAATGCCAATGTTGGTACCAGTATTAATAACACTTTAGGAAATCAAAAAACGATTCTTGATTCTGGAATTGGAGGAGGTTTAAAATATGCTAACTGGTTTACATTACAAAACTTCAACAACAATTCTGGAAACTACCAGACAATTGATTCAAGAAAAGAAGTACAGTCAGTATTTGCAGCTACAACATTTGGATACAAAGACATGTTATTCTTAGATCTTGCGGCAAGAAATGACTGGTCATCAACTTTAGCAAATACAGGTTCTGCAAGTTATTTTTATCCATCTGTTGGGGTAACAGCTATCATTAGTGAAATGACTAAATTACCTGATTTTATTAACTATGGTAAAGTTCGTGCTACATATGCTGAAGTAGGTAATGATATTTATCCTTTCGTAACAGTTCCAACTTACTACTATACTCCAGGAGTAACGGATCCAAAACCAAAAGTGGCTCCAAAAGAAGGAACTACATTAAAGCCTGAATTAAAATCAGAGTATGAACTTGGTACAGAGTGGAGAATGTTCAATAACAGATTCACTTTTGAGTTATCATACTACAATTCAGAAACTAAAAACCAATATTTACAAGTTGTTGCTCCAAAAGGAAATGCATTAGGAGTAGATTTCTACGGAATCAATGCAGGAAGTATCGAAAACAAAGGTTTTGAAGCAGTTGTTACTGCGGGAATTTTTAGAGGAGATAAATTCTCTTGGGATTCAAGCGTAAACTTCTCACAAAACAAAAATAAAGTAAAAGAAATTCCAACAGAATTAGGAGGAAGAGTAAACTTAACAGAAGCAGGTGTAAACAGTTACAGATATGCATTAATTGAAGGTAGACCGTTTGGGGTTATTGAAGGTATCAACATCAAAAAAGATGCTCAAGGCAGAATGTTGTTAAACGATGACGGAACTATCCAGAAAACAGATTTCCAAGAAGTTGGAAACTCTAATCCAGATTTCATGTTAGGTTTTTCTAACTCATTTAAAATTGGTTCATTCTTCGCTAACGTATTAATCGATGGTCGTTTTGGAGGAGAAGTAATGAGTTTAACTGAAGCACAAAATGACTCTTTCGGGGTGTCTAGAGCTACTGGAGATGCAAGAAATGCAGGTGGTGTAAAAGTAAATGCGGTGAGAGCTAGTGACGGAACTGCAGTTTCTACAATGGATGCTCAATTATATTATACTCAAGTGGGTGGTAGAGCAGGTATTACTGGTGAGTATGTATATGATGCAACAAATGTAAGTGTGAGAGAAGTTTCTATCGGATATAATTTCAATGCTAAAAAATTACCATTTATTAAAACGGCAAGCGTTTCTTTAATAGCTAGAAACCTATTCTTTATCTATAAAGATGCTCCGTTTGACCCAAACATTGCATTAAGTACAGGCGAAGGATTACAAGGTGTTGATATTTATGGATTACCATCTACAAGAAGTATCGGGCTTAATTTAAATGTAACATTCTAATTTTAAAAACATGAAATTAAATACTATTAAAAGAACAGCTATCTGTATATTATTACTCGCAGCAGTTGGGTGTACAGGTGATTTTGAAGATATTAATACCAATCCTAATGGTATTACACCTGAACTATTTGAACAAGACTTCAATCATATTAAAGGAGGTTTTGCTCCAATGTTTAACAACATTTATGTATACACTCCAGAATGGGTTTACCAGTTACAGCAAAACTTAAACAGTGATATCTGGTCTGGTTACATGGCAACTCCAACAGGTTTTGCTGGAGGAATTAACAATACCACTTATTCATTAGTTGATGGATGGAATGGATTTATCTGGGATTATGCATACAGTAACGTAATGTTTAATGCTTACGATATTGCACAAAAATCAAAAGGGAAGTACGATCAGTTTTACGCTCTTTCATTGATTTTAAAAGTTGAAGGAATGCACAGATTGACAGATACTTTTGGACCAATCATTTATTCTAAATTTGGATCAACTGAATCAACAATTGAATACGATTCTCAAGAAGAAGTATACAACCAAATGTTTAGTGAGTTAGATTTTGCTGTTGCAGAATTAACAAAAAGAGTCGATGCCGGAGAAGCTTCAAGCTTTACATCAACGGATTTATCTAACTACAAAGGAGATTATAAAGCTTGGGTAAAATTTGCAAACACATTACGTTTAAGATTAGCAATGCGTATTGTAAAAAAGAATCCGGCACTAGCAAAAACGCAAGCTGAAAAAGCCGTGGCGCATAAATTTGGAGTTTTCACAACAAATGCTGATTTATTTAAAATCGTATCTCCAGTTTATACAAACCCACTTGCAACCATTAGTGGCGCATGGTTAGACATTAGAATGTCAGCTGATATGGAATCAATTTTAGGAGGATATCAAGATCCAAGAATCGAATCTTATTTTGATGTTTCAACTCAATTCCCTGGACAGTATAAAGGAGTTCGTACTGGTATCGATATCGCTGCTAAGTCAGATCACCAAGATTTTTCTGGACTTGGAGCACTTATTAGATCAAAAGAAGTTATTTTAATGACTACTGCAGAAGCTTATTTCTTAAGAGCTGAAGGAGCATTAAGAGGATGGAATATGGGAGACAATGCTGAATCTTTATACAAAAAAGGAATTACAGCTTCTTTCGAACAGCACGGAGCTGCAGGAGCTGCAGCATATATCGCAGATAATGTAAAATTACCAAAAGCCTATGTAGATCCAAACTTCCCAGTAAACAATTCACTTGCAGTAAACAATGTTACTGTTGCTTGGGACGATCTTGCTACAAATGAGGTTAAATTACAAAAAATTATCACTCAAAAATGGATTGCAGGTTTCCCTGAAGGACAAGAAGCATGGTCTGAATACAGAAGAACTGGATATCCTAAATTATTCCCAGTGCTTAAAAATTATAGTGGAGGATCAATTACAACTCAGTATGGTGTAAGAAGAATTAACTATGTTCAATCTGAAAAAGCAGGTAACTCTGGTGGTGTTGCTTCTGGAGTATCAAAACTTGGCGGACCTGATAATGGTGGAACAAGAGTTTGGTGGGATGTAAATGCTCCTAACTTCTAAAAATAAAATAGATTACAGATTTTAAGTTTGGTTAGAAAATGGTGCAAGTATGAAAATTGCTTGCGCCATTTCAAAAACCAAAATTGTACATACCAAAAAAAGAAAAAAATGAAAAGTGCCTTAGAAATAAAACCTGATATCAGCTATAAGAGCGCCGGTAAATTTGAAGAAACAAGATTTGAAAAAATTCACAACGAAATCTTCAAGAGTTCTGCTGAAGCTTCGGTAATTGTTGCGCAGGAAATCGCTCAATTAATTAGATCTAAGCAGGAAAAAAATAAATCTTGCGTGCTTGGTTTAGCAACAGGATCTTCTCCTATAAAAGTATACGAGGAGTTAGTTAGAATGCACAGAGAAGAAGGACTAAGTTTTAGCAATGTAATCACTTTTAATCTGGATGAATATTATCCAATGAATAAAGAGAATAATCAAAGCTATCATTATTTCATGCATCAGCATCTCTTTAATCATATTGACATTAACCCTGAAAATATTAATATTCCTGATGGTACAGTTTCAATTGAAGAATTGAATCAGTATTGCATCGACTATGAAATGAATATTAAACAAGCCGGTGGACTTGATTTTCAGTTATTAGGAATTGGTCGTACGGGTCACGTTGGATTTAACGAACCGGGATCTCACATCAATTCTGGAACAAGAATTATTACTCTGGATCATATTACGAGAGTCGACGCTTCTTCTGATTTTAATGGTATTGATAACGTTCCCAAACGTGCCATTACCATGGGAGTTTCTACCATTATGAGATCTAAGAGAATTGTATTAATGGCTTGGGGGCAAAACAAAGCCGATATCATCAAAAGAACTATTCAAGGTGATATTAGCTCTGAAGTACCTGCTACCTTTTTACAAAATCATCCAAACGCAACTTTCGTTTTGGACCAGTCAGCCGCATCAGAGCTAACACGTTTTAAAACACCATGGCTTGTTGGAGAATGTATATGGACACAAGAATTAAAAAGTAAAGCAATTGTTTGGCTTTGCCAGAAAACCAAACAATCTATTTTAAAATTGACAGACCGTGATTACAACAACAACGGAATGTCTGATTTACTGGCACAGGAAGGTTCTGCTTACGATATGAACATCAATATGTTTAATATCCTGCAGCACACTATTACTGGATGGCCGGGCGGAAAACCGAATACAGATGATTCGCATCGACCTGAAAGAGCTAATCCTGCTAAAAAACGAGTGATTCTTTTCAGTCCGCATCCAGATGATGACGTGATTTCGATGGGAGGAACTTTTTCAAAATTGATAAAACAAGGCCACGATGTACATGTTGTATATCAAACCTCTGGAAATATTGCCGTTACTGATGACGAAGCTTTAAAATTTGCTGAAGTATGTAATGATTTTGTAGGCGCAGATCTGCCAAAGGACATCAACTTCAAATCAGTAATTGAGTTTTTGAATAACAAATCAGAAAATCAAATCGACTCTCTTGAAGTTCGAAAATTAAAAGGATTAATCAGAAGAAGAGAATCGTATGCCGCAACAAGATATATCGGATTAAAAGATGAAAATACACACTTTTTAGACCTTCCGTTTTATGAAACTGGACAAGTTAAAAAGAATCCGCTTGGGCCAGAAGATATTGCAATTGTAAAAGAAATTATTGCCAGAATCAAACCGCATCAAGTTTTTGCAGCTGGTGATTTGGCTGATCCGCACGGAACTCATGAAGTTTGTTTAAATGCCATTTTTGCAGCAATGAAGGAATTAAAACCAGAAAAATATATGGATGACTGCTGGTTATGGCTTTACAGAGGAGCTTGGCATGAGTGGGATATACATGAAATCGATATGGCAGTGCCGCTTTCTCCATCAGAAGTATTATTGAAACGCCACGCTATTTTATACCATCAGTCTCAAAAAGACAGGGTTATGTTTCAAGGAAATGACTCTCGTGAATTCTGGGTTAGGGCAGAAGACCGAAATAAAAATACAGCGATTTTATACGATGAGTTAGGATTGGCTGAATATGAAGCGATTGAAGCTTTTAAACGTTTTGATTATTAAAGTTGTTTTAAAACCGATTCGGGTGAGAGCGAATCAAACTGCAAAATTCAGATCGACCTCAGAACAAGTAGTGAGGTAAACTGAAGTCTTTCTGAGTTTTGTTTTTTATCTAATTTACAAGGATACTCTTTGAAGTGTCCAGCCAAAAAAAAGAAGAATGAAATATTTATTTGTACTACTATTAGCGGGTGTAACTGCCAGTGCTCAAGTTCAAAAAGAGCAGCTAAATTTAATGCCATGGCCTCAAAATGTTGTTGTAAACGAAGGGAATTTTACTGTAACTAAAAACTTTAGAGTAAACATTTCTGGAAATCCAAACCCAAGAATTTTTGGTGGGGTAACTCGTTTTCTGCGCCGGCTGGATGGTAGAACAGGTATCTTTTTCGAACAAGGTTTTATTACAAAATTAAACGAATTCCCTAATGCAGAATTACAAATAAACTGCGATAAAAACGGAAAGATAGGTCTATATGAAGACGAAAGTTATCATTTAGATATCCAAAAAAACAAAATAACAATTAATGCCACCAGCGATTTAGGTGCTTTGCATGCATTAGAAACTTTATTGCAGTTGCTGCAAAATGACAGTAAATCATTTTACTTTCCAGTTTCTAAAATTTCAGATTTTCCAAGATTTACTTGGAGAGGTTTAATGATTGATGCTTCAAGACACTTTCAGCCAGTTGATGTCATCAAAAGAAATTTAGATGGATTAGCAGCCATGAAAATGAACGTTTTCCATTGGCATTTAGTGGATGATCAAGGATGGAGAATAGAAACCAAAAAACATCCAAAGTTAATAGAACTCGCTTCGGACGGATTGTATTACACACAGGAAGAAATTAGAAATATCGTAAAATATGCCGATGAGCGCGGTATTTTAATAGTTCCAGAAATAGATGTTCCAGGTCATGGATCGGCAATACTTACGGCTTACCCAGAAATAGGGAGCAAAGTGATTACACTGACTGGAGGAACAGCCGAAAAAAATATTGAAGGTACCGCAATCAGTACCTATGGAATTGAAAGAAATGCTGGGATTTTTTCACCAACATTAGATCCTTCAAATCCTAAAACGTATAAAATTTTAAGTGAACTTTTTGATGAGGTATGCCCATTATTTCCTGGAGCTTATTTTCACATTGGGGGTGATGAAAATGAAGGGAAAGACTGGGATGCCAACCCAAAAATTCAAGAATTCAAAAAGAAACATAATTTAAAAACCAACCACGAATTACAAACTTATTTTACTATGCAGCTGGCACCAATGCTTAAAAAACATGGAAAACAGCTAATGGGATGGGAAGAAATTTTAACCAAAGACCTTTCAAGAGAAGCGATTGTACATTCATGGAGAGGACCAAACGAAGGAGTTGCCGCTGGCCAATCGTTAGTTGATGCTGTAAAAAAAGGTTATAAAACAGTTCTTTCAAATGGTTATTATATTGATTTAATGTATCCCGTAGCAAGTCATTATTTAAATGATCCAATGCCGAAAGGTGCCGATTTATCTGCTGAGGAAAAAGCTAGAATTTTAGGCGGTGAAGCCACAATGTGGACAGAACTAACTACGCCAGAAACTATTGATTCTAGAATTTGGCCAAGAACAGCAGCAATTGCAGAAAGACTTTGGTCAGCAGAAAACATTACCGATTTAGCAAGCATGCGCAAACGTTTGGATAATGTTTCATTTAGACTAGAAGAATTAGGTCTTACACACCTTAAAAATAAAGATGTTATTCTTAGAAATATTGCCAATAACCAAAACATAAGTTCACTAAATGAATTTACAAATGTATGTGAACCATTAAAAGGATATACAAGAAATAAAGGAGGTACAGAATACCAAATGTATTCACCATTTACCCTTTTTGCAGATGCTTGTACACCAGATGCCAAAGATTCGCTTGCTTTTAATGAAGCAGTAAATCAGTATTTAGCAAACAAAACGCCAGAAAACAAAGCAAAAGTGACCGCATTTTTTAATAAATGGATTGCACTTAATAAAGAATTGTTTGATTTAGGGGCCAATGCTCCATTAGTACAGCCAATTCTGCCTTTGTCAAAAAAATTAAGTGATGCATCGCAGGAATTATTACTGGTTTTAGAAAACAAATCAACTTTGAAAACAGCTGATTTAAAAAACCTGATTGAACAATGCAATACAAAAGATCATGCTGACGTAGAATTGTCAGTTTATGAAAGTTTAAAGAAACTAATTTAGAATTTTGGTTGAGTTAGTGTTTAGTAGTTATCCATTGATTTAGTCTTTAATTATCTCTACTGTATTCTGCAGTAGAGATAGTTATGGCTAGATTTCAAAAAAACGAAAAACACTCAACAAAAAATCAAAACGAAAAATATAAGCCCTTGAAATAATTTATTAACCCTTAAAAACCAAATAAAAAGAATTCCACAAAACATGACAAACGAGAGTATAGATTGATGAGTAGTCCCAATTTATCATTTGTATTTACGATTAATTTTTAGAATTATAAATAAATATCAATCACTGCTATTTGCTAATGATTACGAATGAATCAGAAATAGTAATATTTATCTATAGAATGTAATTTGAGTTTATTTCCAACCAACAGCAGCCTTCCAACCTGTAGTTGAGTGAAACCTGGCTGATGAATAACCAGCTATGGCCCAAGTATTTATTTTCTATTAACCAATATTTATTAATTATGAAACATTATTACAGATTACTCTTTTTGTTATTGTTTCCCTTACTCGCGTTAGCCCAGCCGGCTCACGGAAAAAAAGTAGTGGGATATTATGCGCAATGGTCTATTTATGCCCGGGATTTCAACGTTCCGAAAATCGATGGAAGCAAATTGACGCATTTAAATTATTCTTTTTACGGGACCACTTTTGATCCCGCTCATCCTGAGAACACAAAATTAAAATGCCTTGACACATATGCTGATTTTGAGCATATGGAAGGCGGAATTCCTTGGGATGCTCCGGTTAAAGGAAACTTTTATGATTTGAAAAAATTAAAAGAAAAGTATCCTCATCTTAAAATTTTAATATCTGTAGGAGGATGGACAAAAGGTCAGGATCTTTCTCCAATTGCAGCCAGCCCGGTTGCAAGAGCCGCTTTGGCAGCAGATATGGCAAACTTCATTGTGACTTATCCGTTTATTGATGGTTTCGATATCGATTGGGAATATCCTCTTTCTGGCGGAACTGATGGAACGGAAATAGTAAATGGATCACCTGTGCCTCCACAAAAATACAGCCCAGATGATAATAAAAATTTAGTTCTTCTGCTAAAAGCCATGCGTCAGGCAATGCCGAATAAACTAGTTACTATTGCTGCAGGAAACAATGTTAGAAACGTTTCAAAACAGTATTTAGGGCCAAACAATAGAGCACAATACGGTATGACCGAAGATATTTCGACTTACTGTGATTATATTACCTATTTCGGATATGATTTTGGTGGAAACTGGTATGATAAAACATGCTACAATGCTCCTTTATACGCAAGTGGAAATCCAAACGATCCATTGTATGGTGCAACACAATCATTAGACGAATTAACTAATCAATATTTAAACGTAATTGGTTTTCCTGCCAATAAATTAATCATGGGACTGCCTTTTTACGGAAAAAAATTCGATCACGTTGCTGCTAACTCAACAAACGGATTATTCGTTTCTGCTCCAAGAGATATTGTGGGAGGATGTACTAACCCGCAGAATCCAACAGGAACATGGGATGGTTCTGGTGCTTGTGAGAAATCTGGAAGTATTGAAATTTGCGATTTAGTTGGAAATCCAGTTACGAATTCACATCCTTATTTAGATCCAAATACGATGTTAGTAACGCCATCTGCAGCTTCAGCCGGATGGGTAAGATATTTTGACAATACCACAAAAGTTCCTTATTTATATAATGCTACTACAAAAGAGTTTATCTCTTATGAAGATAAACAATCCATGGATTTAAAAGTGCAATACATTAAATCTAGAAATTTAGCTGGGGGTATGATTTGGGAATTATCTCAAGATACGAGAGGTTCAATCCCTAATTCATTATTAACTCAGGTAGATACTTCATTTGGAAGCGCTGTTCCAGGAACAGTAAGCATTTCGGGTTCGGTTAAAAACGGATCAGCTTTAGTAACCGATGTTACGGTAGAATTACGTAATGCTTCTAATGTTGTGATTCAAACAATAGTTTCTGCAACAGGAAACTTTACATTCAACAGCTTAACTTCGGGACAAAACTATTCACTTACAGCATCAAAAAGCAGTTATACTTTTACTCCAGTAACGTTAACAAATGTTACGGTAAACCAGACTGCTGTTGTAATTAACGGAACACAGCCAACGTATACAGTAAGCGGAACAGTTCTTAACGGAACAACTCCAGTTTCTGGTGTAACCGTTTCTGCGGTTTCTGGCAGTACAACATTAACAGCAACTTCAAATGCAAGCGGAGTTTACAGTGTTGCAGGTTTAACAGCTGGACTAAATTACACCGTTACAGCTGCAAAAACAGGATTTTCATATACTCCAGCATCAACAATTTACAATGCAATTGATGCAAATAAAACATTGAATTTTACACAAGGCGCAGCAATAGTTTACTACACAGTAAGCGGAACAGTTCTTAACGGAACAGCTGCAGTTTCTGGTGTAACAGTTACAGCATCTTCAACAGGAGGAAACTTCACAGCTGTTACAAATTCAAGTGGAGCCTATTCTCTAAGTTTACCTTCAGGAGGAAATTATACGGTAACAGCTGCTTTAACAGGACAAACTTTTACTCCGGCTTCAACAGTATATTCGAATCTGAATGCAAATAAAACATTGAACTTCGCACAAGATGTTGTAGTAAGTTCAAGTAAAATTAGCGGAACGGTTAAAAACGGTGCAAATCCAGTTGCAGGCGCTAAGGTAGAAATCGTTTTACCTTGGACAGATAATACGCATAACTGGAAAAGTGTTCTGGCAACAACAGATGCGCAAGGAAAATACAGTTTTGATAATTCAGTTACTGATGGTTATACGCAAATTACAAGTTTAAAACTAAACACATGGCAGAATGGAGAAGTAACCTATTATCCAAACAATCTGGCCAACTTCGCAGTTCCTGCAAATCCAACGGTTTACAACTTTAATACAAGCTCAACAGCAAAATCTGCACAGGTTTTGGCAAACTTAATCAGCGGAAGTGTTAAAAACGGAACAACTCCAGTTGCAGGTGCTAAAGTAGAAATTGTTTTGCCTTGGACAGATAACACACACAACTGGAAAAGCGTTTTAGCCACAACAGATGCATCAGGAAATTATACTTTTGATAATTCAGTTGTAGCAGGTTATACGCAAATTTTAAGTTTGAAATTAAATTCATGGGAAAATGGTGAAGTAACGTATTACCCAAATAATTTGGCCAACTTTGCAGTTCCAACAAGTCCAACAGTTTATAATTTTAATAGACAAGCTACGGTTGCAACTAAACCAGTCGTAACTATTACAGCACCAACAGCTTCGGCGATTGCTATAAATTTAGGATCATCAATTAATTTTGTGGCAACTGTTGGATTAAGCGCTGCAGACGCCACTACAATCTCATCTGTTGTATTTAGTTTAGATGGGCAAACCATAAGTGCTACAAATTCTTCAGGTACTTATACATCGACTTGGACACCAGCAGCAAATCAGTTTTCGGCTTCTCATACTTTAACTGTTACGGCTACTGCCTCAAACGGAACAACAGATGCAAAAACATATAGTTTTACATTAAATTGTTCAGGTTCAAACTGTCCTAATTCACTGCCTGTAATTACATGGAATTCACCATCGAATACTACTGTTACCCAAAGCTCTTTTCAAGTTGTGCCAATTTCAGTTACAGCTGTAGATAGTGATGGTACTGTTTCTGGTGTTACAATAACCATAAATGGAGGTACGTTTAACATGACAGCAGGTACAAATAATACCTATACGTATAATTTTACACCATCTGCTTATCAAGATTATCCAGTTGTAATCAAAGCAACCGATAATAAAGCTGCTGTTACTACTTTAAACAATACTATTAAAATTGCTCCGGTAAGCACTAATAGATTCATTCCGCTTCCTTCTAAAATTATTTTAGGGTATGCACATTCTTGGGAAAATGCATCTGCTCCATTTTTATATTTCTCTCAAATGGTGGGAAGTAAATTTAACGTAGTGGATTATTCTTTCGTAGAAACCGTTAATCGTGATGGTTATACACCAATATTGACTACGAATGACACTAGATATTTGACTAATGGTGTTTTCAATAAGCAATTGCTGAAAAATGACATCAAATCTTTAAGAGACAGCGGTGTTCCGGTTATTGTTTCTATTGGAGGTCAAAATGGTCATGTTGTTTTAGAAAATGTAACTCAGAAAAATATTTTCGTTAATGGTTTAAAAGCAATTATCGACGAATATCAATTTGATGGAGTTGATATTGATTTTGAAGGCGGATCGATGAATTTTAGCGCTGGAGGTTTAAGAGATATTTCTTATGCAGGTATTTCTGCTTATCCAAGATTGAAAAACGTAGTAGATGCTTTCAAAGAATTAAAAGCGTATTATGGTCCTGGATTCTTATTAACTGCAGCTCCAGAAACACAATACGTTCAAGGAGGATATACTACTTATACAGATACTTTTGGCTCGTTCCTTCCAATTATTCAAAACTTACGTAATGAATTGGATTTGTTAGCAGTGCAATTATATAATACAGGAGGAGAAAACGGATTAGACGGTCAATATTATGGCACAGCTAAGAAGTCAAACATGGTAACAGCTCTAACTGATATGATTATAAAAGGATATAACATTGCTTCAACAGGAATGCATTTTGATGGTCTTCCAGCCTCAAAAGTCCTTATTGCACTACCAGCTTGTCCAAGTGCGGCAGGAAGCGGTTATCTAACACCAACAGAAGGAATTAACGCAATGCATTATTTAAGAACCGGAACTACTTTCTCTGGCAGAACATACACTATGCAGCCAGGCGGACCATATCCTTCTTTAAGAGGTTTAATGACTTGGTCTGTAAACTGGGACGCATCTTCTTGCGGAAATTCATCTGAATTATCAAAAGCATACGCAAATTACTTTGCTTCGCAGTCAGCAGCAAAAACATTGGCGCTTGAGGATATTTCTTCAAAAAACAATGCAACGATAGCGTATTTCAAAAACAATGCATTATCAGTTTCAAATGAAAATGAAGAAATCGCTCAGGTTGAGGTATTCAATGTTTTAGGGCAAAATTTAGTAAGCCACAGAAATATTCAAAATAATAAAGAAGTACTGCTTCACGATCAAAGTTTCTCATCTAAACAATTGTTTTTAGTAGTAGTAACAGACAAAGCAGGAAACAAAAAATCATTCAAAGTAATGAACTTTTTAAACTAAAAGAATGATTGAAAAATTAGAAATAAAAAGATGGGACGGTTAAAATTGAGTTTGGTTATTTATTTTTTAGCTGATTTTTATTTCGAACAAATGCGGCTTTAGGTAATTTGTTATTTGGTTTTTGCCTAAAGATGCGCATTATGAACCTGGTAGTTTTACTGCCAGGTTTTTTTATTTAAAGAATTTTATTTACCAGTTTGGCGAAATTATTTTCAACACATAGAAACATAGTTTAGGGAACTTAAAAAGACGTTTCACTAATTTAAATGCAGATAGTTTAGCTATGTTTGGAAACTTGTTTCTTCCGCTCTCTTTTTTTCAAAACAAAAGCTATGATCGTATGTGTTAAAATCTATTTTTTTCATCCAATGGAAGTTTATAAACATTAAGTTTCTAAATAAGGATCTAAAACTTCTGCAAGCTTATTGAGCCAATAAAAATTATCATCAATATTCTTGATTTCAGATTCTATAGTTTCACATCCTCTCATAACACATAATGAAAGCGCATTATTTACTTCTCGGATTATTTTTGCCATCTCTTTACTATCGATTTTATCAGTAAAAAAATCATTTAATCTGGCGTCAATTTTGTTTGAAAGGTTTTGTGTAGTCATTGTGTTGTTTTTTTACAAATTTAAAAAGTAATTATTTAAAGTGTGACACAGATTTGTGTCAAAGCTTTATAAATGTTTGTTTTATGGAGATTTTTGAGTATGTTTTAGATTAAAAATTTTTGCGAACTCTGCGTAAACCCTTGCGCCTTTGCGGTTAAAAAAAATCGTACTTTTGAAACCATAATTTTCGCATAAATCTTCATGAAAAATTCAATCATTATAATAATTACATTTCTAATTTCTACTTCTTCTTTTGCTCAAAATAAATTCGGAAATCCAGAAGTCGATCCCATTCAAATTCAAAAAACTTTTACAGATTGGTCCGTTTATCAAAGTAAAAAAATAATGCTTTCTAGAGATTTTACCGCTTTGGATTCATCATCAAAAGAAATCTCAAAAGAAACTTTCTTAGATCAATTGGCAAACGGAAACTTCATTCCAGTTCGATTAAAATCGGAAGCAGAGGTTTACATTTACAAACTTTTCAAAATTCAGCCCAAAACCGATAGCAGCATAAAAGCAACCATTAACCAAATAGGTTTTGATGCGTACAAAAACTTCAAAATGGAAGGAACTGCTTTTCCGCAGTTTTCTTTTAAAGACTTAAACGGAAATTTGGTGACCAATGAATCTATGAAAGGAAAAATCATTGTAATAAAATGCTGGTACATTCACTGCACGCCATGTATTAGAGAATTTCCGCAAGTCAATAAATTAGTTGAAGATTACAAAGACAGAAAAGATATTGTTTTCATGAGTTTAGCCGAAGATTCTCCAGAACAATTAAAAACATTTCTGGTAAGAAAACCATTATCTTATTCTGTAATTCCAGATATGAAAGAATATATGAATACTGCTTTACAACTGAATTCGTTTCCAACACATTTTATCATCAACAAAGAAGGAATGATTTCAAAAGTGCTTCCAAATTTCGAAAGTTTAGAAGTAGCTTTAGAGAATGAAAGTAAATTGTGAAGTTTTAAACCATATAAGCTCATATAAGAGATATAAGTTTAATTTGATGATGTTGTAGATTACAATTTTGCTGAATTTTAAGAGTATTTAAATTGTAAGTTTAGTTTTAAATGAACTTATATTACTTATATGGTTAAAATAAAAACCTTAGCACCTTCGTATCTTTGCAACTCTGAACCTTTTTCACTACTTTTGCACCAAATTAATTAAAAAGACATTCATGTTAACAGTCAATAATTTATCAGTTCAATTTGGTAAAAGAGTTTTATTTGATGAAGTAAATACAACTTTCACTCATGGAAACATTTACGGAGTTATTGGAGCCAATGGTGCTGGAAAATCTACTTTCTTAAAAGTTATTTCGGGCGATATCGACCCAACTTCTGGACACATCCATTTGGAGCCGGGCAAACGTATGTCGGTTTTAAACCAGAACCACAACATGTTCGATGAGCATACTGTTTTGGAAACCGTTTTAATGGGAAATAAAGTGCTGTACGCTGTTAAAAAAGAAATGGATGAACTTTATTTAGATTATAATGATGCCAATGCAGACCGAATTGGAGAGCTTCAGGTTCAATTTGAAGAAATGAACGGATGGAATGCTGATTCTGATGCTGCAGCGATGTTATCTAACTTAGGAATCACAGAAGCAGATCATTATACTTTAATGGCTGATATGGAAGGAAAAATGAAAGTACGTGTGCTTTTAGCGCAGGCACTTTTCGGAAATCCAGATTTGCTGATTATGGATGAGCCTACCAACGATTTGGATTTCGAGACAATCGCTTGGTTAGAAAACTTCCTGGCAAACTACGAAAACACTGTAATCGTTGTATCTCACGACCGTCACTTTTTAGATGCGGTTTGTACACATATTTCTGATATTGATTTCGGAAAAATCAATCATTATTCAGGAAACTATACATTCTGGTACGAGTCAAGCCAATTAGCAGCAAAACAACGTGCACAGCAAAACAAAAAAGCAGAAGAGAAGAAACAAGAGTTGGAAGAATTTATTCGTCGTTTTAGTGCAAACGTTGCTAAATCGAAACAAGCAACTTCTCGTAAAAAAATGATTTCGAAATTAAACATTGCCGAAATCAAACCTTCTAGCCGTCGTTACCCTGCGATTATCTTTGATCAGGATCGTGAAGCGGGAGATCAAATCTTAAATGTAGAAAACTTATCAGCTTCTGTAGATGGAGAAGTTTTATTTAAAGATATTAACTTGAATATGGCAAAAGGCGATAAAATCGTTCTTTTCTCTAAAGATTCACGTGCTACAACAGCTTTTTATGAAATCTTAAACAACGAACAAAAGGCAGATTCTGGAAACTTCGATTGGGGAATTACCACCAACCAAGCGTATTTGCCAGCTGAAAACCACAAATACTTCGAAAATGACTTAACTTTAGTTGACTGGTTACGTCAGTACGCTAAAACAGAAGAAGAACGTGATGAGGTTTTCATTAGAGGTTTCTTAGGGAAAATGATTTTCTCTGGAGAAGAAGCTTTAAAAACGAGCCGAGTTTTATCAGGAGGAGAAAAAGTACGTTGTATGCTTTCTAGAATGATGATGGAGCGTGCTAACGTTTTAATGCTTGATGAACCAACAAACCACTTAGATTTGGAATCTATTACCGCTTTCAACAACTCATTGAAAAACTTTAAAGGTTCTGTAATTTTCACAACACATGACCACGAGTTTGCACAAACTGTTGGTAACCGAATTGTAGAATTGACACCAAACGGAGTTATCGATCGTTACATGACATTTGACGAATATCTTGATGATGAAAAGATTCAGGAACAAAGAAAGAAGATGTACAATCTATAAAATTACAATTTTGGAAATTGCTTCGCCTGTTCGCTAACGCTCGAGTCCAACTTCCAAATTCTAAACTGAACTTGCAACTTTGACAAAGTTCTACAAATAAAAAATCCCAAATTCTATATTGAAATTTGGGATTTTTTTTGTTTTTTATTTTCTGAAAACCTTGGCAAAGATCCAAATGATAATCGCAATAATAAAAATTACGATAAAAATCCCGAATCCCATTCCGGCTTTAAAAATGTCTCCAATAACTTCACAGCTTGTAAATGAAAACAGTATAACGAATACCATTAACAATCTTAGTATTTTATTTTGCATGATTTTGAGTTTTTAAATTCACTATTAAAATTACTTCAAGATTCAGGAAAATGTGTTATAGAATTTTTTGGAAATGTTTTAGGATTTTGATTTGGCTTTCAATAGAAAGAAATGGAAAAAAGAGCCATCGGCTCGAAAAATATTGTAGGGCCGGATTTTAATCCGGTTAGATTAAATCGCAAGATAAAAAGAGCCGTAGGTTCGATATATTTTTACATATTTATAAAAATGAATCGTTCCGACGGAACTCTATTCTAATCGTTAAATTTTACAACGGATTAAAATCCATTGCTACAATATTGTTCATTCCTATGGAATTTTGAAAAGTATCACGGTTGTTTTATTGTTTTTATTTCTAAAGAGACCAAACTTATAATGACCACAATTTCTGCTAAAAAATAAACAATGCCAAAAACTGAAATACTTTGGCAATAATAAAGTATAATTCCCGATGTCAAAACAGAATAAAGAATATTAGCTGTACATATTATTTTTAAAAATGATTTCCAATTTTTCTTAACCAGCAAATAGCAGCTTATCGAATAAATGAAAAAAGTAAAGAAATAATTGTAAGGTATTCAAAAACATCTTTTGATAAACCGAAAAATCCGCTGAAATTTCTAAGGAGAAAATAGAGTAGAATAGTAGTAAGAAAAGCCCTCAAGCTGTCTAATAGAAAAATATTTTTGGGTTTAGATATAAATTGTTTACTACTTTTTCTCATACGATTTGTTGGGTTTTACAACATTTCAATAAGCTGAATATTATTGCCGCAAGTATCATTTAAAATAGCAATTTTAACCGTTCCCATTTCAGTGGGT
Organism: Flavobacterium endoglycinae; assembly: GCF_017352115.1. Classification (NCBI taxonomy): domain Bacteria; kingdom Pseudomonadati; phylum Bacteroidota; class Flavobacteriia; order Flavobacteriales; family Flavobacteriaceae; genus Flavobacterium; species Flavobacterium endoglycinae. The sequence goes on from NZ_CP071448.1 coordinate 4,185,497, forward strand.
TTCATGCTAAATTCTACGCCGAGATTTATAAGTCGGTTATATTCTTCTCCGATATTGTCAACGTTGAATTGTGTATATGGAATTCCAGCTTCGAAAAGGGCTTTCTGATACGTTTTAGCTGGTTCAAAATGATTTGGCGATGGTTCTAATAAAATCTCAGTTCCAAATTGTTCTTCCTTAGAAACGACTGTTAACCATCTATTGTTTTCACTCAAAGGGACATCATGTTTTTTTATAAAACCTAGTTTTTCTGTATAAAATTGTAATGCAATCTCTTGATCTTGAACTGGAATTCCGATAACTTTTACTCTCATCTTTTTATGTTTTTAAATTGATTGATGCAAAGTTTGTAAAATCAATTCCGACTTACTTTGCAAAAATTGCTCTTTTTTGAAATTCCATTGGAGCGATTCCAATTTTGGTTTTGAATAAAGTACTAAACGAACTCGGACTTTCGAATCCAACAGCAAAACAAGTTTGAGTTACAGGCATCCCATTTCGTAAGTATTCTTTAGATTTTTCTATTCTTCTATCAATCAAATATTGCATCGGCGTCATGCCGTAGTATTTTTTAAATAAACGTAATAAATGGAATTTAGATGTGAATTGAGAATCAGAAAGGACATCCAAATTCAGTTCTTGTTCAAAGTTGTTTTCAATGAATTTCTTCGTACGAATTACAGTTTTAATCTGTCCTTCGTTTTTATAGCAGATTTTGCTGATGCGATTTATTTCTTTTTGGTAAAAATTCATTTTTTATTCTCCTATTAGTTCTTGCTATATTTTTATGATTTTGAGTTTTTGAATTCGATTTAAAAGTACTTATAGAATATTAGCTGAATATCTTAATTCATCAGAATCAATAAGTTTATGACAATTTCTACATAACCAAATTGAGTTATTTATTTCAGCTCTTCGCCTATTTTTGTTGATTTTTCAGGATCTGAATTTGGTCCAATAGTATTTACTCTACAATCTGGATTGGAACATTTATAACCTGCTCTTTTTGCTAAAGTATCAATTGTGGTTTTATTAAAATCTGGATTCATTACCTTAACATTTTTATTTAAAAGCTAAATAGTTTTTACTTGGGTTACGTTATTGACTACATTAAGAGATAGATTGAAAATAAGATAAAAAAAATAGACACAAAGCCAATTAATCTGAATATCGATGCTGTAAATTTTCTTATTAGAGAGACGTCGTAATTTTCGCTAAAATATTGATTGTCTTTAATGATTATAATAAGTGAAATTGTTCCAATTATTAAGTAAATAACTAATGTAATTATATTTTCATTTTTTCTTGTTGAAGTGATTGTTAATGTATTTTCTATAAATTCAATAATACTCTTCGTTATATTATTAAAGAAAGATAATATGGACAGTAATATCAGAGCGATTATTACTCTAAAAAATAAATCATATAATTTCATAAATCTCTAGAATTGCCATTCGATATAATTTTAGTATTAAAAATAAGATTTATTCTTGAATATTAATTTGTTTTTTAAATATGATTCTTTATTATTTACGATGAAAAATATTTCCAACGCCAACACCCCAACAAATAAAATCAGATTCCGTATATTTGCCCGACCAATCATTACAATTAATTATGAGCCAGAAAGTATTACTTAATTCAAAAGAAGTTACTATCATACTTCACCGTTTGGCTTGTCAGTTAATCGAAAAACATCTTGATTTTTCAAATACTATTTTAGTGGGAATTCAGCCAAGAGGCGTTTTTTTAGCTGAACGTTTAAAACAAATATTAGAAAATGAATACCAAGTTCCTGAAATTTCTTTGGGGTATTTGGATATTACTTTTTTTAGAGATGATTTTCGTCGTACAGAAAAACCACTTGAAGCCAATAAAACTCAAATCAATTTTATAGTTGAAGACAAAAAAGTCATTTTTATTGATGACGTTTTGTTTACAGGCCGTAGCATTCGTTCTGCGCTAACTGCTATTCAATCTTTTGGAAGACCTTCAGAAATTGAATTGCTAGTTTTGATCGACAGACGTTTCAGCCGTCATTTGCCAATTCAGCCCGATTACCGCGGTCGTCAGGTAGATGCTATTAATGGCGAAAAAGTGATTGTAAGCTGGAAAGAAAATGATGGCGAAGATGTTGTTCACTTAGTGACAAATTAAAGTTGGTTAATCGTTTAATCGGTTAATTGTTTAATCGATTCATTTCGATTACTCAATTAAAAATTATAAAAATAGTTAATCGTTAAATCGGTTAACTGTTTAATCGCAAAGCAAACGATTAAACGATTCAACAAATAAACAGTTAAACATTAAACATGAAAGAATTAAGCGTAAATCATTTATTAGGAATAAAATATATCAATGAGAATGATATTAACCTGATTTTTGAAACGGCAGATCATTTTAAAGAAGTCATTAATAGACCGATTAAAAAAGTTCCTTCATTACGAGATATTACTATTGCCAATATTTTCTTCGAAAACAGTACCAGAACCAAACTCTCTTTCGAATTAGCGCAGAAACGTTTATCTGCTGATGTAATCAGTTTTTCTGCAGCTCAGTCATCAGTTAAAAAAGGAGAGACTTTGATTGATACTGTAAATAATATCCTTTCAATGAAAGTAGATATGGTTGTAATGCGCCACTCCAATCCCGGAGCGGCTTATTTTTTATCTAAAAATGTCAAAGCAAGTATTGTAAATGCAGGCGACGGTGCACACGAACATCCAACTCAAGCTTTATTAGACAGTTATTCGATCAGAGAAAAACTAGGTGATGTAGCTGGGAAAAAAGTGGTAATCGTAGGCGATATTCTGCATTCGAGAGTAGCTTTATCCAACATATATGCTTTGCAGATGCAAGGTGCAGAAGTAAAAGTTTGCGGACCAAAGACGCTGATTCCGAGATATATTGAATCGCTTGGCGTTACGGTTGAACCTAATTTGCGTAAAGCTTTAGAATGGTGTGATGTGGCCAATATGCTTCGTGTACAAAACGAACGTATGGATGTAAATTTCTTCCCATCAACACGTGAATATGCACAACAGTACGGAGTAGACAAACCTCTTTTAGATTCTCTAGGAAAAGAAATCGTAATCATGCACCCAGGACCAATCAACAGAGGAGTAGAAATTACTTCTGAAGTTGCTGATTCTGATCATTCTGTAATCTTGAATCAGGTTGAGAATGGTGTAGCGATTAGAATGGCGGTTATTTATCTTTTGGCATCTAAAATTCAATAGGTTTAGTGTTCAGTCGCAGTGAAAGTTTCAGTTACACGTTGTCGCCCTGAGCGAAGTCGAAGGGCTTTTGCGATAAGTGCATCTTTGTAAATGAGGGCTTCGACTTCGCTCAGCCTGACAATCTGTAAACGGACATTGAATACTGAAAACCGAGACTGCAACTGAAAACTATAAAAAAACTTCGTACCTTAGCCTTCAAAAATCAATTTTTATATTAGCCCCATAAATAAAAAAATGAAAGTAGATCAAAAAGGACATACGGTTACAATTAAAGACACACAGGGTAATTTAAATGACTTTGTAGAAAAAGTAACGCAGCAATTTAAAACCTTTGAAAAGCACAATATTATAATCGATTTGTCATCAGACACGGAAATTTCGGAAAATGATTTGAAAGCTTTTTTACCGCTTGTTAAACTTCAGAAAAAAGGAAAAAAATCGTTTGTAATTGTTGCTACTGATCTTGATTTTAATGCTATTTCAGATAAACTAGTTGTTGTTCCTTCTCTTTTAGAAGCTCACGATATTATTGAAATGGAAGAAATTGAAAGAGACCTAGGGTTTTAATTTTAGATTTGTGATTTTAGATTTTAGATTTTTGAATGCTAAATCTAAAATATTTATAAATCTAAAATCTGCAATCTAAAATCTAAAATCACTAAATGAAATTAACAATACTTGGCTGTTATGCCGCAACTCCCAGAACCCTTACCAACCCAACTTCGCAGGTTTTAGAAATTAAAAACCGTTTGTTTTTAATTGACTGCGGTGAAGGAACTCAGGTACAGCTTCGAAAAAATAAGATTAAATTCTCAAAAATCAACCATATTTTCATTTCCCATCTTCATGGGGATCATTTGTATGGATTAATCGGGACTATTTCGACTTTTTCTCTTTTGGGAAGAACGACAGATCTACATATTTACGGTCCTAAAGGAATTAAAGAGTTGATTCTGCTTCAGCTAAAATTAACAGAATCTTGGACTACTTATAATTTGTTTTTCCATGAGCTGGAATCCAAACAAAGTGAAGTAATTTTTGAGGATAATCGCGTTACTGTAACGACAATTCCGTTAAAACATCGTGTGTATACAAATGGTTATCTTTTTCAGGAAAAACCAGATGAAAGAAAATTAAATGTAGAGGCCGTACAGCAATATGATATTCACGTGGCTTATTATCAGAAAATAAAAAACGGAGGCGATATCAAACTTGATAACGGAACGGTAATAGAAAACGCAAAATTAACTTTTGATCCTGCACCTCCAAAGAGTTATGCTTTTTGCTCTGATACAGTTTATCATGAAGACGTAATTCCAATTATTCAAAATACAGATATTTTATATCACGAATCTACGTTTTTGGAATCTGAAGCTGGATTGGCTCAAAAAACACTACATTCAACAGCAAAAGAAGCAGCAAGAATAGCTTTAAAAGCGAATGTAAAACAATTGATTTTAGGGCATTATTCTACACGATATGATGGTATAGAGCCATTTAAGAAAGAAGCAGAAGAAGTATTTCCAAATGTTCTGCTGGCGGATGACGGTGTAAGTTTTGAGTTTTGAGTTATGGGTTATGAGTTATGAGTTATGGGTTATGAGTTATGGGTTATGAGTTATGAGTTATGAGTTATGAGTTATGAGTTATGAGTTGAATTTTCTAAATCTAATATCTAAAATCAACAATCTAAAATAATAAATCATGAATGATTTAAGCAATTACAGAAGATCATACGAGAAAAGTGAACTACTGGAAACTAACATTCCAGAAGATCCGATTAATCTTTTTAACAGATGGTTTCATGAAGTGGAAGATTTTGGCGGAAGCGGAGAAGTGAATGCTATGACTGTTTCTACAATTGGATTGGATGGTTTTCCGAAATCTCGTGTGGTTTTATTGAAGAAATTTTCTGAAGAAGGATTTATATTTTATACCAATTATGAGTCTGAAAAAGGAAAAGCGATTGACGCAAATCCAAATGTTTGTTTGTCATTTTTCTGGCAGGAAATGGAACGTCAGGTGATTATAAAAGGAATAGCGCAAAAAACGTCTGAAATTATTTCTGATAATTATTTCAACTCACGTCCGGATGGCAGTAAATTAGGTGCTATTGTTTCTCATCAAAGTGAAGTTATTCCTTCAAGAACTTTTTTGGAAGAGAATTTAAAAAAGATTGAAGCCGAATTTGAAGGAAAACCTATTCCAAGACCTGAAAATTGGGGAGGATATCTTGTAACGCCTTTACAAGTTGAATTTTGGCAGGGAAGACCCAACAGATTACATGACAGAATTCGTTATACAAGCCAATCCGATTTTTCATGGAAAATAGAACGACTTTCATCTTAACATTTGTAAGAATTTTATCTTTATTTAAAAATATTTAGTGTATTTCATCGATTATTTTTGTAGTTTAACGGTAAATTAAATACGTTTGACCCAGAAATTTAAAGAGCAATTAGTCACATAATACTATTTAAAGCATTTGCCCCAACATTTACTTTAGAACTTAACTACTTTTGATTATGAAGAAAATTATGTGCGCCATGATGTTCATTGTGATGTCTGTCACAATGAGCTCATGCTCTGCTGATAATGCCGATGCAGTTGAAAATGAAAATAATGCATCAACGGAAAAAATAGTAACAAACTACGAATACAATTCTTCTGAATTGGAAACCATGCAGTTAATAAATGAATACCGAGTTAGTATTGGTTTAAAAGCATTGGAAAAAATTAATCATATTTCATTTAAGTGCGAAGAGCACAACCAATATATGATTGCAAACAATGTTGTGAATCATAATGATTTTACAGCACGTTCTAATAATATCATGAGTGTTCTAGGTGCGAAAAAAGTAGGTGAAAATGTTGCTTATAATTACAAAACTTCTGAAGCTGCTGTAAAAGCATGGCTTGAAAGTCAAGGGCATAAGGAAAATATCGAAGGAGATTATACACATTTTGGAATTTCAGTTACAACTGATTCTGCAGGTAGAAAATATTACACGAATATATTCGCAAAAATTTAAACGATAGTACATTGAACTGGTTGGTTAGTTGTCGTTGCAATACCTGAGTTGCAGCGGCGTTTTGAAATAAAAGCTGTCTATTTACGTAGACAGCTTTTATTTTTTTAACTCTATGAGATTATAATCCCGTAACAATAAACTCACTTCGTCTGTTCATTTGATGTTCTTCTTCTGTACATTTTACATTATCAGAACAACGATTAACCAATTGTGTTTCACCGTAACCCCTTCCGGTTAAGCGGTTTTTAGCTACGCCGTTTTGAACAAGCCACTCGATAGTCGATTTGGCTCTTCTGTCAGATAAAGCTTCGTTGTATTTAAAGCTCGCTCTGCTGTCGGTGTGTGAACGAATATCCAGTTTCATAGTTGGAAATTGGTTCAGTACATCAAGTATTTTTTCTAGATCTAAAGCTGCTTCGGTTCTAATATTCGATTTATCCAAGTCAAAATAAATCATTTTAATTCCGAAACATTTTCCTAAATCATCACCAATCGCCACTTTACAAATTGATCTTTCCAGCGCAATTGGCAGGTTTGTTTTTCCAGTTGTTTTTGGAATGGTAATGCTAACTTCTTTGGTTGAATATTCTGGTTTTTCGGCTCTTACATAATAGGTTTTTCCGCATTCGACTGAAAAACTGTATTTTCCCTGAATGTCAGCGGCCACTGAATTTTTAATTTCCATATTTTCATATAAAGTAACTTTCGAATCTGGAAGTATTTCACTGGTTTGAGCATCAGTAATCACACCTTCTAATTCCTGAAGACATTTTAGTCTTCGGGTTTCCAAAAAACTGTAAATATCATCAGAACCTAATCCGCCGTCTTTATTTGAACTAAAATAGCCTTTTCTTGTAACTGGATCAATGATGTACGCAAAATCATCCTGGGGAGAATTAATATCGTTTCCCAGATTTTGAATATCACTTATGGTTCCATTGTTTTCAATCTGCCCCACGAAAACGTCCAAACCTCCAAGCCCAGGATGACCATCTGAAGAAAAGTAAATCTCATTTTCGTTAGTTACATACGGAAAGGTTTCTTTCCCTTCTGTATTTATTACTTTTCCTAAATTTTGCGGTGTGTCAAAATTACCTTCATTAATATTTACTTTATAAATATCAGATTGTCCAACGGAGCCAGGCATATCTGAAGCAAAGTAAAGCGTTTTCTCATCGGGACTTAATGATGGATGTGCTGTGCTGTAATTATCGCTGGTGAAAGGAAGAGGTGTGATGTTTTTCCATTTTCCATCTTGAAGAGTCGCTTTGTAAATTTTTACCAATGTAATTTTATTAGCATCTTTTCCCTTTTTTCCATCTACATAATTGTTCCTGGTAAAATAGACGGTCTTTCCGTCTTTGGTAAAAACAGGAGTAGCTTCGTGAAACCGACCATTGAGTTCGGATTTTATTTTATTTACTTTGGAAGGTATTCCAGTCTCAGCATCCAAGTTAGCGTTGTAAATATTGGTAAAGTATTCACCTGTCCATTTGTGTTTTCGCTGACTAAAATTCCCGGTATCTCTCGCTGATGCAAAATAGATTTTATTTTCATATATAAAACTCCCATAATCGGAATATTTAGAATTTATCCCAGCACCTTCAATTTTATATCTCCCAGAATTGGCTTTAATCTGATCCAGATAATTCCGATCATTTTTATAAAGAATTCCTCGAGAATCGTTTTTGTACTTTGCGTTAAACTCATCCAAAATTTTATTGGCTTTATCAGTTTCGCCAATTGATTTTAAGCATTGTGCATATCGGTAATAATATTCGGCAGCAGGAGAAGGGTTCATGGCAAACATTTCACCATACCATTTTGCTGCATTTTCAAATTCAGAATTGAAATAATAGGCGTCTCCAAGTTTTTTAAACAATTCTTCCGATTTATACCCTTTTTTGGCTACTCTTTCGTAAGTTTTAATGGCATCTATATAGGCATAACCATCAAATTTTTTATCTCCTGAATTCATCTTTTTCTCCTGTGCATAACAGAAGAAAAGATTAAAAGTGATTAAAAGAAGTGTAAAATTTTTCATGATACATAGTTTTAGAAGAAACGTGGCGTTGTCATTTTACCATTGTTGGTAAAGAATTCATAACGCAGGAATATTTCATGAGATCCTGAATTGTAATTTTTCAGATTTGTAGTTTCGCGATCGTATCCATATCCAATGTAAAGTCCATCAGTAACCTGAAAACCAGCCATTGCACTAACTGAAGCACTCCATCTATAAGCTGCACCCAATGTTATTTTGTCCAGCAGCATAAAGTTGGCTGATATATCTACCTGAAGCGGTACTCCTTCAACCATTTTAGCAAGAATAGCAGGTTTAAATTTGTAATATTCGTACTTGTCAAGATTGAATACATAACCTCCCATTAAGTAATAGTTCATTTTGCTTTTGTAAATAGCAATATCATTGTCATTGTACTTACTGCTTTCTATAAAATTAGGAACAGACAAACCCACATAAGCTTTATCTGAATGCCAGTAAACACCAGCGCCTACATTGGGAGAGAACTTGTTGTCAAAATCCTGAAACTGCGGATCGTTCTGATTAGCTGGATTCAGTTTGTTAATGTCTAAATTGAATAAATTGGCGGTTCCTTTAATTCCAAAAGAAAGCTTTGTATCGGCAGAAGTCTGAATAGTGTATGATAAATCAGCTGAGATATTGGTTTCGTTGGTAGGACCAATTTTATCGTTTACAAGAGAAAGTCCAACTCCAATATTGCTATTGTTAATAGGAGAGTTTACCGATAAAGTAGAGGTTTGAGGTGCTCCATCCAGACCTACCCATTGTGTTCTGTATAGAGCAAAAACACTTAATGCTCCACGTGATCCTGCATAAGCCGGATTTATATTGATAGTGTTGTACATATACTGAGTATACTGTGCATCTTGTTGTCCGTAACCGAAGATGGTTGCAAACATAATGACGAAAAAAAATAATTTTGTTCTCATAATAGATGTTATTATTGATTAGTATGTAATGCATTATAAAAGGGCATTTTTATAATGCATTACTTTTGTTACTCTATCTGGACAGATATAAATACCCATCTTTTTTATTGTTATGAACTACATTATTTCCATCTATTGATTGGTAATTTAAAATGTAGAAATAAGTACCTGTAGGTAATCCGTCAGATTGTTTAATTGTTGTTCTTCCTCTAGAAGTACCGTCAAATGCGTTGGTTGCATTGTTATAGTTAGTGGTTTCAAAAACTAATATTCCCCAACGGTTGTAGATTTCAACGGTATTTCCGGGATAACAGGCCAAATCATTAATGTTATCAATTTCAAAGACATCATTTATTCCGTCACCATTTGGTGAGAAGGCATTATGAATTATAATATTACCGCATGCTAAGACTTTACAATCGTCATTTATTTCCATTGTTAAGACAATTGTTCTGGTGCAATTTTCATCGGCAATTCGGTATTCGAATATGTAGTTTCCTAGTGCAAGACCAAAAGGATTTAAAATGCTTCCCTGCAATGCATTGGTACCAGTTTGATCAGTCCATACTCCAGTTGTAAGTGTACCGTTTGGAAGTAAATTAGAAAGATTAATCAAAGTCGAATCGTCACTGCAAGCTTCACTGGTAATATTGGTTACACTTTCAACAGTGAAGGTTTGAACTAATTCTGTTTTATTTCCTGCACAATCAGACAAAGTATATGTTCTTGTCAGGATATAAGTGTTTCCATCGCAGCCGGTTCCATCATTGGTGGAATCAACAATCGTGATGGTTACATTTTCACTGCAATTATCAGCAGCATCTGTAATGGCATCAGGGTTAGGTACAGGAATTTCATTTATATTATGCAGACCAGTTACATTGGCTGGGGCAGTACCAGTTGGTGGAGTAGTGTCTCTTACAGTAACGATTTGGGTATATGTTGCTGTATTTCCACTGCAATCACTGGTTTTCCAAGTACGGGTTAATGTGTAATTGGTTGGACATCCGTTTACAATACCACTTTTTACTTCGGTAAAGATAACTGGTAAGTTTTCATTGCAAGGATCAGAAGCTGTAATTTCAGCTGGTTGAGGAACAGCATCACATGAAACAGTAATATCAGCAGGAAGATTACCTAAAAGTACAGGAGCAGTTGTGTCCTGAATGGTGATCACTTGAGTGAAAATTTCTGATGCATTGCCACATTCATCTTTAGCAGTCCATGTATTGGTATAAGTTCCAGCATTGTTACATGATTCAGAAGCAGTAAAAATACCGCTTGATTTAGTATATACAATATTGCTGTTACAGCTGTCTGTTGCAGTCGGTGTAACCATTTGAGCGGTTGCTAAACCAGAAGCATCACTGCATTCTAAAATCACATTTAGAGAACCCGCCTGGGTAATCCATACCGGCGCTGCTGTGTCCTGAATGTTGATTATCTGGGTGAAAGTATCGGAAGTATTCCCGCAGTCGTCTTTCACGGTCCATGTGTTGGTGTAGGTTCCTGCATTGCTGCATCCTTCGGAAGCTGTAAACTGTCCGCTGGTTTTGGTGATATTGGTTACATCGGCATCGCACAAATCAGAAGCTGAAGGGAACATTGCCTGGGCAGCTGCAAGTCCGGCTGTATCACTGCATTCCAAAGTTACATTTAGAGAACCTGTCTGGGTAATCCATACCGGTGATGCTGTGTCCTGAATAGTGATTACCTGTGTGAATGTATCTGAAGTATTTCCGCAGTCATCTTTCACGGTCCATGTATTGGTGTAAGTTCCTGCATTGCCGCATCCTTCGGAAGCTGTAAACTGTCCGCTTGTTTTGGTAATATTGGTTACATCAGAGTCGCATAAATCAGAAGCAGCAGGAAACATCGCCTGGGCAGCTGCAAGACCAGAAGCATCACTGCATTCTAAAGTGACATTTAAAGCTGCCGGAGCAGTTGTCCATACCGGCGCTGCTGTATCCTGGATGGTGATTATCTGTGTAAAAGTGTCAGAAGTATTTCCGCAGTCGTCTTTCACGGTCCATGTGTTGGTGTAGGTTCCTGCATTGCCGCATCCTTCGGAAGCCGTAAACTGTCCGCTGGTTTTGGTGATGTTAGTTACATCCGCATCGCACAAATCAGAAGCAGCAGGGAATTGAGCCTGAGCAGCCGCAAGTCCGGCTGAGTCACTGCATTCTAAAGTTACATTTAGAGAACCCGCCTGGGTAATCCATACCGGCGCTGCTGTATCCTGAATGGTGATTATCTGTGTGAAAGTATCAGAAGTATTTCCGCAGTCGTCTTTTACGGTCCATGTGTTGGTGTAGGTTCCTGCATTTGCGCATCCTTCAGAAGCTGTAAACTGGCCGCTTGTTTTGGTAATGTTCGTTACATCGGCATCGCATAAATCAGAAGCTGAAGGGAACATTGCCTGAGCAGCTGCAAGGCCAGAAGCATCACTGCATTCTAAAGTGACATTTAGAGAACCTGCCTGGGTAATCCATACCGGCGCTGCTGTGTCCTGAATGGTGATTATCTGTGTGAATGTATCTGAAGTATTTCCGCAGTCGTCTTTTACGGTCCATGTGTTGGTGTAGGTTCCTGCATTGCCGCATCCTTCGGAAGCAGTAAACTGTCCGCTGGTTTTGGTGATGTTCGTTACATCAGCATCGCACAAATCAGAAGCAGCAGGGAATTGAGCCTGAGCAGCCGCAAGGCCGGAAGCATCACTGCATTCTAAAGTGACATTTAGAGAACCTGCCTGGGTAATCCATACCGGCGCTGCTGTGTCCTGAATGGTGATTACCTGTGTAAAAGTGTCGGAAGTATTCCCGCAGTCGTCTTTCACGGTCCATGTATTGGTGTAGGTTCCTGCATTGCCGCATCCTTCGGAAGCTGTAAACTGTCCGCTGGTTTTGGTGATGTTCGTTACATCGGCATCGCATAAATCAGAAGCGGCAGGGAACATTGACTGGGCAGCTGCAAGACCAGAAGCATCACTGCATTCTAAAGTCACATTTAGAGAACCTGTCTGGGTAATCCATACCGGCGCTGCTGTGTCCTGAATGGTGATTGTCTGGGTGAAAGTATCTGAAGTATTTCCGCAGTCGTCTTTCACGGTCCATGTATTGGTGTAGGTTCCTGCATTGCCGCATCCTTCGGAAGCTGTAAACTGTCCGCTGGTTTTGGTGATGTTCGTTACATCGGCATCGCATAAATCAGAAGCGGCAGGGAACATTGACTGGGCAGCTGCAAGACCAGAAGCATCACTGCATTCTAAAGTCACATTTAGAGAACCTGTCTGGGTAATCCATACCGGCGCTGCTGTGTCCTGGATGGTGATTGTCTGGGTGAAAGTATCTGAAGTATTTCCGCAGTCGTCTTTCACGGTCCATGTATTGGTGTAGGTTCCTGCATTGCCGCATCCTTCGGAAGCTGTAAACTGTCCGCTGGTTTTGGTGATGTTCGTTACATCGGCATCGCATAAATCAGAAGCGGCAGGGAACATTGACTGGGCAGCTGCAAGACCAGAAGCATCACTGCATTCTAAAGTCACATTTAGAGAACCTGTCTGGGTAATCCATACCGGCGCTGCTGTATCCTGGATGGTGATTACCTGTGTAAAAGTGTCGGAAGTATTTCCGCAGTCGTCTTTCACGGTCCATGTGTTGGTGTAAGTTCCTGCATTACCGCATCCTTCGGAAGCTGTAAACTGTCCGCTGGTTTTGGTGATATTGGTTACATCGGCATCGCACAAATCAGAAGCTGAAGGGAACATTGCCTGAGCAGCTGCAAGACCAGAAGCATCACTGCATTCCAAAGTGACATTTAGAGAACCCGCCTGGGTAATCCATACCGGCGCTGCTGTGTCCTGGATGGTGATTACCTGTGTAAAAGTATCGGAAGTATTCCCGCAGTCGTCTTTCACCGTCCATGTATTGGTGTAAGTTCCTGCATTGCCGCATCCTTCGGAAGCTGTAAACTGTCCGCTTGTTTTGGTAATATTGGTTACATCGGCATCGCACAAATCAGAAGCAGCAGGGAATTGAGCCTGAGCAGCTGCAAGGCCAGAAGCATCACTGCATTCTAAAGTTACATTTAGAGAACCTGTCTGGGTAATCCATACCGGCGCAGCTGTGTCCTGAATGGTGATTATCTGGGTGAAAGTATCGGAAGTATTTCCGCAGTCGTCTTTCACCGTCCATGTATTGGTGTAGGTTCCTGCATTGCCGCATCCTTCGGAAGCTGTAAACTGTCCGCTGGTTTTGGTGATATTCGTTACATCGGCGTCGCATAAATCAGAAGCGGCGGGAAACATTGTCTGGGCAGCTGCAAGTCCGGCTGTATCACTGCATTCCAAAGTTACATTTAGAGAACCTGTCTGGGTAATCCATACCGGTGCTGCTGTGTCCTGAATGGTGATTACCTGTGTAAAAGTATCAGAAGTATTTCCGCAGTCATCTTTTACGGTCCATGTATTGGTGTAGGTTCCTGCATTGCCGCATCCTTCGGAAGCTGTAAACTGTCCGCTGGTTTTGGTGATATTGGTTACATCCGCATCGCACAAATCAGAAGCTGAAGGGAACATTGCCTGGGCAGCTGCAAGACCAGAAGCATCACTGCATTCTAAAGTGACATTTAGAGAACCCGCCTGGGTAATCCATACCGGAGCTGCTGTGTCCTGAATGGTGATTATCTGGGTGAAAGTATCGGAAGTATTTCCGCAGTTGTCTTTCACCGTCCATGTGTTGGTGTAGGTTCCAGAATTGCCGCATCCTTCAGAAGCTGTAAACTGTCCGCTGGTTTTGGTAATATTGGTTACATCGGCATCGCATAAATCAGAAGCAGCAGGGAACATTGCCTGAGCATTTATTAAACCTGAAGCATCGCTGCATTCCAAAGTTACATTTAGAGAACCCGCCTGGGTAATCCATACCGGCGCTGCTGTATCCTGAATGGTGATTATCTGGGTAAAAGTATCAGAAGTATTTCCGCAGTCATCTTTAACTGTCCATGTATTGGTGTAAGTTCCTGCATTGCCGCATCCTTCGGAAGCTGTAAACTGGACGCTGGTTTTGGTAATATTCGTTACATCCGCATCGCATAAATCAGAAGCAGCAGGAAACATTGCCTGGGCAGATGCAAGTCCGGCTGTATCGCTGCATTCTAAAGTTACATTTAAAGCTGTGGGAGCAGTTGTCCATATCGGCGCTGCTGTGTCCTGAATAGTGATTATCTGGGTGAAAGTATCGGAAGTATTCCCGCAGTCATCTTTCACGGTCCATGTGTTGGTGTAGGTTCCTGCATTGCCGCATCCTTCGGAAGCTGTAAACTGTCCGCTGGTTTTGGTGATGTTCGTTACATCGGCGTCGCATAAATCAGAAGCGGCGGGAAACATTGCCTGGGCAGCCGCAAGTCCGGCTGTATCACTGCATTCCAAAGTTACATTTAGAGAACCCGCCTGAGTTACCCATACCGGCGCTGCTGTGTCCTGAATGGTGATTATCTGTGTGAAAGTATCTGAAGTATTCCCGCAGTCGTCTTTCACTGTCCATGTGTTGGTGTAGGTTCCTGCATTTGCGCATCCTTCGGAAGCTGTAAACTGTCCGCTGGTTTTGGTGATATTGGTTACATCCGCATCGCACAAATCAGAAGCGGCAGGAAACATCGCCTGGGCGTTTATTAAACCTGAAGTATCGCTGCATTCCAAAGTGACATTTAGAGAACCCGCCTGAGTTACCCATACCGGCGCTGCTGTGTCCTGAATGTTGATTATCTGGGTGAAAGTATCTGAAGTATTCCCGCAGTCGTCTTTTACAGTCCATGTATTGGTGTAGGTTCCCGCATTGCCGCATCCTTCGGAAGCTGTAAACTGTCCGCTTGTTTTGGTAATATTGGTTACATCGGAATCACATAAATCAGAAGCAGCAGGAAACATTGCCTGAGCGTTTATTAAACCAGAAGCATCACTGCATTCTAAAGTCACATTTAAAGCTGTTGGAGCAGTTGTCCATGCTGGAGCGGTAGTATCCTGAATAGTGATTACCTGTGTAAAATTGTCAGAAGTATTTCCGCAGTCGTCTTTCACGGTCCATGTGTTGGTATAGGTTCCTGCATTGCCGCATCCTTCGGAAGCTGTAAACTGGCCGCTGGTTTTGGTAATATTCGTTACATCCGCATCGCACAAATCAGAAGCTGAAGGGAACATTGTCTGGGCAGCCGCAAGGCCGGAAGCATCGCTGCATTCTAAAGTTACATTTAAAGCTGCCGGAGCAGTTGTCCATACCGGCGCTGCTGTATCCTGAATAGTGATTACCTGTGTAAAAGTATCGGAAGTATTTCCGCAGTCGTCTTTTACGGTCCATGTGTTGGTGTAGGTTCCTGCATTGCCGCATCCTTCGGAAGCTGTAAACTGTCCGCTGGTTTTGGTGATATTGGTTACATCCGCATCGCACAAATCAGAAGCAGCAGGGAACATTGCCTGGGCAGCCGCAAGTCCGGCTGTATCACTGCATTCTAAAGTTACATTTAAAGCTTCTGGAGCAGTTGTCCATACCGGCGCTGCTGTATCCTGAATAGTGATTATCTGTGTGAAAGTATCTGAAGTATTCCCGCAGTCGTCTTTCACTGTCCATGTGTTGGTATAGGTTCCTGCATTTGCGCATCCTTCGGAAGCTGTAAACTGTCCGCTGGTTTTGGTAATATTCGTTACATCCGCATCGCACAAATCAGAAGCTGAAGGGAACATTGTCTGGGCAGCCGCAAGGCCGGAAGCATCGCTGCATTCTAAAGTTACATTTAAAGCTGCTGGAGCAGTTGTCCATATCGGCGCTGCTGTATCCTGAATAGTGATTACCTGTGTAAAAGTATCGGAAGTATTTCCGCAGTCGTCTTTTACGGTCCATGTGTTGGTGTAGGTTCCTGCATTGCCGCATCCTTCGGAAGCTGTAAACTGGCCGCTGGTTTTGGTGATGTTCGTTACATCGGCATCACATAAATCAGAAGCTGAAGGGAACATTGCCTGGGCAGCTGCAAGGCCAGAAGCATCACTGCATTCTAAAGTTACATTTAAAGCTGTGGGAGCAGTTGTCCATGTTGGAGCAGCTGTATCCTGAATAGTGATTATCTGTGTAAAAGTATCGGAAGTATTCCCGCAGTCGTCTTTTGCAGTCCAGGTATTGGTATAGGTTCCTGCATTTACACAAGATTGAGATGCTGTAAAAGCTCCGCTTGATTTTGTGTAAATGATGTTTGCACTACAAACATCTGTTGCTATTGGAGCTTGTGCCTGCGCAGCAATTAATCCTGCTGCGTCACTGCATTCTAAAGTTACATTTAGAAAACCTACTTGAGTTGTCCATGTTGGTGCAGTAACGTCTACTACATTTATGGTTTGACTTACTGGAAGTGAAGTATTGTCGCAAGCGTCTTTTGCAGTCCATGTTCTGGTTATTGAATAAGTACCAGCACAGGAACCTGGGGTATTCTGATCACTATATGTCAATGATGTTACTGTGCCGCTATTATCAGTAGCGGTTGCCTGAGCAAATACTGGAATGTCAGGACAATTGATTGTGCTGGGCGCTGGAAGTGGATCAATAACTGGTTTAACAGAATCGCCACCAGATATGTTTACAGTCAATTGCTTCGAACAATTATTACTATCTTTAACTGTAACGGTATAAGTTCCAGGAGCGACATTGGTTAAATCTTTTGTAACCGCTCCATTACTCCATGAATACGTGTAGCTAGGAGTTCCACCGCTTACGTTTAAGGTAATATTCGTAGTTCCGCCACTGCAATTTACCGCAGTATGCGTTTCACTTAACATCAATTCTGCTGGCTCCACTATAGGAAGAATATAAGTATTTGATAAATTTTGAGCATCAGTGACCGTTAATTTAGCAGTATTGTTCGATGTGGTATACGTAAAAGTTGGATTGGGCGAAGTGGAATCTGGTGCCCCGCCGTCATTTCTAAAATCCCAAGCATACGTGTAAGGCGTTTTTCCTCCATTAGTTGTCGATGTGAAAGTAACGGTGGTATTAGTGCCAACTTTACATGCTTTGTAAGTAAACTGAACAGCCAGAGGTTTTGAAATAGTAAAAGTATTGGTAAAATCACACTGTGAGTTGCTGTAAGATGAACAGGTATAATTAGGCCCAGGGTCATTATTACTGCTTGTTTTCCAAGCAATAATAGTATTGCTAAGACTTAATTCATCACCACAAGTCCAATTAAATGGACCATATATTAACTTTTTGTTGCTTCCTGGTGCAATATCTCCTAACAATACATTTAAAAATGTACTTACTCCGTTTATGATTAAATCAGAATTTAACCTTGTAAAATGAATAGTCGAATTTGAATTGGAAGAATAATTAAGATAAATATACACTTGTTGTACTTGTCCAATCGTACAGGTAGTATTCGTTATTGGAGTTCCGTTTACATTAGACAAACTAAGGTAAACGTCTGTCAAAGTGTAATTGTTTGAGGTACAGCTATAACCACAGGTTCTTAAATCTACTTGTGAAAAAGATAATTGAATATTAAATAGAAGTAACGATATGAAAACGCGCTTAATAGTAATATTCATCAAAAAAGTAATGTTTTTCATAATCTCTAATTTTTAAACTTTAATAATTTTATTTGAGATTCTTAGCAATAATCAGTTTAACTGACTATTAAATAGCTGGTTGAAAAATAGTAGAAGAGAGGGCGGGCAGAACTAATTTTAAAAAGAACAGTTGGTGTTGGGTTCCACTTTAATCTTTTGTTTTTTGGAGTTGGTTTTAAAGTTAACGTTGAATAAATTCTGTGAGAGATGTAAAAAATGGTACTGTTTCACTTTCTGATGGATAAACAATGCATTATCACATCTTACGTTCTTAGCAGAAAAATAACTTACAATTTTTGATACTTTTATTTCTTCAGAAATGGTAGGTTTTAAATTCGTATAATTTATTTATCTGTTTATGATATCTTTAATATTTTAACATAATTAAAGGTATATACTTAATTTTTTGATTTAATTTTTTTATCTGTAACTAACCTAAAAAGTCGTTAAATGACATTTTTTGATGTAAATATTACCTCAAAAAAATTTTTTTTAACTCTTTTGAATCTATTTTGACTTTTGATGTAAACTTTTTTTTGAGAAATTGTTACAGAGGATTTTTGTTTTTAAATAATTGATTATCAGTAATTTAATTGTTTTCATGTGTATTTTTACACAAATCGATTAAGTGTTGGGTTTACTAGACGAAATACCTTATCTTAAAAAAAAGGAAGAATTTTGTTTCAAAATGTTAATGTTTTACGAATTATTTATTCTTGTTAAAATTTCGATTAATTGTTAACAGAAATAAAAAATCAATCGGTATTAAAATAACTTTTGTAAATTAGAACTTAATAAAAATCGTAGCCTCGATGTTGAGGTTTCAAACCTTTAGCCTATGAAAAATTTAATTTTAATACGTCATGCAAAATCAAGTTGGGAAGCTCCTTTGAAAGATTTCGACAGGCCGCTTATGAAGAGAGGAATTAAAGATGCCCATGAAGTTTCAGTAAATATTTCAGACTACCTTCCTAAAACCTATATAATTTGGAGCAGTACAGCAGCACGTGCCACAGAAACGGCGCTGATTTTTGCCCAAAATATTTCATACCCTATTGAAAGCATCGTTTTTAAAGATGAATTGTATACTTTCGATGTTAAACAATTGGAAAAGGTTATTAAATCATGTGATAATAGTTTAGAAAGCGTTATTCTTTTTGGACATAACGAGGCTATTACAAATTTTGTTAATAAATTTGGAGATGTTTTTATTGATAATGTCCCAACCTCTGGATTTGTATCGCTGCAATTTGATTCGGAAAGCTGGGATGGCATTGATAAAGGCAAAACACATAAAACAATTTTCCCCAAAGATTTAAAATAATTAAAGTGTACGAACAGAAATATATCGATAGAGAAAAAAGCTGGTTAGCGTTTAATGCAAGAGTACTTCAGGAAGCGGCAGACAATACCGTTCCTCTTTTAGACAGACTGCGTTTTGTTGGAATTTTTTCAAACAATTTAGACGAGTTTTTTAGAGTTCGGTACGCTGCAATTAGAAGATTAAGTCTTTCAGGAATTTCTGGAGAAAAATATTTAGGAGGTATTTCTGCTCATCAGTTAATTAAAGATATTACCGAAATCGTAATTCAGCAGCAATCTGAAAGCTTGCGTATTTTAGGAAATATTGAATCAGAGCTTGAATCCGAAAATATTTTCATCATAAACGAAACACAAATTACGCCAAAACAAGAATGTTTCCTAAAGGATTTCTACATGCAGAAGCTGAGTCCTGAACTGGTAACAATCATTTTGAATGATCTTGCTGTATTTCCGGTCTTAAAAGATACTTTAGGATATCTGGCTGTTCGTTTAGAATTGGCAAATGACGAAATTCGTTATGCTTTAATTGAAATTCCTAAAAATATTAATCGTTTTGTCGTTCTTCCTTCAGAAGATGAAAAACAATATGTCATTCTTATTGATGATGTAATTCGTTACAAATTGAAAAGCATCTTTAATATATTTGATTTTAAAAGTGTTTCGGCACACATGATCAAAATTACTCGTGATGCCCAATTGGATATCGATAGTGATTTGAGTAAAAGTATGCTTGAAAAAATTGCGACATCTGTAAAAGACCGTCGAATTGGAGAACCAGTTCGTTTTATCTATGACAGCCAAATTGAAGAAGATACGCTGCATTTCTTTTTAGATAAAATGAAAATTGTTGAAACCGACAGTATAATTCCCGGAGGTAGATATCACAACCGCCGTGATTATATGAGTTTCCCAAATCTTGGACGTTACGATTTATTATACAAACCAAATGAGCCTATGCCTGTTCCAGGCTTAAGTCTTGATGGAAGTATTTTAGAAAAAATCTCTAAAAAAGATTATTTGGTTCACGCTCCATATCAGTCATTTTCATATTTAACCAAGTTTTTGCGTGAAGCCGCTTTAGATCCAAAAGTAACCAGTATAAAAATTACCTTATACCGTTTGGCAAAAAACTCGCAGATTATCAGTTCGTTAATTAATGCGGCTAAAAATGGTAAAAAAGTTGTGGTTCAGATTGAACTTCAAGCACGTTTCGACGAAGCTTCAAATATTTCGTATGCAGAACAAATGCAGACAGAAGGTATTGAGCTAATATTTGGAATTAAAGGTCTTAAGGTGCACAGCAAAATATGTGTGATCGAAAGATTAGAAGATGGAAAAAACCGTCGTTACGGATTTATTTCAACCGGAAACTTTAACGAGTCTACAGCTAAAATTTATACCGATGTTACGCTTTTAACCTGCCATCAAGGAATTTTAAAAGATACTTCAAAAATATTTGAATTTTTCGATATCAATTACCGAGTTCACAGATATAAACATTTGATTGTGTCACCTCATTATACAAGAACGAAATTCATCAAATTAATAGATCGTGAAATTCTTCACGCTTTGGCAGGAAGAAAAACACATATCAAATTAAAAATGAATAGTTTGTCTGATTTTAAAATGATAGATAAACTATACGAAGCAAGTAATGCCGGTGTCAAAATCCAGCTTCAGGTAAGAGGAATCTGTTCTTTGATTCCGGGAATACCAGGAATGAGTGAAAATATCGAAGCGATAAGTATTGTCGATAATTATTTGGAACATTCAAGAGTGTACATTTTTGGAAATGCCGGTTTAACCGAAGTTTATATTTCGTCAGCCGATTTCATGACCAGAAATCTTGACGGAAGAGTAGAAGTTACCTGTCCAATTTACGATCTTGAAATCAAAAAAGAATTAATTGATAACTTCAATCTTGCCTGGAAAGGAAATGTAAAAGTAAGATATCATTCGTATAAATTAGATAATAAGTATAAGCCAAAAAACAATCATGCCCCATTTAGAGCACAATTTGAGACCTATAAATATTATCAGAATAAGGCAGCGGCTCTCGAAGAAGTTCCTCAAAAAGTAAATTAATAAACTAAAACCAATTTCAAAATCATAAAGTGAGCATGATTAATATTAGGAAGTTTGCAGCAATAGATATCGGATCAAATGCCATGAGGCTTCTGATTTCCAATGTTGTAGAACAAGAAGGTAAAGAACCGCAGTTTAATAAAAGTTCGTTAGTTCGTGTACCAATCCGTTTGGGACAGGATGCCTTTACTGTTGGAGAAATTTCTCCTGAAAATATAGACCGAATGGTAGATGCTATGAAAGCATTTAACCTTTTAATGAAAGTACACAAAGTTGAACGTTATATGGCATTTGCAACTTCTGCAATGCGTGAGGCATATAATGCCAAAGAAGTTGTGGCTTTGATCAAGAAAAAAGCCGACATTAAAATAGAGATTATCGATGGTAAAAAAGAAGCTGCAATTATTGCTTCTACAGACTTGCATCACTTAATAAAATCAGATGAAACGTATCTTTTTGTAGATGTGGGAGGTGGAAGTACTGAGTTTACACTTTTTTCTTCTGGTAAAATGATCAATTCAAGATCTTTCAAGGCCGGAACAGTTCGTTTGCTGAATAATATGGTGCACGATGTAGTTTGGGATGAAATCGAAAAATGGATTAAAATCAATACTGCAGATTATGAAGAAGTTACCCTTATTGGATCTGGAGGAAACATCAATAAGTTGTTTAAAATGTCTGGAAAGCAACAGGAAAAACCGCTTTCGTACATATATATCAATTCGCAATATGCTTTCTTAAATTCATTGACTTACGAGCAGAGAATTGCCGAATTAGGTTTGAATTCCGACCGCGCCGACGTAATTATCCACGCAACAAGAATTTACCTTAATGCCATGAAATGGAGTGGGGCACGCCAGATTTATGTTCCTAAAATCGGGCTTTCTGATGGTATCGTAAAAGCAATGTATTACGGTAAGATTTAATTTTTTTAGCCACGAATTCACGAATTATTTTTAAATTTTCACTTGTGAATTTGTGGCGAATAATTTTTATAATGAAATCAATTTTCCAGTCCATTCAGGATTTTTCTGCCGATGAATTAAATCTTTTAGATGATTTAATTACGTTTCGAACTTTGAAAAAAGGAGAGCTTTTATTGACTGAAAATCAGATTTGCAATGAAATTGTATTTATAAAAAAGGGAATTCTTCGTTCCTTTTTCATCAATCATAAAGGCGACGAAATTACCAATTGTTTCGCTTTCGAAAATGAATTCATGGCATCTTTTGCCAGTTTTATAACCCAAGAAAAAGCCCAAGAAAATATTCAGGCGCTTGCCGAAACCGAATTGCAGATTTTAGATCGTAAAGGTTTAGAAAAACTGTATCAATCTGGATTTAACTGGCAGGAAACAGGCCGCAAATTGACTGAAATAGAATTCGTAAATCTCCATAAAAGAATGGTTTCTTTTCAAAAACTATCAGGTGCAGAACGTTACGAAGAATTGTATCAGAATCATCAAAAATACCTACAGTTAATTCCACTGCAATATTTAGCCTCCTATCTAGGAATTACACCAAGACATTTAAGCCGAATTCGTAAAGCTATTTTATAATTTTTTCTCTTAAACTTTTTCGTTGTTTGTATTAAAAATGTATGCAAATCTTAACAATTTTGAACTTGCTTTATGTGCTAAATCTGCGAAAAAAACGAATAGGACATTTGTCTAGTAAGATAAATCGTACAAATCATATTTTTGTAAAAACATTGATATGAAAAAAATACTGATTATAAACGGACATCCTAACGCCGAAAGTTTCAATTTCGGAATAGCCGAATCTTATAAAAATGGCGCTTTAGCTTCTGGCGCTCAAGTCGAAACTATTACAATTGCAGATTTACACTTCAATCCCAATTTAAAATTTGGATATCAAAAACGAACCGAATTAGAACCTGATTTGCTAGAATCTTGGGAAAAAATAAAAAAAGCAGATCATTTAGTTTGGATTCATCCCGTTTGGTGGGGTGGACTACCGGCTATTACAAAAGGTTTTATAGATAGATTGTTTCTTCCGGGAATGGCTTTTCAGTATCGTGAAAATTCCGTTTGGTGGGATAAGTTGCTTAAAGGAAAAACAGCTCATATCATTACCACTTTAGATCAGCCAGGCTGGTATTATAGATTTGCTTTTGGAAGACCAAGCGTAAACCAATTAAAGAAATCAACACTAGAATTCTGTGGTATAAAACCTGTAAAGGTCAATTATATCGGAATCATTAAAAATTCTACAGAAGAACAAAGAAAAAAATGGCTTGAAAAAGTCTACAATTTTGGACTTCAAAATAAATAAATAAATAAATAAATGTAATGCCGTAAATTTTCCGAATTTCCACTAATTCTTTATTGGTTAGGAAATTATCATTTTGTATAAATCGTGAAATTTATTGCTAATGCAGAGATTAATCTTTTAAATCTAATCCAAATGTAGTTCGTAAAAGTTCAATGTTTGGATTGATTTCTAAGAAACGATTGTAACGATCTTGATTGTTATAGCTTCTTTTCATTTCGATAGTTTCGTTTACAACTACCTCGATTGTAATGTCGTGATTGTGCAAATGACCTTTTAGATGCCCTAATAATCCATTCATCTGGCTTTCAAATTCAAGTTTAGAGCCTTCATTTGGAAGCTCATAAGTAATTTTAGTTCCATCTAAAACCGGATCATTAATAAGAAGGATAGATTCCATGATCTTTAATCCTTTTTGACCTAAACGTTCGGCGTATTTGTTCCAATGAAGAAGCATATCTGT
This sequence comes from Flavobacterium endoglycinae, assembly GCF_017352115.1. Taxonomy (NCBI): domain Bacteria; kingdom Pseudomonadati; phylum Bacteroidota; class Flavobacteriia; order Flavobacteriales; family Flavobacteriaceae; genus Flavobacterium; species Flavobacterium endoglycinae. The sequence goes on from NZ_CP071448.1 coordinate 4,209,511, forward strand.
TTCATTGAACGGTTCAGTTGGTAAAACAGAAGAAGGTCTGATATAGGATTTACTGTTTTGTTCCATTTCTTTTTTCTTGCGAATACTAGCAAGAGAAAAAGCAGAAACTTTTGGTGTTCCATCTACATCTGTCTTTGGAGTTGCTGGAGTTTCAATTTTTGGAGTTTCAACAACTTGTTCTTGTGGTGGGATTACGGTTTTATTTTCAGTTACAACAGATTCAGGAATTTGGTTTTCAGCTGTAACAGAACTTTCAACTTTCGGTTTCTGGTTTTGAACTTCAACAATAGAATAGCCGCCGTTTTTAAAATAAACGGGCGGAATTATGAATTGCTCAACTTTTTTTTTTCTCCATCAAAGTTGATAGAGGCCAATTGCATCAAGCATAACTCAACTAATAGACGTTGATTCTGGCTCAATTTGTATTTTAAATCACAGTCGTTTGCTAAGTCAATTCCCTTTAGTAAAAATTCCTGTGAACATTTCTGAGATTGTACCGCATACATTTGCTGTGCCTGTTCTCCAACTTCAAGTAAAGCTATAGTCGAAGGCGTTTTGCTTACTAACAAATCTCTAAAATGAGAAGCCAGTCCGGCAATAAAATGATGTCCGTCAAAGCCTTTGGCAAGAATGTCGTTGTATGCAATTAAAAGATCTGGGATTTTAGCATCCAGAATCAAATCAGTAACCGAGATATAGGTTTCGTAATCTAAAACGTTTAGGTTTTCAGTTACGGCCTGACGTGTTAAGTTAGTTCCGCAATAAGAAACTACACGGTCAAAAATAGACAAAGCATCACGCATAGCTCCGTCCGCTTTTTGAGCGATAATATGTAGAGCATCATCTTCAAAACTGATTCCCTGACTTTCTGCAACATCAGCCAAATGTTCTTTAGCATCTTTTACAGTAATTCTTTTGAAATCAAAAATCTGACAGCGAGATAAAATCGTTGGAAGGATTTTGTGTTTTTCTGTTGTTGCTAAAATAAAAATAGCATGTTTTGGCGGTTCTTCTAATGTTTTCAGAAAAGCATTAAAAGCGGCCGAAGACAACATATGAACCTCGTCAATGATATATACTTTGTATTGTCCGGTTTGTGGCGGGATTCGAACCTGATCTATAAGATTACGAATATCATCAACCGAGTTGTTTGAAGCAGCATCTAACTCAAAAACGTTAAAAGCGAAATCTTCAGTGGGATCGTCATATCCTGGCTGATTTATTTTTCTTGCCAGAATACGAGCGCAGGTAGTTTTACCAACTCCACGCGGTCCAGTAAACAAAAGAGCAGAAGCTAAGTGATTGGTATCAATAGCGTTCAACAAAGTGTTTGTAATGGCTTTTTGTCCCACGACATCCTTAAACGTCTGCGGGCGGTATTTACGTGCCGATACTACAAATTGTTCCATATTCTCTTTTTATTCGATAGCAAATATAGGCTGAAAATTACCAAATCACAAATCTGAAAATCATAAATATTGGACTGTTTTTTCGAGTAGTTTGAATGTGAGGAAGTAACACTTTTTTATTTTAATTCACAGAAAGCTTTATTTTTACTTTAAGAAATAAACGTAAAACAAATTATTAGATTTAATAATGTCATAAAGAGTAAATGAAAGCTTTAAAACCAATTCTTTTCGTTTTAGTTTTATGTGTTTTTTCAAAATCCATATCACAAACTATGAAATCCAATCAAACTAATTTTCTCAGAATAACAAATCAATTTTCGGTTGACGAGTTCGAAAAAGTCAAAGGATTTATTTTAGAAAAAGGAAATCGTAAAACCTATAGAAATTACGATAATCATAATCCGTATTATAATTTTGGAAAGTTTGAAGCTTATTTAGGAGCCGATATCGGACAGCAAAATCTCTACAACAAAACTGATTTATCTGATTTTAATGAATTGACTTTAAAAGATGAGAACCATTATTATAAAATTATAATCGTCCGAAAAGGAGATATTCAGGCTTCTAAAAAATGGATTTTAAAAGGAATGCAAGAGAATGAAGTGTATTACACTGATGCTTATCAGGAAAGTATAAAAGAGATTCCTAATTTGTTACTCGAATACTTTAATTTACTTCGGAAAATGTAGTAGAATTTTTAAATTGTAATATTATCGTCATTAAAAAAGAAATATTACCAAAAATGGGTAACTTTACATTTGCTAAATAAATGTATTATGGGAAAGAATACCTCAATATCGCTTGGGAATCACTTTGAAAGTTTCATTGAAAATAGTCTTAAAGATGGAAGATTCAAAAATGCGAGTGAAGTTGTTAGGGCTGGACTTCGTCTTTTAGAAGAAGAGGAAAATAAGCTGATGGTTTTAAAGAAGTCTGTTAAAGACGGTATTGAGAGTGGAAGAAATGAAAACTTTGATCCTAAAAAACATCTGGCAAGTTTAAAGGCAAAGAGAAATACTAATGGCTAAATATTATTTAACCAACAAAGCAGTTGAAGACTTAGAAGATATTTGGAGTTATACATATGATGAGTGGTCAGAAAAACAAGCTGATAAATATTATCTTTTGCTTTTAAATTCATGTCAGGAAATTGCCGATAATCCAGAATTAGGTAGAAAATACGATATAGTAACTCCCAATTTGTTAGGCTATAAATCAAATCAACATATCCTTTTCTATCACATTATTTCAGATAACGAAATTGAAATTATCAGAATCCTCCATGGAAGAATGGATTTGAAAAATAAGCTTTAAGCTTTTACTTATATTAGTAATTTGAGTTGAAATACCTCATTTTACTGGAAAAAATATAAAAGCCAAAATACCATCCTGTAATTTTATCGCTCCTAATCTGTTTAATTTTAGATGATTAATTATTAAAATAAATCATTATGAAAATTAAATCAATCGTATTAGGAATGGGACTTGTTATTTCGTTAGTATCATGTGCTCCTAAAGATGCCGATATCGAAAGAACAATTAGTGAAAAATTAAGCGATACACCCGAAATTAAAGTTACTGTACATGAAGGTGTAGCGACTATCGTTGGAGCTTGTGACGACGAGGCTTTCAAAAAAAATATCGAACGTACTGTAAAAGCTACTAAAGGCGTTAAAACAGTAGTAAACAACTGCCAGATTCCCGATCCAAATGTAGAACCAGCAGCAGCTGCCGTTATTATTAATTCTGATGCCGATCTGGATAAATCAGTTGGGAAAGTTGTAAAATCGTATGACGGAGTAAGCGCTACTGTTGTGGGTGGTGTGGTAACACTTTCGGGCGAAATTGAAAAAGAAAAGCTGCAATCTTTAATTCAAAGTATACAAGAATTAAAACCAAAGAAAGTAGATAATAAACTAATCATAAAATAATCAAGTTATGAGTTTGCAAGATAAATACAGAGAAGTAACAGATTTAGCTTCTGAATTAGGAATAACAAATTTACAAGTAAGGGAACAAGACAATGTGTTGTATATCGATGGAACAGCAGAATCTGCAGCGGATAAAGAAAAACTGTGGAATGCGTATAATAAAATAGATCCTGAATTCAGATCAGCAGATGTGGTTATGAATATCGATGTTACACAGCATGTTTCAAGAGAATACACGGTTGAAATAGGAGATTCGCTTTCTAAAATTGGAAAAGCTTACGGAGTTTCATGGCAGGATATTTTCGAAGCGAATAAAGATATTATTTCCAATCCTGATTTAATTCAGCCGGGATGGAAATTAAAAATACCAACAGTCTAAATATATTGGCAAATACCGATAAAAAAAATCCAAATTCCAATTATGCAGTTGCAAATTGGAATTTGGATTTTTATTTTCAAGCTTCGGATTGGATTTTTAAAAACTATCTTCCCCTAATGCTCAAATCAAATAAAAACTTAGCTGTTTCCAGATCAGAATCTGCTGAAAAGCCGGCAACATAGACCCCTTTTTTGCCTGAAGTGGATTTAATTCCGTATACAACTGCCTCATCCGCCGGGTCTGATTCCCCTTCGTATCGATACACATGAACAATTTCAAATTTCTCAGGATTCTTTTTAATCTGCTCGCAGTTTCGATTAAAGTCAAACGTAAATCCTTTTTCATTCAATTGATCTAAAGCTTTTGAAACAGTTGCGTAATGATACATTCTTTTCATGATAACTGAATTTAATAATTATAGATTTTTAAAGATAACTATTTTAAAATTAAAAAGTTATGATAAATTTCATAAAATCGGAAATTTAAATTCAATATAGTTAAATGATAAAATTGTACTTTTGCCGCGCAGACCGCCTTATCGTCGTCCCAATTCATCGGGAGGGAGGAAAGTCCGGACACCACAGAGAAGCATAGCGGGTAACGCCCGTCGGTTCTCTCGTTTTTAGGAACGAGAGGATTAGGACAAGTGCAGCAGAAAGTATGTACAGGTAATGCTGTAGTGAAACCAGGTAAACTCTATGCGGTGAAATACCAAGTATATCGGCATTTAAGGGCTTCTCGTTCGTTGCCGAAGGGTAGGTAGATTGAGTTTAGCAGTAATGCTGAATCTAGATAAATGATAAGGTATTGTCTTGTTGCAGAACGAGGCAAGAACAGAATCCGGCTTATAGGTCTGCTTTTTTTATTTATATTTGTGAACTGACTAACCATTTCATGAATATAACCATTCCCAATTCTTCTCCTAAAAAGAAGAAAAGCCTTTTTAAAACCATCATCACAAATCTTACATTCTGGGTTTTAATAGCTATTATTGCTGGTATTTTACTCGGGCATTTTTCTCCTGAAAATGCTGTAAAAATGGAATTATTGGGTAAAAGGTTTATCGATTTAATCAAACTTTTTATAGGTCCAATTATTTTCTTAACCATTGTTTTGGGAATTTCCGGAATGGGAAATTTAAAGAAAGTGGGTAGAATTGGAGTAAAGGCACTTGGATATTTTGAAGTTGTTTCAACAGTAGCACTCGCAATTGGTGTTGCCATTGCTTATTTATTTCAGCCTGGAAAAATAGACAAATCAGGATTGTCAATTGGAGATGCAAGTCAGTATACAAATGGAGCTTCAAAAGATTTCTCGTGGATTGAATTCTTCCTATCCAATTTTACTTTGCAAGTTTTACTAGCTGCAATCGTCTGCGGAATTGCCTTAAATTTTTATCAAAAAAGAGAACAAACCATTTTGGTTTTAGAGCGATTTTCAAATGTTGTTTTTACAGGTTTAAAATATGTCATGTATCTCGCTCCAATAGGTGCTTTTGGAGGAATGGCGTATACAATTGGTAAATTTGGTTTGGCAACTTTAATTCCGCTTGGTAAATTAATGCTATGCGTATACGTAACAATGGCATTGTTTGTTTTTTTAGTTTTAGGAAGTATTTTGAAATATTATAAAATAAGTATCTGGTCTATTTTAAAATATATTAAAGAAGAACTATTACTTGTTTTAGGAACATCTTCTTCAGAAGCTGCTTTGCCCAGTATTATGGTCAAACTTGAAAAAATGGGCTGTAGTAAATCAGTTGTGGGATTGGTAATTCCAACTGGTTATTCATTTAACCTTGATGGAACTTCAATTTACCTTTCAATGTCGGTGATATTTTTAGCGCAGTTATACGATGTGCATTTAAGTTTTTTTGAAATCCTAACCGTTATCGGGATTTTAATGATTACTTCAAAAGGAGCCGCAGGAGTAACCGGAAGCGGTTTCATTGTGTTAGCTTCAACTTTAACAGCACTGCATAAAATTCCGGTTGAAGGATTGGCTTTTTTATTGGGCGTTGACAAATTTATGAGCGAAGCCAGAGCTATTACCAATTTAATTGGAAACACAGTCGCAACCATTATAATTTCAAAAACAGAACGAGATTTTACTGAATTGAATCTTGAACTTATTTCGGAGTAAATTTTTTAATGGCAAAGGTTCAAAGCTGCCAAGTAAAATTTTTTGAGTTCTTTTCACCTTCGAACCTTTGCCTCTTAACTATTAAGCTTCATCTTTTGTAGTTCTCACCAAGCTAATGCCTGACATGAAAAAGACGATTCCAAGTATTCCATAAATAACTAGCGATTTAATATCTCTTGTTGCTCCCGATGTGCCGGCAAAAATCACGGCAGTATAAATAAGTCCTACAATTCCGAGGATTGTCAATAATCCACCGAAAAATCTTTTTAGGTTCATGATTTTAAAATTTAAAGTTCTCTAACAAATTTATATTTAGAAACTTTAATTCTTGTTATACAATTGTTTATGAAAATTATATGATTTGCAGAATGTTATTTCTGAATCTTAAATTCCAAACCAATATTTCGAACACTTTCGATCTTGATTTTAGGATCTGAATTGAAATATTTTCGAAGTCTGCTGATAAAAACATCCATGCTTCGTCCTGAAAAATAATCATCTTTTTTCCAAACCGACATTAAAATTTGATCTCTTTTCAGCAGCTGGTTATGGTTTAGATATAAATATTCAATAAGAGCTGCTTCTTTTTCGGTAAGCTGCTGCACATGATTTTTATTGTTGAGTGTTAACCGTTCGTTATCAAAAACATACGAACCAATTTCAATTATATGAGTTCCACTTAAACTTCTCTTTTGTTCAATTCTCTTAAGTATATTCTGCAGGCGCAAAACCAGTTCATCAACTTCAAACGGTTTTGCGATATAATCGTCGGCACCAAGTTTTAATCCAATAAGTTTATCTTCTTTTAACTTTCTAGCTGTTAGAAAAATAAAAGGAATTTCGGGATTAATGGTGATTATTTTTTCAGCCAAAGAAAACCCGTCCAATTTGGGCATCATGACATCAAAAATACAAATATCAAAAGCTTCCTTTTTAAAATAGTCTAACGCTATCTCTCCATTTTCTGCCCAGATTACTTCGAATTCATGCAGTTCTAAATATTGCTTTAAAATGGCCGCAAAATCAAAATCGTCTTCGGCTAAAAGTAATTTTTTCAAAATAAAGAGAATTAAACTTTTAATAAAATAGTAAACTGAGCTCCTTTTCCTAAATCGCTGATAACGTTTACAGAACCCTGATGCGCTTTTATAATTTGATCTACATAATACAATCCTAATCCTAAACCTTTGGTATTGTGAAGATTTCCTTGTTCAACACGGTAAAACTTCTCAAAAAGTAATGCTTGTTTATTTTTAGCGATACCAATTCCGTTATCTTCAAAACTAATTGAGAATTGTTTTTCGATAATTTTTGTGGTTATAGTTATAGTATTCGAACCATATTTCACAGCATTTTCCAAAACATTTAAAAAAGCAGTTGTGACATGAAATTTATCCAGAACTAAAATTGTATTCGAAGTTTTAAAATCGGTTTTAATGTCAATTTTCGGAAATGTAAGTTTAAAATCATTTACAATAGAAAGCAGAAAATCTTCGGCTTCAATTTTTTCTTTCTTCAGTTCGATTTCATTTTCCGCTAGAGAATTGGCCATAACCTGATCGATCAAATTCTGAAGACGATTATTCTGGCGCGAAATTGTGTTGACAATAGCATTGAAATTTTCATCATTTTCGCGAATGTTTTTCTGCTCCAGAATTTTGGTTGAAATTCCCAAAGTGGCCAGCGGCGTTTTTAATTCGTGTGTAATATTATTGATGAAATCTGTTTTTACATCGCTGACTTTCTTCTGTTTAATCAACGCCTTAATGGCAATTACAAAAAGACTTATAAGAGTCGTGATTGACAATAAAGATAAAATAAGAATAAAAGTCATTCGTCTTAAAATGATCATTTCCCAATCAATTACCGAAACGTACATCGAATCTTCAGTCAATAATTTATACTCTTGATTTTCAAAAGTTCCGTTTGTGGTTCCCACATAACTTCGAACCAAAAAAGCATGATTTAACGAAGCCAGATTTCCGTATAATTTATTCTGGATAAAAGGTTTTTCAGAAAAAATAGTATCTGCTTTTTGTGTGTTTTTGTACAAAATGAATTTGTTTAAAACAATCGCAAAATCAATTTTAAAATTGGGTAAATCCCTTTCGAATTTTCGCCGAAGCTGTTCTGTTATACTACTTTGATATTCGTTTTTTAGAACACCGTTTTTAAGATCCAGTTTGGTCTTTTTTCCTTGAAAATAATTCTCAGAAAGTGTTTTGTATAAAATCTCTTTTTTACAAACCAACGCCGAATCGATATCACTGTAATTATTCGTGATCTGTGCAATTTCGTTTTTAATCTGCGTATGAAACTGCGCCACTTTGTAATCGTAAGCGGTTTTTACCAAATAACATTGCACAGTAGTCAGAACAATAAGTGCGACAGCCGAAAATGCTATTAATAAATTTATTCTTCGTTTCATATTCATTTGAAATTTGGTTTCAAAAATACGGCTTTTACGAAACAAAAGGCAGATTAACGCTGCATTAACCTTCGATTAACTTTCGGAAATGGTTTTTCAAAGCACTTTTGCAGCAACTCTAATCCAATTTCTTTAAAAATGAATATTTATCTGCCCATGAAAATTATTTTGGCATTCCTGCTTTTTTGTTTGTCATTTTTGGCAAAGGCGCAAAACGAAACGCCAAAAGATTCTATTTCAAATGAATTAAACGAAGTCGTAATCCATCAGAATAAAAAAACATTTACCAATTCAAACGGAACTATAAAAATTGATGTCGCTAATTCGGTTTACAATTCAGTTCCTAATCCTGTTGAATTACTTTCAAAACTGCCTTTGGTGCAAGTGAGTTCAGACCGTGAAACCATTTCGATTGTGGGAAAAGTAAATCCGCTTATTTATATCGACAATCAAAGAGCTGGAATGAACGATTTAAATGCTTTGGCTGTCGCCGATATCAAAACGATTGAAATCATTCAGAATCCTTCTTCTAAATACGAAGCTGAAGGTCGAGCCATAATTCTGATTACTAGAAAACTTAGTAAAAAAGACAGTTTTAAAACCGATATTTCTGAAACTGCTTCTTTTAAAAAGAACTATAATAATTATTTAGGTTTTAATTCCAGTTTTAAAAAGAATAAACTCGAATGGAAAGCCAATTTCAATTACAATAAATTAGAACCGTGGGAAAATCACAGTATTGCCTATCAGATTCCGCAAGCTTCAATTGTTTCTGATTATGATGTTACGGCGGTTACAAAACGAAATCAATATGTTTTTGGCGGTGGTTTGTTTTATAAAATCAACGATGAAGATTATTTTTCGATTAATGTAAACGGCAAAAGCCAAAATGATACTTTCGATATCAATACTTTCACCTTCAATAAAAATCAAAATCAGGAAAATCACGTTTTTACTTTTAGTGATAATACAAGCGAAAAGAATTTTATAAACTCATTTTTAAATTATTCCAAAAAGCTAAAAGCTATTGATACAAAGCTTTTTATTGGAATTCAAGGATCAAACTTTAATCAGCATTTGTGGAGTTTGGTTGAAAATAATTTTAATGAAACAAAATTAGAATTGTCGCAAAACCGTGGCCAGAAATTTAATGTTGATGTTTTTTCGGGAAGGATCGATTTGGAAAAAAAGTTTAAAAACGAAGTGCTTTGGGAATACGGAGGATTATATTCGGGAGCAAAATCGAAATCAGATTATGATGTTTTTGATTATGTTAAAAAGGAGACCACAAGTTTTGATTACAATTTTAGAGAATCAAATGTAGCAGGTTATTCTCAGCTTTCTGGTAAAATTAAAAAAGTAGATTTTTCTGTGGGATTACGAGTTGAAAACACCAATGTAAACGGAAAATACAGTACAGAAAGTACGGCTTTGGTCGATAAAAATTACACTAACTTTTTTCCAAAAGCGCAGTTTTCATTTTCAATAGACAGTACAAAAAGTGTTAGTATGGATTATTCCAAAAGTATTTCGAGACCCAATTATTCTTCGTTAAGCATGATTGGAGTTTATATAAATCCGTACTTTATTTATGGCAGCAATATCAATTTGGGACCCACATTGATGGATGTTGTGTCTGCCGTTTTTCAATATCATGACACTTCTTTAAAATTAACATTGTACAAAAACAAGAATTCAATTTATCAGGATTTCTCATTTGATAATCAGAATAATGTGCTGACTTTTACTGAGAAAAATTTTCAAAAAGAATCGGGTTACAATATTGAATTAACACTTCCGTTTACGCATAAAATCTGGAATACTACAAATTCTTTGGTTTTTTCGAAGAATAAAATTGAAGACGATTCGGCATTGTTTACTTCGTCAAAACCGTATTTGTATTATTACTCCAATAATACTTTTAAACTTCCGCAAAATTTCACTTTCGTTTTCTCATTTTGGGGATCAACCAAGCAGAAAGAAGGTGTTTTTGAACGAAATGCCAAATTGATTTTTGATTTGTCGCTTGCGAAATCTTTCGGTAAAAACTGGAATTGTACGCTGAATTATAATGATGTTTTCAAAAATACCATTTATACAGAACGATTTACGGTAAACAATGTGAGTTCAAGAGCTCGATATTTGGTAGATGCCAATGAACTTTCGATTGCACTTCGTTATTCTTTCGGAAAAATAAAAGATTCAGCATACAAAGAAAAAAAGGTTAACGAAGACCAGAATCGAATTAGATAAATCCAATTAAAAAAAGTCCAATTAAAAAAAAACAAGGTAACTATACCCTTTTTACACCGAAATTAAAACTTCTATAAAAAAGGCGGTTAAACTTTTTGTTTCAGTTTCTAAGATTATATATTCTCTATTTGAGAAATCAAATTTAGATACTTCTTGAAGATATTCAATCATTTCTTTTATATTTTCCGCGAAATGTGTGGCAATGATTGAAATAAGTTGTTTTTCGATGTCTTCTGTCTTGTATAAGACTATAAATTCGCTTGGTTTATTGACAGTATTTTCGTATTCTTGTCTGGTTAACTGTTTAATTTGTATCATATTATGAGAATTAAAGATTTGAATGACCTTGCGCCGATAAAAAATAAAAGAACAAGGTTTTTAGTGAATAATACAAGTATCCCCTTTACGGATATTTTTTATGGTGTGATAAAAGAAATAAAAAGTGATCATATAATTGTAGAACAACAATATATAAAGTCTAATGAAGATTATTCTGAAGAACTTATCACACAGAATAGAAAGCTTAAAAACGGAACTTTTAAGCTACTGGAAGATAAATAAAAAGCCTTACTGTTTATGTAAGGCTTGTTTAATCAATAACTTCAGTATGAATTAAGTATAATGTTTTGTTTTTAGTTGTTATTTCATATACGTCTTGGATTTTAAACGGTTGTAATTGTTTTAAAATTTCTATGTTTTCTTTTATGTTTTCCGCCAAAAATCTGCTTATTCGTTCCATTATATCTTTTTCGGTCGTATAGAAACATATTTCACTGTTTGGAACTTCTTGAGAATTTTCATACTCTTGTATGGTTAATGTTCTAATTTTCATAGTTATGGAATTATTTGAGTTGCTTAAAAAGTATACAAATACGGTAATAGAGATCCAAGCCAAATATATGCTGATAGACAAAAGTCATTTTACCGACAGATTTTTCGCTTATCTCAGGGAAGTAAATAATAGTGATATTGTTGTTGAGCAGTTTTTTATTAAAACCGATGACGAAGGAAATAATACCTTAGTTTCTAATAAGAGGGGTTTTAGAAAAAGATAAATTTGAAATACTTAGTACTTTGAAATAATTAACTGGAAGTTTCTATTAATTTATCAATTTCTTCAACAGTCGATTTTGCTGTGAAAACCGAACAGTTACTTAAATGAAGTTCTGTGTGTTTTTCTTTATTTGCCCCATTTATTGAAACAATACAGCTTATATTTATAAAGTGGGGTTCGTTTTCTTCATCAAATACAAATATAAATCCTTTCATGGTTAGTTAGTTTTAATGTTCTCTCAAATATACAAAATTGTTATAATCAGCGACAATCAAAATATAATCAGCTAATTAACTTTGTATTATGGAAGAACGATATAAATATACAAACGAAAAACTTTTTGAAAGTGATCCAGCAGTTGATAAAGCAAACGAAGAATATCAAAAAGCAATTCAAAGACTATTAGCAAAAGAAATTACTCTTGAAGAATGCCGTAAATATCAGCAGGCTGTTTTTGATGCTGTTAATAGAAGTACTATTGGCTGGACTATTAGAAAAGAAAAAGCCTCTTAATGTAGAGGCTTAAATTCAAATTTATAGTTTTTAATTTCTTCAAGTTTATTTGACTTTGTCTTGACTAATTTTATCTTATCAAGTTTAGGATCTACTTTATACTTGTTTATCGCTGAAGGTTTCATATTATTTTCTTTTAATGTAAAATCCAAAGAAGTTTTTATTATTATTGAAAGATACGTTAATTACCTCACCATTTTTAATTTCAGCCCCATATATTTCAAAAGTTTTAGATAGTTCTTCAAATTCCCTAGATATTGCTGACCTGTAAAGTCTTGTTCTAACAGGTGTACTCCCACGAAAAAATATTAGCCTGTCAGGATATTTTTTACTGAAAATATATGCAGAATGAGCTACTGTAGCTATTATTTTCTCCATATCTCCGTTTTTACTTTCTACAAGGTCATCTAAATTAAGTTCTCCTGTAATAGGATCAATTGAAATTACATCACCAAAACCAAGATTATAAATGTTTTCGTTATCTGTTATTTTATATACTATTGCTTTTGGTATATCTCCATTTGTACCATTACTAACAAACTTAAATACAAGATTATCAGTGCTCGCAGACAATTCATATTTTGGATAGTCCATTGAAGAATATTTTTATTCTGCAAAATACTACTTATTTCTTAAAATGTCTAGCTTTTAAAAGTGCTTTATTAAAGTCTGACAGTTCTTCTTTTTTGCGTCCTTTTTCAATATCTTCGAAAGTTGCTGTTTTAACTGTCTTTCTTTGTCCGCCAATTAACAGCGGAAGTTCTAAATATTCAACCTCTGATAAATCTTCTTGTAAATACTCTGTCATATCTTCAAGACTAAAATACCATTGTTGTTCAAATTCTGTCTTGTGTATGCTTTCGTCCTGCAAAAGCTTCTGTTTATCTAGTATTTTCAAATCATTGTTTTTAAAGTTTCAAAGTTAGTGATTTTATTATTTGCTTTTTTGTGATATTTTTCTTAACTATGTCTTAAACTTATAATTATGAATAACACACAAATAAGAGGATTTAATATATGTTTATTATCTATTCAGTTAAAACTTAAAGCACTGGAAAAAGCTCTTACCACTGAACAAAAGATAATTTACGAGACTTCCTTAAAAGAGAGTATTGAATTAGCTCAGAACGATAAACTGTCAATGTCATTAAGTCCTGAAGAACGTCGTATATTACTTCAAATTCTCGGTCAGAAGTAGGTTTTCCATTATTGGGCTGTTAACTGTTTGTATTTTGTTCTCACCTGCGAGTTAGCTAACAAGTGGTTAAATCTGTCTGATGTTTTTAAATCTCTCAGGTTAAATCTGAATACATGCTCATCTACATATTTCTGAATGTGTTTTCTTGACCACCAGTTATGAATCCCGTTATAACTTCTTTTCATTATACCCCAGAATCCTTCAATAGAATTGCTGTGTATTTCGGGGTTATCAAAATCTACATATTGTTTTTTAGCATGATCTACAATGTGATGGTCATAACAGTTTTCTAGTCCTCTGTATCCGTGCCATTCATCTGAGATTAAAACCGTGTCTTTTTCTACAAATGATTTTATAAACGGCTGGATTGATTCTTTTTTAGTGTTTTCCACCGCTATGCATTTTACTTTACTTGGTGAAAGCATTACTTTTTTACCGTCTATTATTTCAGATTCACCTCTCTGCAGAACTCCAATTACTGGGGTTTTGTCTTTGAAACTTCTTCCCTGCGACTGTTCGACCTTTTTGTCTTTGTGTCTGTTTTTATTCTTCCCGCCGAAAAAAGATTCATCCGCTTCGCAGATTCCATCAAATTTATCATCAATGTCGTTTTCTATTCCGAAACAAGCTCTGATTCTATGGAGCATATGCCACGCTGATTTCTGACTGATTTGTAAGTCTCTGCCAAGCTGTACAGAACTGATTCCTTTTTTATGATTAATAACCAGATATATTGCCATAAACCATTTAGGAAGCTCAATCTTAGTATTATCGAACATTGATCCAGTTTTAACTGTGAAGTACTTACCGCTTGTTTTGCACTTGTACTTATTTCCTTTACACTTATAGACTTTACTGTCTTCATGGAAAGGACTCACTGGTTTATTATTCCAATAGAGTGCTTCTAAATGCTCAATACACTTTTGTTCAGTAGAGAACTCTCTAGCTACTTCAAGTATTGAATTGAAATCTTTGTTAAACATGACTTTAAATTTTTCTTTCCCCAAATTTACGAACATTTTTACACTTAAACAATAATTTAGTGTAACTAAGTTCTATTTTTAACATTTGAGGTATTTCTTTAAAGCCGTGGATACAAAGATAACCGCTAATTTTTTGTACTCCAATTCTTTGAAATCTGTTGTAATTTATTACTTTTACAGCATTGAAAATATAGGCGTTAGCTATTATCATGGTATCGAAATCTGGACAATTTCACATGCACCACACGATAATAAGACTATGCTCATGCTATGGCGTGGGCGTAACTTATCTTGGTGCAGGTTTGTCCAGAACCCCGATTCAGGTATTGGTTACAGACCCACGCCTTTCTTTTGTATAACAAAGTCACTCAGGGTTTAGTGACATAAAACTAAATCCTATGAGAAATTTTACTTTTTTGTTATGCTTCTTACTTACTTTTATCAGTTGTTTCGGGCAGAATTCAACTGAGAAATATAATACTTATCTGAGAAGATATGAATATTTCGATAGCAACGGTAATATGACTGGATATAAACAGTATAATACTTACTTAAACCAGTGGGAATATTACAAATCCGAAGAACAGGGCTATCAAATTCAACAGCCAAGTCCTCTAGGCGATATTGAGTTAACAAGACAGGTATTATCTTCAAAACAAAAGCAATACGATACTAATTTAGAAACAATTAGAGAGGTTGTTAGAGTTTCGGTCGCATACATACACAGCCGTGCAAAAGCCAAAGGTTACAGTAATGAAGAAGCTAAACGTTCAGCAACTGAATTTGATGTTTATTATGTCAATAAAGTACGGTATGGTAAATACGATTTATCTTTTGATTATGTGAAGAACGATTTGATAATTTTTCTTTCTAATGGAGCGAAAAAGATAGCATGTGACAATTTTAAAGACTGTTATTAATGGAAATATTATTTACAATCATAGGCTTTATAATTTTAGGTGCAATTGTAAGATCATCTCTTAATGATAAATCTGTAGAAGCTAAGCCCCAAAACAGTTCAGAATGGATAATACAGCTTATTATTTGTCTTGCTGTTGGTGCAATAGTTTGGTCACTTATTCCTGAGAGTTGTAAACATAGAAAAAACAGCGATTATGACCCTGCTTCACATGAAAAACTCAGCCCTGATTATAAAGACTAAACATATATAATTCGTAAAAAATGACACTATGAAAAAAATTTACATTTTACTACTTACAACACTAATAATCTTTTCTTGTTCTTCTTCAGAAGATAGCAATTCTAAAAATAACTCTTTAAACCCTCCTGCTTGGATACAAGGGACATGGGCGCAAAAATATGGCAGTAATGGTTCTTATACATATCAGCCTACGTTTATATTTACTAAAAATGATTTCTGCACAATCAGTTTAAACAGCAGTAGTTGTATATCAGAATCTTTAAATAACACACCAGATTTAAAAATAAATGAAAGCAGAACTAATTCCGAATATAAATTCTCTTTGAAAACCAACGGAGTAACCACTTCATACAGGTTTATAAAAGTTTCTGATTCTAAAATTGAATATGATATTTATCCAGATCAAAATGTTCCAAATATGGAGCTTTTTAAGCAGTAAACACATAATAAAACAAACAATGAAAAAACAAATTATCTTATTTATATCTATCCTTTGCTTATACTCATGCAGCAGCAATGAAGAAAATATGCAATCAGCTGCAACACTAGAAGGAAATTGGCTTTTACAAAACATTCCTTCTGGTTCAAAATTAAAATTTTACGGTAACAATTTTATGATAGAATCAGGTACTGTTACTATAAATGGTACATTTAAACTAATTGACAAAAAAATGACTGGGGAAGTAACAAGTCGTAAAGGAGCAAACAGCAACGCATTAAAACCCGACACTTTTACGGGAAACATCGAAATTACAAATGACAAAGTGACTTTTACTAATTTTGACGGAAATTGGAGAGCAATCTTTTCTACATGGTACGGAAAACAAAAGTAAAGATGTAATATCATATCCGAATACTTTTAAAATCAAGTGTTTGTACTTGGTTGCTATTTTATAACTTTTAATATATTTGTTTTTGCGTTTGTATAACAGTTTTATAAAAGACAAGATATGAGACCTTTCAACTTAAATGAAATTGAAGCTAAAATTATTTCTGATTCTAATGATATAAATTACTCTGATAGAGTATATGCACAAGATAAAATAACTCAATTTCTAAATTTTCTTCAAGATCAACCAATTTCCAATAGGATATTGGAGAGAATTGATGAGGACTTTTCTTTATTAAAAAATGAATTATCACTTAATCAAAAATCAAATACATATATTGAACCTAATGTAAAAAATAAAGCTAAATCTCTTCTTAAAACTAGTTACGATCAGGGTGCATTTGGATTTTTTATAATTAAAAATTCATTCGATATAGAAAGAAAATTTGATAATCACTATTTTGAAGCCAGTGCTACTTGGTACGATCTCATCGGACATGCTTATGAAAACAGATTTGAGTGCTTTAAAGAGAAGTTTTTTAAGCCATTTATAGAATTACTAAAATGGTATCTTTATGAAAGTCAAGCAAGATCTACGAAAGATTATTTTTCTAAAGCAGAAATAATAGTTATGCATGAAAAGCTTGACAAAATACTTGCCATACAAACAGCATCTTCTGAAATTGTTTTTGATGAAGTACAAGAATTGAAGGGATTAATGCTCGTAAATAACAAAAAGAATTGGGGAGAAATACTAAGAGAAAAATTAAGAGATTTAGTTATTGGAGAATTTTTAACTGCGGAAAATGCAAAAATTGTCTATAAAGAAATTTTAGGCATGGTTTTACCATTACTAAATATTAGTTAACCGATGTTTGATCTAGAAATTTTAGATAAAATACTCTCTACTTTAAGTCAACCAAATACTAAGAAAGCGACAAAACTTGACTTGTCAGTAATTTTACGTAAAGACCCTATTATTCACCTCTATTATAATGAATTTATACTAGAGAAAAACATTGAACGCCTTTTAGAAGAAAACTACATCAAAGAAGTAGCAGAAGACGTCCATATTAGGGATTTCGGAACTCATTCTGTAACGTATTATACTTTAACAACAATTGGATATATTTTTATAAAAGAAAAAGGTTATCAAAATACCTACTATAGTAATTTATCAATTGAGCAAGAGAACAGAGAGTTACGTAAAAGTCAAATCGAACTTAATAAATCTGTTGTTGAAACAAATAAAAGAACACTTAAATTAACAAGCTGGATTGCTTTTGGTACTATTGTAGCTGCTGTTTATTATCTCGTTGAGCTCTATCTCGTCTTTCATCCTTATAACACTGGATCAAATCCATAATTGTGAAATACAAATATATGTGCATTCCTATAAAAATAATTGTAACATCAGTTAGTACTATAATTTTTAAAATTTCCATGATTTTATAAATTAAAAAATCCACTATAATAAGTGGATTAAGATTAATAATTTTGTTTCGGTGTAAAAAGGGTAAGAACTTAAATCTTTGAAAGATAAACAGTAGTTCTAGTTATGATTGTTAAAGCAATCGTTTTTCCTTTTTTCATTTCTTTTATTCTTTTTTCGCCGAAATAATTTATTTCATTAGGTATTGATGAATTTGTAATATCCGAAATATCTATCTTTCCGACTCTTTGTGTATGGGGTACTAAAATTTCTTTAGCTTTTTTCATACATTTATCTTCTGTTGTAATCTTAAATTTATACATGATGCTTAAATTTCCTTATTATTTAGTATTTAATACAATTAATGTTGAGATGATTCCTTATCCTGTAATATTTACCGCTTCTTTATCAGAAGATAAAGCCAGCTTTATAATTATAGATAACTTAGAAGAATATCTTAAAGATGGTAAAAGCGGATTATCTGATAAAAGTATTTCTGTGAAGGGTTTAGGATTTGTTTTAATTGATGACTATAATTGGAAGTCAAGAATTAACGGAGCTAAATTTTTCTAAGAGGCTGGTGTAAAAAGGGTATACTTACCAAAAACAAATTAAAAATTCCAAATTCCAACTCTAATGCTTGGAATTTGGAATTTAAAAAGTTGAATATTTTAGAAGGAAGTTATCCTTCGTCTTCTTCGTCTTCGCTTATTCGTAACTTTAGACTTCTATTGAAAATTTGTGCGAAAAGGTCAGCGTAACATGGTAGTAAGCCAAGATCAGCGAGTCGAGTCTCGATCGCATTAGCTGCTTTGACATGCTCGGGATTTTCAGCATAAAAAGGACCGTCGATTTCACTGATAATGATAGTTCCCTCGGTGCCGTTTAGATCTTTGACATGCTTAATCATTCGTGCTTCTGGAACCTGTTCGATTTCGATTCGATTTGGTAGATAGAGCATCCAGCCTACACCTGAGTGACTAGGGAATAATTTCAAATCAGCGGAATAGGCGAATGGAGCAGCTTCTGCAATCTTGAGAGGCCATATCTGTAAAGCATCTTCAATAATTTTTGCTACACAATCATAGTGTTTTAGACTGGAAATTTCATCGGATGAGAACGATACATCGCTAACGCCCATTGTATTATACATCAAAGTAAGGGCAGCACTTCCATCTCCTTCGCGACCATTCCAAACCCCGACTGTTCGAATCATGTCATCACGATCGTTTTCAAGGTCAATCGCTCGCTGAGAAACCCTGTCATTTTCGAAAGCTGGGGAAAGAAGCGATTTCTTAATGCTCGATGCCGATGGATACCATTCATGGATTGGCAGGTCGTTTTGTGAAAAACTAAGGCATAATCTTCTTAATTGCTCAAACTGTACATCTACCGTGGGAAGCACCTTTTCAGACAATGCAAAGATAAATTTAAGTTCTAAACTAAAGTAATGGGCTAACTTATCAGAGTTCTTCGTCATCATCAGTAGAATTCAGTTCGAAGAAACTGAAGTACGAACCACCGTAACTTTTCTGAAACGAAAAATTACTTAAATGATCCAGTTTGGTATATTTTGAATGTTCGATAATCATCATTCCATCTTCAGAAAGCAATTCTCTTTCAAAAACTGTCAATACAATTTTTTCAAAAGTGGCCTGGTCAAGACCATAAGGCGGATCTGCAAAAATGATATCGTATGAAGTTTTACAGTTTTCTAAAAACTTAAATACATCGCTCTTGGTAGCTGCAATATCAAAATCAAATTCAGATGAAACTTGTTTGATAAACTTTACACATCCAAAATCACCGTCGATTGACGTAATTGGTGCGCTGCCGCGTGAAGCGAATTCGTAACTTATATTTCCGGTTCCCGAAAACAAATCCAAAACCTTTAAACCGTCAAAACTAAAATGATTATTCAAAACATTAAATAATGCTTCTTTACTCATGTCAGTTGTAGGTCTTACAGGAAGGTTTTTTGGTGGAAAGATCCGACGCCCTTTGTATTTTCCTGAAATGATTCTCATGATTGAAATAAGATATAATGTTTTTGATTTTGAGCTGTTGTATAATGGTTTTTCTCTTGTAATGCACGTACGTCAAGAAATGAAACGTTGCGAATGTATTTGTAAGCGATTTCGAAAAAAGGATCATTTTCGGTAATGGTGCCTAATAATTCAAGATGGAAAATTTCAGGATTTAAATTAAGCTGTTCAGCAGTGAAAAGTACATAATAAATGAAATCTTCTGGTTTTTCATATTCAAACGAATTGAATAATAAAAGTTTTTGGTTTTGAACGACTATAATTTCAAAATGATCGGGATTAAAATTCACAATCATTTTTTTATCATCATTGTTTTTTGAGGCTTCCAAGATTTTTTCAACCAGAATACTATTTACGTGTTTGTAATCAAATGAACCAACCGTATCGATTAGAAAATTGTTGATATTGATGTACGGAATATAAACCGAGTGCATCTCGTAATTTGAAATTGTATCGTAAGTAAAAAAATCAGTATCAAAAACTTTAGTAGTGTATTGAAGGTAACTTCCCAAATAATCTTCATCAAACAAAGCAGCTGGTACAAAAGTAGAAAGGTTATTGCTGTGAATGACTAAAATATCATCATAAGTTTCTTTTAACTCAGGATGTTTTTTAAAAGCATCGGCATATAATTCTTCGATTTTGTTTTGTTTCTGCTGGGTATCAAATACAACTTCATTAAATGCAGTTATTGTATTGTTTAAAGTATCAAAACAGCAAAATGAAAATCCATTCAGTGAAACTTGAATCGAAAGTTTTTTATAATTTTTTGAAGTGATATTTGTGTTGTGTAATGACATATTTGATTTACAATTCGTTACCAGCGCTGAAAAATAAAGAATTTTAGACGACCACAAACTTACAAATTAAAAAGGAACAATTATAATTGCAATTTTAAAAATCAATATTACAAAAAGGTTATCCAAATATTATTTTTGTATTATTAAACTTATCTTTTGTAACTGAATCTTATAAATGATATAAGTTCTTTCATTTCAATCTGTAAAATTTAAATCATTTATATTTACATTGCCATTTGCCATTGTCTTTTTGTCATTGATATTGTTATTGCCATTACCATTTAAAAAACCGAACTTTGCCGGCCAATTTAATCTCATGAATTCATCATTATTTTACGGTATTTTACAGAAAAGATTTCCTTTTGCACCTACTTACAAACAGGATGTTTTTTTTCAGAAAATTGCTATTTTTTTAACAGAGCCCAAGAACGATACAATTTTTGTATTAAAAGGATATGCCGGAACGGGAAAAACAACCGTGATTTCGACAATCGTAAACAATCTTGGTGATATCAATAAAAAATTTGTGCTGCTTGCGCCAACAGGGCGTGCCGCAAAGGTAATTTCGAATTACTCAAATACTCAGGCTTTTACAATTCATAAAAAAATATATTTCCCGAAAAAATCATCGGGAGGCGGAGTGGCTTTTACCAAACAGGTTAATAAACATAAAAACACCATTTTTATCGTTGATGAGGCCTCGATGATTTCTGATAGTACTTTAGACAGCGGTTCGCTTCTTGACGATTTGATTTACTACGTATATTCGGGGAACAATTGCAAAATGATTCTGTTGGGAGACACGGCTCAGCTGCCGCCCGTAAATCTTGATATAAGTCCTGCGCTTGATATTCAGACGCTTGGTGTTCATTATGACAAAGAAATCGAACATATCGAACTTGATGAAGTAATGCGTCAGGAAGAAAATTCGGGAATTCTTTACAATGCAACTGAATTACGTGAACTATTGAAAGAATCGTTTATAACGGAATTCCGATTTAATGTAAAAAAGTTTAAAGATATTGTTCGTCTAACAGATGGATACGATATTCAAGATGCTATAAACACCGCGTACAGTAATTATAGTATTGAAGATACCGCGTTTATTGTTCGCTCGAACAAAAGAGCGAATCAATATAACGAACAAATCAGAAGCCGAATTCTGTTTAAAGAAAGCGAACTTTCGGTTGGGGATTTTTTAATGGTGGTAAAAAATAACTACTTCTGGCTGAAAGAAACAGATGCTGCTGGATTTATAGCCAACGGAGATATTATAGAAGTTCTGGAACTTTTTGGAATCAAAGAACTTTATGGATTTACTTTTGCAAAAGTAAAAATCAGAATGGTCGATTATCCAGATCAAATACCTTTTGAAACGGTTTTAATTTTAGATACTTTAAAAAGCGAATCACCGTCTTTAACTTATGAAGAAAGCAATCGTTTGTATGAAGAGGTTATGAAAGATTATGAAGATGAACCAACGAAATACAAAAGGTTTCAAAAGGTAAAAGAAAACGAATATTTTAACGGACTTCAGGTAAAATTCTCGTACGCTATAACCTGTCACAAATCGCAGGGAGGGCAGTGGAATACGGTTTTTATCGAACAGCCTTATCTGCCAGACGGAATTGATCGCGATTACATACGATGGCTTTATACGGCAATGACACGAGCTAAAAATAAATTATATTTGATAGGATTTAAAGACGAAAGTTTTGAAGAGTAATTAATTTTTTTCCGCCACGAATTCACGAATTATTATACGACAAATCGTGAATTCGTGGCGGAAAAAATTGCAAAGAAGAGACGATAATAACGAGAAAAACTTTTCTCATAACAAAATATAAAAATGAAAATAATAGCGGTAATTCCAGCACGATATGCTTCAACTCGTTTTCCTGCAAAACTAATGCAGGATTTGGGAGGTAAAACAGTAATTCTTAGAACCTATGAGGCGGCAGTTTCGACAAAATTATTTGACGATGTTTTCGTGGTAACTGATTCTGATTTGATTTTTGATGAAATTGTTTTCAATGGCGGAAAAGCCATTATGAGTATCAAAGAACATGAATCAGGAAGTGACCGAATTGCTGAAGCTGTAGCAAATCTTGATGTTGATATTGTGGTAAATGTACAAGGCGATGAACCTTTTACAGAAGCCGGACCTTTGGAGCAAGTGTTGTCGGTTTTTAAAGATGATAAAGATAAAAAGATTGATCTGGCTTCGTTAATGCGTGAAATTACCAGTGAAGACGAAATCAATAATCCGAATAATGTAAAAGTGGTGGTAGACCAGTCGCAGTTTGCGTTGTATTTTTCAAGATCGGTTATTCCGTATCCAAGAGAAAAAAATGTGGGAGTGAGGTATTTTCAGCACATCGGAATTTATGCTTTTAGAAAACAAGCGCTATTAGACTTTTACAGTCTGCCAATGAAATCTTTGGAAGCTTCTGAAAAATTGGAACAATTACGCTATTTGGAATTTGGAAAACGTATTAAAATGGTAGAAACCACACACGTAGGAATCGGAATTGATACAGCAGAAGATTTAGAGAAGGCGAGAGCTATGCTTAGAGATATTTAATTAAAAAAGCTCCAAATATTTGGAGCTTTTTTAATGTAACCAACAGAAATTAATATACAACAACCGAAATAATTTTACCATTTAATCCGTAAAATTGTATACTGGAATGGTAATCTTCGCAAGTATAATCCATCGAGTAAATTTTTGTTTTTCCAACAAAACTTTCGTTATAATCTCCAAAACAAGAAGTGGGTTTGTTTATTATTTCAAGATCAAAATTGGTCTTTTTTTCTTTGAAAGTTTCTGTATCAAATTTTATGAATGCGGTTGGTGCAAATTGAATGCGAAAAGCTTTTCCATCTTTTAAAACAATTTCATAAATACCATCTTTAGTTTTGTATTTGTTTGCGGTATATTCCTTTTTGTTTATACCTGAACCAACATTTATTTTGAAATTTTTTGCAACAGGAAGTCCTAAATAACTCTGAACGATATCATCATTTTCTCCTATAAGAGAACGTAGTTTTATTATATTCGGATGTTCTGTATGCCATTTTTTTACAGCAGCCTTTATTTCTAAGGTATATCGTGTTTGTTCTGCTTTTGAAAATTTATCGTACCATGTTTTGCAGGCGTTTTTAGTGTATCCGTTATTGTGAAAAAAGAGCATATCTGTTTTGTATAATAATGAACATGCATTATCGGTATCTCCTAGTTCTATTTTTAATTTTGCTTCTTCTATTTTTTGGTCTTTGGAAATATGATATTGGAATTTACTATTGTCAAAATAATACTCTGCGTATTCTTCAAGCTTTTTTAAAATATCAAGAAGTTCATTTTTATCGGCATTAGGATTGGCTTTTTTTTCTGAATAAACATTTTTTAAATCTTTGTAATCAGCCGTGTTTTTTTCTTGAAATGCAGTAGAAATTTTAAACAGATTGGATTCATTAAATGCTTTAAGATCATGATCTGAATTTTTAGCTAATAAATTGATTTTATCGATATGGGAAAGAATATCTTCTTTTTTAAATTCATTAAGATAAGCATTTGAAAAGTGTTCTAACGCGCGGTAAAAGAAATAACCCTCACTCCAGTAGCCATTTTTTAATTCTCTTTCTCCTTCTTCTAATGATTTTATTGCGAAATCATAATTGGTCTGCGATTGCAGATTAAAAGCTTCACTATTATTTTTTTCTAATAGTAAAGAATTACGAAGATTAATCAACGCGTTTTTATACTGATAAGGATTATTATAAGCTTGTAAATATGCTTTGGCAAGAGCTAAATAATATTCTGAATTTTTGTCTTTACTTTTAGGCAGGTTAGATCTTGAGATCGCATAAGTTGATCCTATAAGATCTTGTTCTGTATCAATAATGGATGATGTTTGAGAGTTTGCATTTTGAATATTTAGTGCTAATAGAAGTAAAATAAGCAAAAATTTACTGGTCTTCATAATACTGGGAATAAGTTGTTTTTGGTTTACTGAAGTATTAAAATTGGTTGTATGCCTCAATTAATAATTGGGGCTAAAATAATATTTATTGGACTTTATCTTGTTAAAATAAAGATGTTTTTTAGTGGTTATTAATAACCAATTACTGCTGGATTGTACATAAAAAAAAGCCCCAGATCGAAATAATCTGAGGCTTTGTATTAATTAAAGTGATTTAATTTTTTAGTACAAACTTGGAAATTTAGAAGGATTAACTTCATTCATCATTTCGTAAACTTTCTCGAAGATATCTTCAGCAGAAGGTTTAGAGAAATAATCACCGTCAGTTCCGTAAGCAGGTCTGTGTGCTTTTGCGGCAAGAGTCTGTGGTTTGCTGTCCAGATATTTGTAGGCATCTTGTTCTTCAAGAATCTGCTGTAAAATGAAAGCAGAAGCACCTCCAGGAACATCTTCGTCGATTACTAAAAGACGATTTGTTTTAGCAATACTTTTTACAATATCCTTATTGATATCAAACGGAAGTAAAGATTGAATATCGATAACTTCACATTCAATGCCTAAATCAGATAATTCGTTAGCTGCCTGCTGAACCAATCTTAAAGTCGATCCATAAGACACTAAAGTAATATCAGTACCTTTTCTTAATGTTTCCACCACACCAATTGGTGTTTTAAATTCACCAAAATTTAGAGGCGTTTTTTCTTTTAAACGATATCCGTTTAAACATTCGATTACTAAAGCAGGTTCGTCGCATTCCAAAAGTGTATTATAGAATCCTGCTGCTTGAGTCATATCTCTTGGAACCAAAACGTGAATACCACGAATAGCATTGATAATCATTCCCATTGGAGAACCAGAATGCCAGATACCTTCTAAGCGGTGTCCGCGTGTTCTGATGATTAACGGAGCTTTTTGTTTTCCAACAGTTCTGTATTGTAATGTAGCTAAATCATCACTCATGATTTGAATAGCGTACAGTAAATAATCTAAATATTGAATTTCAGCAATAGGACGTAAGCCTCTTAATGCCATTCCAATTCCTTGACCAATAATTGTTGCTTCACGAATTCCAACATCGGCAACACGAAGTTCTCCGTATTTTTCCTGCATGCCTTCTAAACCTTGGTTAACGTCACCAATGTTTCCAACATCTTCTCCAAAAATTAAAAGTTCTGGATATTTGTGGAATAAAGCATCAAAATTGTCACGAATTACCATTCTTCCGTCTAAATCCGGTTTTGCATCTTCCGCGTATTCAGGAAGTACTTTTTCTACAGAAAATACATTTTGAGCCGATTCAGAATGCTGATTACTGCTGAATTTTTCTTGAGTTTCATTTAAGAATCTCGTAATCCAGTTTGATAAAAGCATTTTGCTGTTTGGAACTTCAATAAAACGAAGAATCTTTCTCGCATACACCAATAATTCTTTCTTTAAAGGTGCTTTAATAGCAGCCAATTCAGAAATTAATTTTTTGATTCTTTCTTTATGATTAATGCTTGCTTCAGCAATTTGCTCTAATAAATTTAAAAGATTGTTCTGCTCCTCAATAATTGGATTGATAAAGTCATTCCAAGCTTCTTTTTTAGCTTCCAGAACTTCTTTTTTAAGCTGTAAATCCAATTCTGCTAATTCTTCTGGAGAAGCAATATTGATCGCAATCATCCATAAACGCATCTGGCGGATACAGTCAAAATCTCTTTCCCAGGCAAGTCGGTCTGCGTTTTTGTAACGTTCGTGAGAACCTGAAGTTGAGTGGCCTTGTGGCTGCGTTAATTCATTAACATGGATTAAAACCGGAACATGTTCTTCGCGTGCGATAGCGCCGGCCCTTTCATAAGTCGAAACCAATTCAGCATAATCCCATCCTCTTACTCTAAAGATTTCATAACCTTTAGAATCTTCGTCACGCTGATATCCTTTTAAGATTTCAGAGATATTTTCTTTTGTAGTTTGATGTTTCGCGTGAACAGAAATTCCATATTCATCATCCCAAACACTCATTACCATCGGAACTTGTAAAACTCCTGCGGCATTTATGGTTTCAAAAAATAAACCTTCAGAAGTACTGGCGTTTCCAATAGTTCCCCATGCTACTTCGTCTCCATTTACAGAAAATTTGTCTTTGATGGTAATTCCGTCAATGTGTCTGTAAATTTTAGAAGCCTGAGCTAATCCTAATAATCTAGGCATTTGCCCTGCAGTAGGCGATATATCTGAGCTTGAATTTTTTTGTTTAGTAAGGTCCTTCCAAGATCCGTCTTCGTTTAAACTGTGTGTTACGAAGTGCCCGCCCATTTGTCTTCCGGCTGACATTGGATCGTAAGCTAAATCAGTGTGGCCGTATAAACCTGCAAAGAATTGTTTTGCGTTTAATTCGCCAATCGCCATCATAAAAGTTTGATCGCGATAGTAACCAGAACGGAAATCTCCGTCTTTAAAGGCTTTTGCCATAGCTAGCTGAGGCACCTCTTTTCCGTCGCCAAATATTCCAAATTTAGCTTTTCCGGTTAATACTTCTTTACGACCTAAAAGGCTGCATTCACGGCTGATAACTGCAATTCTGTAGTCATTTAAAACTTCAGTTCTGAAATCTTCAAACGTTAATGTAGTGTTGCTTTTTTCTAATATCATAATCTTGAGGGTCAAGTTTAGACTGCGAAATTACTTAAAAACAATCAATAATCATAATTCTTTAAAATAAATATAATTCAATTATTTGTATTTAAAACGAAAAAACTGGGTGTTTTATTTATGTAATTTTTATTGATTTTATGTTTTTGTTATTAATAATTTATGTTTTTGATTAAAATTTATTTAATTAAAACCATTTTCGAGTAAAAAGAGTAACTAATGTTTTTGGAGCGATTGTAATTATAAACCTAATTTTTTGGGTGTATTTGTCTTGTGCAATTTCCCATCCGTTATTTGAATACACTGGAAAATAAAGTTCAAAATAATCAGGAACTAGATTTAAGCGCACACCTGTATCATATGCAAAGTACTCATTTTGATGCTTATTTTTTAAAAATCCAACGTCTCCATATAATTCAACCCAGTTCCAGACTGCATAGCTGGCATTCAAAGTCGTCATCCATTGATTGGCATACGAAGGTTCGATTTGTGATTTAAAGCCTCCTTCTGCAATTACATACTGCTGGCTGAAAAGTCCAGTGCTTTCTGATCTTCCCAATAAATTATAATCAAATAAATAATCAGTGGGTCTGTCTAAACCAAAACTAAAATAATCGGAATTTGTTGTATTGTAAATGAAACTTCCAGCAAATAATCGCAAATTTAGTTTACGGTTGTTTTCAAATAATCTTCTGTATTCTATTTCTCCCGAAACTTTTCCAAAACCGTTTGAAAACTGAACGTCGGTCATGAAATTAAAATGATTAATAAGTTCTGTTTTGGTATTGGCATAACGAGCATTAAAAATCGAATAATTGGGTTTGGAATTATCAGTTATATATTCGCTTTCTTCTCGGTTTACAATTACTTGGCGAAGTAAAATCAATTGTTTACGATTGTCTCTGAAGTTTTCTTCACGAATTCGAATCTGAACCATCGGATTTAATCTTAAATAAGTAGCATCAGGTGCATAATGAAAGTAATTCTGGCTTAAAGAATACCGAACATTGTATAAAGTACTGTTTCGGTAATACTGGCTCCACGAAAAAGCAGATGAACCTGACAAAGTTCCTGCTTTGATAGAATAAGCAGGATTAATATCAAATGTAAACGGTTTGTCTAAAATGGTTTTGTTATGAAAACGTACTCCCGGTGTAATTCCGTCATAATAGTTATAGGTTACAGTTGGAATATACAATATTTGATTGTAATAAGGATCTTCTAAATCTTTCGCAAAATTAAATTTAATAGGACGATTGGTAATGGCAATGCTTTTTAATGATTTCCAATTGTTTCTCTGGTTGAATTCTGGAACTTCATTATCGTAATTAATTACTAGTTTATCGGCATTTTTGCGATCAAAATGATAAATTGAATCTGCTTTCAAAGGTTCAATCCATTTTTTAAAAACCACTTCATTTTTTTTGAGACCGTAAATTGAAATAGGAGCATATACGCCGGTTCTGTTTCTTATAGCAAATTGAACACTATCTGGAGTTCGTGTAACATGTCCAAATTTATAATCAATAATATCTCTTGAATCAATTATGGTTTTAAAGAACCAATCAATGTTTTTTGGACTTTTATTGATTAAGATTTTTTCAAAATCATATCGATTGGTTTGTTCTTTTTTATTTAGATTGTAAAATTCCTGAATACTTTCGGGTACGATATTGTGATCTAAATAGTCATCTAAATAACTTAAACTTAAACCTGCGCGATATTTACTGGCAATTTGTTCGTTGAATTTGATCAAAGTGTTTTTTGGATCACCAAGAGGCTGATCCAAGTTTTTACGAGCCATCAACATGTAGTAATAGCTATACTGCTCATTAAAAGTTAAGTTGGTGATATTATAACTTTTAAAAAGTTTCATTCTCGAAAGTCTTCCAAGCATTTTCTGATCCAGATGATTTTGCTCCATATATTTCATCATGGCATAAATCTGAATTCCATCGTAAACCCAGTTGTCTTTTCTTGGATCCAGATGAAGGCTGTTTTTTAAGTAATTATTCAGATAAGTTTTGAAAAATGTAATTTCAAACATAAAATCATCGGTGAACGGACTCAAAAACGAAGGCAGCTGATTTAAACCGTAAAACGGATTACGCTCATAATCTGCCTGCGAAACCATGATTTTGCTGTATGGATATTTTCCAATAAAATCATTTGCAAAAGTCGCTACTCGATTTATAATAATGGCTTTTTCAATTTCAGTTATCTTTTTGTTTTTTAAGTCCGAAAGTACTTCGATTGTGCCATTGTCATAACTCATAAAAGTATTTTGTTTTTGAATGACTAAGCTGAAATCATTTCGGTTCTTTCCTGTATAACTGTAGTTGGTAAAAGCAGTATTGGTAATGTCTTTTGCAACCGAATCCAAATCGGTTGATATGGAATAATTGTTAGGCACTTTTATATTCACTTCGTAATCAGAAATAGCATTGGCAATATCGTCGAGATTGAAGTTGTTGTTTTTCACGAAAGAGTGATTTTCAAAACGGGCAGGAGTTAAAAACCAATTTTTTAAATTCATCCCGCCATTTTGATCAAAACCATAACGAGTAAATTTATCACTTGGAATTTTGGAAATATAAGTAAGATGAAGATCAATTTGTTCGCCTGGAAGTAGTTTTTGATTCAATCTGACTACGATATAATCAGGATTTTTTTCGGTTCGTTCCCACTCAAACGCCATAAAATTAGAATCGGTCAGACTTAAAATGGTTGTATTTCCTCTTTCTGCAGCTTTTGCTAAGTGAAAACCTCTATAAAATTCATCCGAGAAACGTCTTGCCAAAGGTGTATTTTTATCTGCGAACGCGTTGTTCCAGTCATTTAACACAATTGAAACCAAAGTATCATTTGAAGTATTATAAAATGTAATATCTTGTTTTACATTTAGTGTCTTCAGTTCAAGATTAACCGCCACTTCCATCTTAGATCGATGTTGTGCGTACTGTTTTATCGAACTGAATAAAACAAAAAACAGGATTATAATTTTATATAATGGCTTCAAAGATTTGGCGCAAATTTAAATTACGTGCATAAAAATGTTTTCGGTTCTCTGTAAAAATAGCATAAAAAAAGCTGTTTTTTAAACAGCTTTTTAAAATTAACCATAAAATTCATATATTTTTACATTAACAGCTTTGTTTTATGCTAAAAAAGTAAGAATATTTAGTGAATTTATGTTGTTATATTGATTAGAAATTCGGACTTAAGTCGTATTTCTTGTAGAATTTATCTAAAGCTTCAACTACTTCATCTTCAGTATCTACAATCTTGAATAAGTTCAAATCTTCTGGACTTACCGTATGCATTTTCTCCACTAAAACTGTTTTTACCCATTCGATCAAACCAGACCAGAATTCAACACCAACTAAAATAATTGGAAATTTCCCAATTTTCTTAGTCTGTATCAAAGTTATTGCTTCAAACATCTCATCCAAGGTTCCAAAACCACCTGGCATTACCACAAATCCTTGAGAATATTTAACAAACATTACTTTTCTCACAAAGAAATAATCGAAATTCAAATTTTTATCGTGGTCAATGTATGGATTGAAATGCTGTTCAAATGGAAGTTCGATATTCAAACCAACCGAAATTCCGCCTCCTAAATGTGCGCCTTTATTTCCGGCTTCCATAATTCCGGGACCACCGCCTGTAATTACACCATAACCAGCTTTACTGATTTTGAAAGCAATTTTTTCGGCTAATAAATAATATTTGTCATCTGGTTTTGTTCTCGCCGATCCAAAAATAGAAACACAAGGACCAATTCTTCCCATGCTTTCGTAACCGTTAACAAACTCAGCCATAATTTTAAAAATCGCCCAGCTGTCATTACTTTTAATTTCATTCCAGGTTTTTTGCTTTAAACTATCTTGGATTACTTTATCTTCATCATTATCAAAATCTTCTAATCTCATTTTAGGTATTTTAATTTATTATTTTATTTCATTGTTTTTGTTTTGGAAGAGCTGTTTCGATATCGCTCTAACTTTTTTTAATACTTGATTTTTTCAAAAAAAGCGGATACTAAATTAACTCTTTTTTCTAGAATTGTTACAGGAAACACAAATTATAATCCAAAAGTAATCTTATGATAATAATCAATTTGAGTTTTTTGATTCATTATCAATATCTTAAAAAAGAATATTTCTGGAAAAAAGTTTTGTTCTTACGGAACTGAATAGGGGCGATTCAATAACCTTAAATCTATTAAAATTGTTGTGGCAAAATGGATTTGTTTCTACGAAATTTACTTATGGAGTAAAATTAAATTCCAATTCATATAAAAGGGATAAATTGCTTTATCCCTTTTAGTTTTATTCTAATTCTTTCTTTAAGAACTTAGCAGTATAGCTTTTCTTGTTCTGCGCCACTTCTTCTGGAGTTCCTTTGGCAACCAATTGTCCGCCGCCTTTTCCTCCTTCTGGACCAATATCGATAATGTAATCTGCAAGTTTGATAACGTCCATATTATGTTCGATAACCAATATGGTATTTCCTTTATCGACTAATTTATTAATAACGTCCATTAGAACGCGAATGTCTTCAAAATGAAGTCCGGTTGTTGGTTCGTCCAGAATGTAAAACGTATTTCCCGTATCTTTTTTAGATAATTCTCCGGCTAATTTAATACGCTGCGCTTCACCGCCAGAAAGTGTTGTGCTTTGCTGGCCAAGCGTGATATATCCTAAACCAACATCTTGAATGGTTTTTACTTTTCTGTAAATCTTCGGAATGTTTTCAAAGAACGGAACGGCCTCGTCAACCGTCATATCCAAAACATCCGAAATTGATTTTCCTTTGTATCGAATTTCCAGTGTTTCTCTATTGAAACGTTTTCCTTGACACGTTTCACATTCTACATAAACATCTGGAAGGAAATTCATTTCGATTGTTCTTACACCAGAACCTTCACACGTTTCGCAGCGTCCGCCTTTTACGTTAAAACTGAAACGTCCGGCTTTGTAACCGCGAATCATACTTTCAGAAGTCATTGTAAATAGATTTCTGATTTCAGTGAAAACTTCTGTATAGGTTGCGGGATTTGAACGTGGCGTACGACCAATCGGACTTTGGTCAATATCGATTACTTTGTCTATATGTTCTAAACCTTCAATCTTTTTATAAGGCTGTGGTTTTTTTACACCATTAAAATAATGAGCATTTAGAATAGGGTAGAGCGTCTCGTTAATCAAAGTTGACTTTCCACTTCCAGAAACCCCTGTTACACAAATCAATTGTCCTAAAGGAATTTCTATAGAAACATTTTTTAGGTTATTTCCAGTAGCTCCTGTTAGTTTCAAGAATTTTCCGTTTCCTTTTCTTCTTTCTTTCGGAATTTCCAGTTTCATTTTACCGTTCAAATATTGAGCAGTAATGGTGTCTGAAGCCAAAGTTTCTTTTGGCGTTCCGGTACTAATAATCTGTCCACCGTATTTACCAGCTTTTGGACCAATATCAATTACATAATCGGCTGTTTCAATCATGTCTTTGTCGTGTTCGACTACAATAACCGAGTTTCCGATGTCGCGTAATTGTTCTAATGAATGAATCAGTTTTTCATTGTCTCTTTGGTGTAAACCAATACTCGGTTCATCCAAAATATATAAAACACCTACTAATTGCGAACCAATTTGGGTTGCCAGACGAATACGCTGTGCTTCACCTCCAGAAAGTGATTTTGAACTTCGGCTTAAAGCCAGATAATTCAAACCAACATTCATTAAGAAGTTCAAACGGTCTTTGATTTCTTTTACTACTTCAGAAGCAATTAAAAGCTGTTTATCGGTTAAATGATTTTCTAAATCCAAAAACCAAGCTGTTAAATCTGAAATGTCCATATCACACAATTCGGTGATATTTTTTTCATTTACTCTAAAGAATAAAGCTTCTTTTTTAAGACGAGAGCCTTCGCAAACAGGACACGCAATTTCATCCATGAAATCTTTAGCCCAGCGTTTTAAAGTTGTAGAGGCACTTTCGTCATATTGATTTTTGATGAAATTTGAAATTCCTTCAAAATCAATTTTATATTCTCTTGTTACGCCAAGATCTTTTGAGTTGATCGAAAATTTATCTTTTCCGCCATGTAAAATCATGGTCATAGCTCCTTCAGGAATTTTCTCGATTGGATCAGTAAGTTTGAAACCGAATTTTTCTCCAATAGTTTCTAATTGTTTGAAAATCCATGATGATTTATATTCGCCAAGAGGAGCAAAACCACCGGCCTTAATCGATAATTTAGGATTTGGAATAATCTTTTTTACATTAATTTCATGAACTGTTCCTAATCCGTTGCAATGTGGACAAGCTCCTTTGGGAGAGTTGAATGAAAATAAATTTGGTTCTGGATTTTGATATGAAATTCCCGTTGAAGGACACATTAAGTTTCGGCTGAAATAACGTACTTCATTAGAATCTTGATCTAAAATCATCAAAACATCTTCACCATGATGCATGGCTGTATTGATACTTTCGGCCAATCTTTTCTGGGTGTCCGGATTATCTTCGATAACCATTCTGTCAACTACAATTTCAATGTCGTGTGTTTTATAACGATCAAGCTTCATTCCGGCAATTAAATCCTGAACGTCACCATTTACACGGACTTTTAAAAAACCTTGTTTGGTGATTTGTTGGAATAATTCGGCGTAATGACCTTTTCTGGCTTTAATGACCGGAGCAAGAATGTTGATGCGTTTCCCTTTGTAATCTTGAATAATCAGATTTTTAATCTGCTCATCAGAATACGAAACCATTTTTTCGCCTGTATTGTAGCTGTAAGCATCAGCGCCACGAGCGTATAAAAGTCGAAGGAAATCATATATTTCAGTAATAGTTCCTACGGTAGAACGCGGACTTTTACTGGTCGTTTTTTGTTCAATAGCAATTACCGGCGAAAGACCGTCGATTTTATCAACATCTGGACGTTCTAAACCGCCAAGAAATTGTCGGGCATACGCCGAAAAAG
The DNA here is from genome assembly GCF_017352115.1 of Flavobacterium endoglycinae. Classification (NCBI taxonomy): domain Bacteria; kingdom Pseudomonadati; phylum Bacteroidota; class Flavobacteriia; order Flavobacteriales; family Flavobacteriaceae; genus Flavobacterium; species Flavobacterium endoglycinae. The sequence goes on from NZ_CP071448.1 coordinate 4,243,674, forward strand.
TTTCAACATAACGACGCTGTCCTTCAGCATAAATAGTATCAAATGCCAAAGAAGATTTTCCCGAACCTGATAAACCGGTAATTACAACCAATTTTTCACGCGGAATGGAAATGTCAATATTTTTTAGATTATGAACTCTTGCACCAAGAACTTCAATAGTGTTGTCTTTATCTAACATAAATTTTAGCAAAAACGCAAAGTTACCACTTTGATTTGTTCTTTTTGTACTCGATCGTAAAAGTTTATGTTACAAATAGTAACAAAATGAAGTCGCAGATTAAGATCTTCAAAAAATGTTTTATTCAATTGTCATTGAACGCAGTTTCATTCTGTAGGCTTCTAATGCTATAGATTTTGAAATGAAACCGAAGTATTTTTCATTTCGTAAAACAGGAAGAAATGCAGTTTTAGATCTTTCGAATTTGGTCATTACAACTTCCATACTGTCGTGTGATAGAATTATTTCAGCAGGAGTTTTCATGACGTCTTTTATCTGTGTGTATTTTACGCGATATGCATTGAAAATGATTTCACGGATATCGTTGAAATGAACCACACCAACCAAATCTTTTTCATCATTAACAACAGCAAAAACGACTTGATTAGAATGTGAAATAAGATCAACCAGTTTGCTTAGATTTTCTTCTGGATGAACGGTTAAATAATCACATTGAATGATCGTGTCAATATCCAGAGTAGATAAAATGTTTGAATCTTTATTGCTGGTAAAAGCATGACCTTTTTTGGCTAGATTTTTTACGTCAAGCGAATATTTTTCATATCGTTTAGAAATAGCAAAACTAATAGACGAAACAATCATAAGCGGAATCATTAATCCGTAACCTCCTGTAATTTCGGCAATAAGGAATATGGCTGTCAGCGGTGCGTGAAATAAACCACTTAAAATTCCTGCCATTCCAACCATTGTAAAATTGCTGATGGGTAAATGCGATAAACCTGTGAGACTTATTAATTTGGAGAAAAAATATCCCAGATACGATCCTAAGAAAAGAGAAGGGGCAAAGTTTCCTCCGTTACCACCGCTTCCAATTGTAAGTCCCGATGCAAATACTTTTACCATCATGGTTGCCCCAACAAAGAGAAGCAATACCCATTCATTGTTTCTAAAATCACCAAATAAAGTGTTGTTTAGTAATTGGCCTGGATTTGCTTCAGATAAAATTTTAATGCTTTCATACCCTTCACCAAAAAGTGTTGGAAAAATAAAAATCAATAATGCTAAAAGTGACGAACCTATTAAGGCTTTTTTATAAGTACCAATTTGTTGTTTGGCAAAATAATGCTCAACTCTCTGGAAATTCCTTGAATAGTAAATGGCTACAAGCCCTGTTAAAACTCCTAATACGACATAAAAAGGAATATTGTGATAATCGAAATTTTCTTGTTTTTTGAAAGATAGAAGGATCGATTCGTCTAACACAATTGCAGATACTAAAGCACCTGTTGCGGCAGAAATCATAATAGGTGTAAAAGCAGAAATACTCACATCGACTAACAATACTTCGATGGCAAAAAGCACACCTGCAATTGGAGCATTAAAAGCGGCAGCGATTCCAGCAGCAACTCCACAGCCAATTAGCAATGTTCGATCTTTATACGCTAATTTATAGTTTTGTGCATAATTGGAGCCAAATGCAGCTCCGGTAATTACGATAGGACTTTCTAATCCGGCAGATCCTCCTAAACCTACAGTTAAGGAGCTGGTTATAATCTGCGCATACATTTGTTTTTTCGGAATGATACTTGCTTTTTTGGCAACCGCATATAAAATTTGAGAAGTCCCTTTTTGAATAGTTCCGTTTAAAACTTTTTTAACTACAAAAACGGTCAGTACAATTCCAATAATGGGAAGAATACTGTTAATGAAACTCAATTTTAAAATTCCGTTAATATAAGTGGCAAAAGAAAAAACGCTGTGAGCAAAAGTTTTTAAGACAATTACGGCAAATGCGCATGAAATCCCAACCAATACGCTTGATAAAAAAATAAATTGCTTTGGCGTCAATATAGATTGCGATAAAGCAATTATGCTTTCTAGTCTTTGAAAAAGTTTTTTTATCATTATTTTTTAAAAAATTTACCGAGAATACAAATTTAAGTGTAAACATTCGATTTTGTCTAATTTTTCAAGCAAAAACTTTTTAATTTAAAATCCAGCTGCTTTGTCATCGCCTCTAAAATCAGCTCCTGCTTCTAGTTTACCGTCTGGTAAAACTAAAATAGCATCTACTTTTCCAATTACAGGAGTTGTTTTCTCATTGATTAGGTAGCCTTTAGCTTTCAGGCTGTCTAAAGTATTTGGACTAAAAGCATTTGGTTCAAAAGTAATTAAATCCGGCAGCCACTGATGATGAAAACGAGGTGCATTTACTGCTTCCTGCATGCTGAAATTGTATTCGTAAACATTTAAAATGGTTTGAAGAACAGAAGTTATGATTGTTGAACCTCCAGGAGAACCCACAACCATAAAAAGTTTTCCGTTTTTTTCTACAATCGTTGGCGTCATAGAACTCAACATTCTTTTTTGTGGCGCAATACTGTTGGCTTCGTTTCCAACTAATCCGAACATATTTGGAGAACCCGGTTTGGCACTGAAATCATCCATTTCGTTGTTTAAAAAGAAACCTAATTCATCGCAGTAATATTTCGAACCAAAACCATCATTAAGCGTTGTAGTAGCGGCAACGGCATTTCCAAATGAATCTACAATTGAGTAATGTGTCGTTTCGGTGCTTTCATTATACGTCACTTTTCCTTCTTTTATTTCTGAAGATAGAGAAGCTTTTTCTGAATCAAAAGTTGACATTCTTTCTTTTAAATATGCATCCGATAAAAGTCCGTTAATTGGAATTTTTACAAAATCAGGATCTCCTAAAAACTGGCTTCTATCTGCGTAAGCTCTTCTTTCAGCTTCTACAATTACCTGTATAGATTGTTCTGAATTATGCCCCATTTTTGAAAGATAGAAAGGGGAAATCATCTTCATAATCTGAGCCAGACAAATTCCACCGCTGCTTGGAGGCGGCATCGAAGTAATTTTTAAATCTTTATAAGTAAACTGCAATGGTTTTCTCCATTTTGCTTCGTAAGATGCTAAATCTTTAAGTGTAATAATACCGCCTTTTTTCTTTAAATAGTCAACAAGAATCTGTGCGGTTTTTCCTTTGTAAAACTCATCTTTCCCATTTTTTAAAATTCGTTTTAAAGTATTAGCAAGAGCAGGATATTTTATAGTATCATTTTCTTTATAACTTTTCGACATGAATCCGTTTGGACCGTTTGCTTTTACAATAGCGTCATGATAGGAATCATATTGTTTTTGTTGTTTTTGAGTTACAACAACTCCTTTTTCTGCAAGCGCAATTACAGGTTTTAAAATTTCTGACATTGGCAGCGAGCCCAATTTTTTATGAACGGCAAAAACACCGGCAATAGTTCCCGGAACACCAATCGCAAGCGGACTATCGGTACTTTTTCCTTTTATTACATTTCCTTCTTTATCCAGAAACATATCTTTAGAAGCTGCCATTGGTGCTTTTTCGCGATAATCTAAGGTTCCAACTTCTCCGTTTGCTTTTCGATAAACCATAAATCCACCGCCGCCAAGGTTTCCTGCAAACGGATAAGCAACTGCTAGTGCTAATTCGGTTCCTACCATGGCATCAAAAGCATTTCCGCCTTTTTTCATGATTTCAACACCAATTTTTGAAGCTTCTTCGCGAGCCGAAACGACCATTGCTTTTGAAGCTGTTAAACCTGTTGGCGCCGCCGTTTGCTGCGCAAAACTAGAGATGGTTACGAAATAAAATAACAGAGAAATTTTTTTCATAGTGAGTATGTTTTAAAACCGGTTGATTTTATAAAGTAAGTAGCTTTTGGTTGGCTTGTTGTCGCAGATCTTCAAAGAAAGTGGTGAATTCCTGTTCAAATTCATTGTAAAATTCTTTTAATTCTTCGCTGGCAAACTGCATTTTAGACCTATTTTTAGACCTTCGATCCATTTGGGTCAGGATTTGATGGATTCCTTCAACCGTACGATAACTTAGAAGCCAGTTTCTCTCGATCATATACGGCATTAATCCCTGTGTTTTTTCGGTTAAAATGTCGTAGTTATCATGAAGCGAATTGTAAAATCGATTGATGAAAGTTTCCAGCTTTTCATCTGAATATTGTGTCCAGTTTTTGGCCAGAAAGTGATCATAAACAATATCTACAATGACGCCCGAATAATGGTGGTATTTTTCATGAAGACGTTTGGTGCTTTGTCTGAAAATATCGTGAGAATCAGTATAAGTATCTATAAATCTGTGTAAAAGAATTCCTTTTTGAACATCTTCGGGAAAGTGTTCAAATTGTTTTCCGCGAATGCCATCGGCCATAAAATTGCCAATTTTGATTAAATCATTATCGCCGGAAAGATATATATGGGCAAGGAAATTCATTTTTAAAGATACAAAGGCGCTAAGTTATTTAGTAAAAGTATGAAAACTTTTTCAGATGATTTTATTATAATATAAACCTTTCGGTTTTAATAATTAACGATTATTTTGAAATCGTAGTGTTTTTAAGTGATTTAGCCTCTAATTTTTTTAATAAGAAAAAAACTTAACCGCTTAGTATCTTAGAACCTTGGTAACTTTTTTATATTTGTAATAAAAATAACCATAACTCACAGAAATGACTTTAATAAAATCTATCTCAGGTATTCGAGGAACGATTGGGGGGAAAGTAGGAGATAACCTGACTCCAGTTGATGCTGTAAAATTTGCTTCGGCATACGGAACCTTTCTGAAAAACAATACTTCAAAAGAAAAACTAACAGTTGTAATTGGCCGTGATGCAAGAATCTCAGGACCAATGATTCATAATCTAGTTGTAAATACTTTAATTGGTTTAGGAATCGATGTAATCGATCTTGGACTTTCTACTACGCCTACGGTTGAAGTGGCTGTTCCGCTTGAAAAAGCTGATGGTGGAATCATTTTAACAGCATCACACAACCCAAAACAATGGAATGCTCTAAAGCTTTTAAATGAAAAAGGCGAATTTTTAAGTGGTGCCGATGGTGCTAAAATTCTTGAAATTGCCGAAGCCGAAGCTTTTGATTTCTCGGATGTGGATAGTTTAGGAGAAATTATTCCAAATGATGCTTATATGGATATTCATATTGATGAAGTTTTAAATCTTCCTTTGGTTGATATTCAGGCTGTAAAAGAAGCAAAATTCAAAGTAGTGGTTGATGGTGTAAATTCATCAGGTGGAATTATTATTCCGAAACTATTAAAACAAATGGGAGTTGAAGTAGTAGAATTGTACTGTGAACCAAACGGACATTTCCCTCATAATCCAGAGCCTTTAAAAGAACACTTAACTGATATTTCAGAATTAGTGGTAAAAGAAAAAGCACATTTAGGAATTGTTGTTGATCCAGATGTAGATCGTCTAGCTTTTATTAGTGACGATGGTGAAATGTTTGGTGAAGAATATACTTTGGTTGCTGTTGCGGATTATGTTTTAAGCAAAACTCCAGGAAATACAGTTTCGAATATGTCATCTTCTCGTGCATTAAGAGATGTTACTAAAGCGCACGGCGGAAGCTACGAGGCGAGTGCAGTAGGCGAGGTGAATGTAGTTGAATTAATGAAGAAAAATAATGCTGTTATTGGCGGTGAAGGTAACGGCGGAATTATTTATCCTGAGCTTCATTATGGTAGAGATAGTTTGGTAGGTGTCGCTTTGTTCCTAACACATTTGGCAAACAAAAAAACATCAGTTGCTGCTTTGAGAGCTTCATATCCTGAATATTATATGAGCAAAAATAAAATTGAATTAACACCGCAGATTGATGTTGATGCAATTTTAGCTGCTATGACAGATAAATATAAAAACGAAGATATCTCAACAATCGATGGAGTAAAAATTGATTTTGCAACAGAGTGGGTTCATTTAAGAAAATCAAATACAGAACCAATTATTCGTATTTATACAGAAGCGCCTTCTCAAGATGCTGCTGATAAATTAGCACTTAGAATTATTGACGAAATAAAAGTAATTGCTGGAATTTAATCTCAATTCTTTAAACATAAAAAGCCTCTTTTGAAAATTTCGAAAGAGGCTTTTTCTATTTGGTATTAAAAGTTAGTTCTTAATAATCTTAATTGATTTTTTGATGTTTCCGTAAGAAACGTTTACGATATATACTCCCGGCGCGAGTTTATCGCCAATTTTAATATCTTCATTTGTAAAATAATCATCTGAAGAAAAACATATATCTCCTTTCATATCAACAATTTTGATCGTCAATGGTTCTGTTATATGTGATTTTATATGAAGCGTTGATTGGGTTTTTACCGGATTTGGATAAATAGTGAAAGAACCATTTTCTTTTTGGTGATCGTTTACTCCTAAATTAGAAACTACAGCATCAATATAATTAAAATTCATATCGTTTGATTTGAATTTAATTTTAAGGTATACTTCACCTTTTGGTAGTGTAATTCCGTTTACAACTTTGTCAGCATAAGTTTGCCAGTCTCCTGTTGGTGGAAAAGTCTCGTCTGTTTTTACTGCTACATTATTTACCAGAATATCAAATTTTCCAGTGTTTGTTGGTGAAGCAACTCTAAAAGTTAAATTGTAAACTCCTGCATCGGCTACATTGAGCATAAATTCATTCCAGTCTCCATTGTTTATAAAACAAACATTTTGTCCAGTTCCAGAATCGGTTGTGTTTTGCAATCCTGTTCCTTTTCTTCTATAATGTTTATTAGCAGTAATTCTTCCTGGCACACTCATTTTTTTAGAAGTATAACTTTCGTTGATATAAGCCGTTCCAATTGGTTTTAAAACACCACTAGCTGGGCTTAGTAATTGTCCTTCAAGCATATCAGTCCAATCAGAAGGAACACGTCCTGTAAACCAAGAATATCGGTAAATATCAGGATCGTTTTCAAAACTGCTCACGATGGTTTTCATGAAGTTAATTTTATCAGTTTCACTTTGAATAACTCTGTTTGCAAACTCAGTTACCCAAACCGGACGATTAAAGTTTTTTAAAAGTCCTGTTACACCAATAACAGCTCCTGCTGTATTATCATACGTATGAAAAGCAATATAATCGACTTTACAGTCTGGACATAAAAGAAAAAACTGGTTATGCCACGCTACTGGATCGCTGTAACCGCCATAGTTATTAGGACCATTATAAGCCGGAGAAGCACTCACAATTTCTAGATTTTTAGCTGCGGCAATTTTTTCAACATTTTTCCATGCATTTACTGCTTCCTGAGGTGTTAAGCGAGCGCCATCAGTAAAATTAGGCTCATTGAACGCTAATAGATATTTAGCTCCCGGTTTAATACGGTCAATAAAGGCTTGTACATCGCCATCGTTTACTTTTCCCCAAGCCATTGGAACATATTCTAAGCCAAGCGAAGCATAATTAGCATTAACGTCATTTTCAGGAAGAGATCCCCAATTGTACCACCACGAAATTCCGGGTTTTAAAGCCTGTAAATCGGCAGTAGAATTGTTTCCGTATGCAATTCCTCTTTTAGGACTCTGAGAAAATACAATTGCCGAACAAATTAAGGTTAATAATGTAAAAAGTAGCTTTTTGATCATGGTTAATGATTTAGTAGGTTTTGATTATTTAGTTATTTCAAATGTATAGGGTTTCTGTTTTTTATCAGAATAAAAAAATCATTACAAAAACACATCAAACGATTTCAGAATACTTCAAAAGAGGTATTTCTTTAAAACAGTTTTATTTTCTAAAAAGAAAAAGTCTGAAAAACAGCAATTGCATTTCAGACTTTTTAGATTTTTTTATTTTACACGATGTTTCCATCTTTTGTGAGTCCATAAATAAAACTCAGGAGCTTCATAAATTTGCTTTTCGACTCCTTTTAAATATTTTTCGGTGATTTCGAAATCCTTATATTCTTTCGGATCATCTGCTATTGGTACAAAAGTCGCTTCATAATATCCTCTTTTCACTTTACGTACTTGTACAGAAATGACACTTAAATCATATTTTTTAGCCAGCATTTCGGCACCGGTATGTACAGGGACTTCAACACCCATAAATTTCATCGAGTGGAAAATTCTATCCAATTTTGGTGACTGATCACTTGCTAAACCGTACATGCTTAATTTTCCGCTTCTTTGGTTTTGAGCCATTGTTGGAATTGCTTGTCTAGTTTCGATCATTTCGGTTTTATATTTCGAACGGATTTTTCGAATCAGCTTATCAAAATACGGATTGGCAAGTCTTTTATAAACAGCAATTCCTTGAAAACCTAATTTTGGATTAATAGTTAAAAGCCATTCGTAACTAGCATAATGAGAAGCAACTAGAATAACACTTTTGCCTTTTCTTGCATAATCTTGAACCAATTCGATATTCGTTACATGAAATCTTTTTTCCATTTCTTCTGGAGAAATGCTCATTGTTTTTACCATCTCCAAAAACATATCGCACATATGCTGATAGAATTTTTTTTCTATTTCTTTTCTTTCAGCAGCACTTAAATGAGGAAGCGCAAGTGCGAGATTTTCGCGAACCACTTTTTTACGGTAACCAATGATTCTGTAAATGATGAAATACACAAAATCTGAAAACCAGTAAAATATTCGGAAAGGAAGTATAGAGATTAGCCAAAGAAGTGGATAGGCTAGTATATAAACAATAAATTGCATCTAATATTTTTTCTGCAAATATAACGTAAAAATGGGTAATGAGAGATATTTTTGAATTTGGATCTAAAACTTATGTCCGAATATAACTATATTTACATCTCACATTAAACATTATTTATGAATACCATTTTAATTGGAATTATTGTTGCCAACGTTCTTTTTAGTTATAAAGGTTTTAACGATTATGCATTTTTTAGAAAGTATGAATTTCATATAGGAAGCATTCGAGCGGGAGAACAAATCAGAATGCTTTCATCTGGATTTTTACATGTTGATATCCTGCATTTGGTGTTTAATATGTATACGCTTTGGATGTTTGCTCCAGTGGTTTCGGATGCACTTGGTGATTTTTCTTTTGTTCTGGTTTATTTCGGAAGTTTAATCTTCGGAAGTCTGCTGACGATGTTATTCCATAAAGATGATTACAGCTATCGTGCAGTGGGGGCATCTGGTGCTGTAACTGGAGTTTTGTATTCGGCAATTTTATTACAGCCAGATATGATGCTTGGAATTTTTTATGTTATTCCAATGCCGGCATATGTTTTCGGAATTTTATATTTATTGTATTCAATTTACGGAATGAAAGCAAAAAATGATAATATAGGACATACGGCTCACTTTGGAGGTGCTGTAGGAGGATATCTGATTACTTTAATAAAAATGCCGTCATTAATTACAGATCACAGTTTAATGACGATTTTATTGGCTGTTCCAATTATTATACTTTTTGGAATGGCAAAATTGGGAAAATTGTAATGCTGGCATAACTTTTGAAATGCCTTTATCAAATAATTTAAATATCACAAAAAATGAAAAAACTAGTATTATTTTTAACAATCATGTTTATGACTATGTCTTACGGCCAAGAAATAAAACAAATCCCATTAATCAACGTTAACGGGGAAGGAAAAGTAAAAGTAGCACCTGATCAGGTTTGTATTTCAGCAACTGTTGAAACTAAAGGGAATAATGCTAAAGATGTCAAAAAACAAAATGACGAAAAAATGGATGCTGTTTTGAAATTCATCAAAAAAATGAATGTTCCAACAGCTGATTTTAAAACAAAACAAGTAGCTCTTAATCCGCAGTACGACTACGAGAAAAAGAAAACTAGCTACAATGCCACTCAAACTGTTGAAATCGTATTAAAAGATTTGACTAAATACGATGAATTAATGGAAGGTTTGGTACAACAAGGAATCAACAGAATTGATAATGTTTCTTTTGAATCTTCTAAATTGGCTCAATACCAGTCTGAAGCTAGAAAAATAGCGATCAAAGATGCTAAATTGAAAGCTGAAGAGTATGTATCTGTTTTAGGTCAAAAAGTAGGGAAAGCATTTACTATTTCTGATAATTCTCAGGTTTATCAGCCAAGACCAATGTACGCAGCGATGAAAACCGAAATGATGGATGCATCAGGTGCTTCAAACCAAACATTGGCAATTGGAGAAATCGAAATTACAGCCAATGTAAGCGTAAGTTTTGTTTTGGACTAATAAGTTTTAAAACTACAATATTTGAAATCCAAATTCCAATTTAATTGGAGTTTGGATTTTTTGTTTCTAAATGAGATTAATATTTACTTTTACTCTAAAATTATTTTCATGAATAACCCTGAACAATTTCTGAGATCGCATATTGAAAAAGTTGTTGATTTAACCGATGAAGAAGCTGTTTTTATCGTTTCTCATTTCGAAGTAAAAAATTTCCGTAAAGGAGATTTCATTATTGAAGAAGGAAACGAAGTAAAAGAAGTTTATTTTGTGCTTTCAGGACTTATTAAACTAGTTTATGAAGATAAAGACGCCAGAAAACATATTGTTTCGTTTGCAATGGAAGACTGGTGGGAAACTGATTTTCAGGCTTTTTATACACAAAGTAAATCCCAATTGACATTAGAATGTATAGAAGATACAACTGTATATAGTCTTTCTCTAGAAAATTTTGAAAAACTTTGTTCGGATTTATCTAAGATGGAACGCTTCTTTCTTAGAAAATCAATTGCAGGTCACATTGGTTCACAGCAACGTATTTTATCCTTTTTAACTTCAAATGCTCGGGAACGGTACGAACAGTTACTGCTTAAAAATTCATCATTACTGCAAAGAGTTCCTAAATCTTCGCTGGCTTCTTATTTAGGAGTTTCGCGCGAAACGCTAAGCCGTCTTTTTTAATTCGTATTTTAAAATAGTGATATTTATCACACCTCTAAAAAGCAAAGTGTGCTGATTTTTGCATCTGTTAATTAAAAAAAATACAAGATGGAAAAAAGAGCAATTAATCCTTGGAAATGGCAGGATGCCAGAAATTATGTTCAAGCGGTAGAAGTTACAAATGTTGCCGGAACTTTATATGTCTCGGGACAAACAGCTATTGATGACAACGGAATTTCAAGTACGGCAGATATGAGAACTCAGATAATTCAGACTATTGAAAATCTAGAAAAAGTAATTCTCACAGCCAATTATGAACTTAAAAATATAGTAAGGCTTAATATCTATACAACCGATTCAGCTTCATTTTTTGAAAATTTTGATGTTGTACAAACGTGGATTCAAAAACATCAAATTAAACAATCAAGCACCGTTTTGGAAGTAAAAAGCCTTTTTGAAACTTTAAAAGTAGAATTGGAAGCTACTGTAGTGAAATAAGAAAAGAGTTTTTAAAAATTAAGCTCAAAATTTTAAATTCCAAATTCCAGCCTTTTTTTGGAATTTGGAATTCAGTTTTTGAAATTTTTGGCACACGAAATTTATGAATGTTTAAAAATCTCATAAAAAAGAAATAAAAATTGACAGTATTACACTACATATTGATTGATTTCTTAGATTTGTATAAGCATTGTAAAAACTTTTTGTCATGCCAATAATTGAACAATCAGAATATATCTTTCCACCTATTATTCATCGCAACAGACATGTTTCGACTATTTATGCAGCTTTGTTTAAAAAGTTTGAAGTTCCAGAATACACTAGAGAAAAATTGGAATTGAATGACGGCGATTTTATCAACATTGATTTCATTATAAATGATTCAAAAAAAGCAGTCATTTTATGCCATGGTCTAGAAGGTGATTCACGCCGAACGTACAACAACAGTTGTGCAGATTATTTTAAGCAGAAAGGTTTTTCAGTTTTTGCTTGGAACAATCGTACTTGTGGAGGGGAAATGAACCGTCTTCCAAGACTTTATCATCACGGTGCTGTTGATGATTTAGATGAGGTAGTGCAATTTGTTCTGAGAAAAGGATTCGAAGATGTTTATCTAATTGGATATTCTATGGGAGGCGTTCAGCTGTTGAATTATTTAGGCTGGACCAAAGTAGATGAACGCATAAAAGCGGCTGTATCGATTTCAGTTCCCACTCATATTGCGACTAGTGCGGAAGTGCTTAAACAAGGTTTCAACAGAGTTTATCTGAAGAACTTTACAATCGACATTAAAAGAAAACTGAAACATAAAGCGAAACAATTCCCTGATTTTATAAACAGCGATCAGATCGATAATATTTCTTCATTTGATGAAGTCGACCAGTATTTTACAGCGCCGCTTCATGGTTTTGCAAGCCGTGACGATTATTATGAGCGCGTTTCTCCTGAATTTTCACTTCAAAATATTACAACTCCAGTTTTAATTGTTAATTCGCTGGACGATCCTTTTTTGGGTGAAAGATGTTATCCGAGAGCGATTGCTCAAACGAGTGAATATGTCTATTTGGAAACGCCTAAATACGGCGGACACTGTGCTTTTCCAATGCAGAATTCAACGTATTCATACGCAGAGAAAAGAGCGTACGCCTTTTTTGAATCCTTTAAAACTGCTGGGAATTGTTAACCCTACAGCTTTAAATCTTTCAAATACTAATAATAGTTTAATTACTTTTTATCGAATAATCACTTTCAGAATATTTTAATATTTAACCATATAAGATATTTACGTTATAAGCTTAAATGTCTTATATGGTTATTTTTTTGAATTATAAATGCCTGTCTGATTCTTTAATTTCAAGATCATTAATACTTGCAAATCTTTTCTGCATTAGTCCGTTTTCGTCAAATTCCCAGTTTTCATTGCCATAAGCCCTGAACCATTGTCCTTCTTTATTTCTATATTCATATTCGAATCTTACTGCAATTCGATTATCAGTATGTGCCCAATATTCTTTTTTAAGTTTATAATCGAATTCTTTCTGCCATTTTCCAGCTAAAAATTGTACAATTTCTTCACGTCCGTTAACAAATTGATTACGGTTTCTCCATTCGCTGTCTATTGTGTAAGCTAATGAAATTCTTTCTGGATTTTGTGAATTCCAAGCATCTTCAGCAAGTTGTATTTTCTCCTTTGCTGTTTCAAGCGTAAAGGGAGGAAGGGGATGTTTTTTTTCCATGTTTTTAAAATTTTATAATAAGTTGTGAATTATTAGTTTTGACTTTTTAATGATTTCATTCGATTTGAATAACTGGCTTTCTATAATCGAACTTTCAAATAGAAGATATATATGTGTCGACAATAATTCGTCTTCTATTAAATCTTTAAAAAAAACAATCAAATCTTGTTTGTGGGCTTGTATAACTTTTAAGATGTTATCCTGATTTTTTGAAATTTCAGACATAATATTCAAAAAACTACACCCGCGGAAATCTTCATTTTCATTCATATAAATTATGAAATCAAATGCTGCGATTATTTTCTCCGTCTGCTCAATCGGTTTTGAAGTAAATTTTAATAGTTCAGAAAACCAATAATCGTGTCTTTTGTTTAGAAACTCAATGCACAAATCATCTTTAGATTTGAAATGCATATAAAAACTTGCCTTAGCTACATTTGATTCACTTATGATTTGATTAATTCCAGTACTATTATATCCTTGTTTGTGAAACAAAACAGAAGCTGTTTCTAAAATTCTTTCTCTCGCTGTTTTCATATTGATTTAAATATAGGACAAAGATATAAAAAATATTGAACAGACAAGTCTGTCTATTATTTTTTTTATTTTATTTTATTTATTATTTAAAGAAGTAGAAGCTGAATAAATCAGATAAAGGAGTTAAACTGAAAAAAATAATAAAGGATGTAAGTATTGAATAAATTGGAGATGTATACTTAAACCTGAATTTTAAATGATTTGGAGGATTAACAAGCTTCGGATTGTTTAATTGTCTATAATAAGTAAGTTGGGCTTTACTCTAATATAATATGTGTGTTTTAAATATTATTTTTAATTGTTATGTTTAATGCATTCAATAGCATGTTATCAATAGTAATTGGAATGTTTAATTTCAAAATGTCGACTCAATAATTGTGTATTTTATGGATTTAAATAGATAAAGTAAGAAAATACTTTTGTATGGAAATAAAATTTGAAATTCTAATTTTAATGTTGTCAGTTGGTTAGCTGAAAAACCGAAAAAAGATTGAAAAAAACTTATTGAAAAGACTTGGAAATGTAAATAAAGAGTCTACCTTTGCACCCCGCAAACGAAGCGAAGTTCATTGAAATACCGGCAGAGAATTTAGGAATAAGGGACGAAAAAAAAGTTTCAAAATTTTTTTAAATTTTTCTTGCAGGTTTTAAAAAGAAGTTTTAGTTTTGCACCCGCTTTGAGAGACAAGCGGAAAAGAAAAGAAAAACGTTCGTAGACATATTGAATTGACAGCCGTTCTGATGAAAATCAGAACAGATAAAATAAGGGTAATAGAATCGGTAAGATTCGAAAAGAACCGATAGTAAGCATCGAATTATAATATAAAAAATATACGATGAAGAGTTTGATCCTGGCTCAGGATGAACGCTAGCGGCAGGCTTAACACATGCAAGTCGAGGGGTAGGGGCTTTCGGGCCTTGAGACCGGCGCACGGGTGCGTAACGCGTATGCAATCTGCCTTCCACAGAGGGATAGCCCAGAGAAATTTGGATTAATACCTCATAGTATTACAGGATGGCATCATCCGGTAATTAAAGTCACAACGGTGGAAGATGAGCATGCGTCCCATTAGCTTGTTGGTAAGGTAACGGCTTACCAAGGCGACGATGGGTAGGGGTCCTGAGAGGGAGATCCCCCACACTGGTACTGAGACACGGACCAGACTCCTACGGGAGGCAGCAGTGAGGAATATTGGTCAATGGGCGCAAGCCTGAACCAGCCATGCCGCGTGCAGGATGACGGTCCTATGGATTGTAAACTGCTTTTGTACGGGAAGAAACACTGATTCGTGAATCAGCCTGACGGTACCGTAAGAATAAGGATCGGCTAACTCCGTGCCAGCAGCCGCGGTAATACGGAGGATCCAAGCGTTATCCGGAATCATTGGGTTTAAAGGGTCTGTAGGCGGTCTTGTAAGTCAGTGGTGAAAGCCCATCGCTCAACGGTGGAACGGCCATTGATACTGCAGGACTTGAATTACCGGGAAGTAACTAGAATATGTAGTGTAGCGGTGAAATGCTTAGATATTACATGGAATACCAATTGCGAAGGCAGGTTACTACCGGTGGATTGACGCTGATGGACGAAAGCGTGGGGAGCGAACAGGATTAGATACCCTGGTAGTCCACGCCGTAAACGATGGATACTAGCTGCTGGGGGCGACTTCAGTGGCTAAGCGAAAGTGATAAGTATCCCACCTGGGGAGTACGAACGCAAGTTTGAAACTCAAAGGAATTGACGGGGGCCCGCACAAGCGGTGGAGCATGTGGTTTAATTCGATGATACGCGAGGAACCTTACCAAGGCTTAAATGCAGACTGACCGGTTTGGAAACAGATCTTTCGCAAGACAGTCTACAAGGTGCTGCATGGTTGTCGTCAGCTCGTGCCGTGAGGTGTCAGGTTAAGTCCTATAACGAGCGCAACCCCTGTTGTTAGTTGCCAGCGAGTCAGGTCGGGAACTCTAACAAGACTGCCAGTGCAAACTGTGAGGAAGGTGGGGATGACGTCAAATCATCACGGCCCTTACGCCTTGGGCTACACACGTGCTACAATGGCCGGTACAGAGAGCAGCCACTGGGCGACCAGGAGCGAATCTATAAAGCCGGTCACAGTTCGGATCGGAGTCTGCAACTCGACTCCGTGAAGCTGGAATCGCTAGTAATCGGATATCAGCCATGATCCGGTGAATACGTTCCCGGGCCTTGTACACACCGCCCGTCAAGCCATGGAAGCTGGGGGTGCCTGAAGTCGGTGACCGCAAGGAGCTGCCTAGGGTAAAACTGGTAACTAGGGCTAAGTCGTAACAAGGTAGCCGTACCGGAAGGTGCGGCTGGAACACCTCCTTTCTAGAGCCTGGGTGTTAGTCAGAGACACGCCCAGGAAATAAGATGCCCGCTTAAGGTTCTGGATCTTAAGATTGTATTACTCTTGCTGTTAATTTAAAAAAATGATAAAAGAATTAAGTAAAACAGAGTCTCGTAGCTCAGCTGGTTAGAGTACTACACTGATAATGTAGGGGTCGGCAGTTCGAGTCTGCCCGGGACTACTTTTTAAGAATTTCCGGTTAAAAAAACCGGGGATTAAGAATTAAAAAGACTGTTGAATGCTTAAGGAAAAGGAAATTTTAGAGGTTGAGGCCTTATGAGAAATAATTCATAACTCATAACTAATAACTCAT